>JACCXF010000300.1 GCA_013697295.1 Actinomycetota bacterium | reverse complement strand
TGCACGAACGCAGGTTGGTGATCCTTGCTGAATTCGGCGGGGCGCACCAGACCGAAGAAGATCTCGCGTTGCTCGAGTGCGCGGCCGAGCTGTGTCTTCCTGAATGCCGCCGTGATCCCCTGAAGGTCGTCGGCTGAACGCGCCACCCACCACAGCATGAGATCTGAATCGGCCCGGAAGCCGACCGTGGAATAGATGCCGCGCGTCTCGACCCGGTCGCCCCAGTCATCGAGTAGCTCAGTGATCTCTTTGGCGGCGACATCCCTGACGGTCTCCGGCAAGCGGTCGGGGACCAGCCGGAATACCGGGTAGGTGGTGAAGATCAGATCCTCGGTCACAACTCCTCCTTGCCCCCCGTGCAGAGCATAGGGCCCCCGGCGTCGAACGGGATCAGGCGCCGGTAGGCGTCGAAACCCGCGCTCCGAGGCCCCGCTCGACCGCGCGAGCGGCGGCGCGAGCGCTTCGGATGCAATCTGGGAGTCCGGACCCGTGGTAGCTCGCGCCCGCCACGGCGACGCCTGGATACTGCCGCAACGACTCCTCTATCTCCGAGACGCGCAGGAGGTGTCCAACCTTGTACTGGGGAAGGGATCGGTCCCACCTCGACACCCGGGCCTCGTCGAACCTGGTGGCGGATCCAAGTATGTCGGTCAACTCTTTCGCCGCGCGCTCGGCGAGCTCATCGTCATCGAGGTCGAGGAACCCGGTGCGCCCGGCTCGGCCAACGAACGCTCGTACGATCTGGGAACCGTCAGAGGGGCCGGCATGCGGCCATTTCTGCGAGAACCACGTGCACGCTGTGAGCATCCGGCCGGCCGCACTGGGGATCAGGAGCCCGCTTCCGTCGGGAGGAAGCGCCAGCGCCCCTTTCGGAGAGACAAGCGAGATGACCGCAACCGACGCGTGGTCGATCGTCGCGAGCCGGCGAGAGGCTTCGGGGGCCAGGGGCGCGACCAGTGGCGCGGAGGCGTAGGAGGGCAGCGTTAGCACCACGCCGTCGGCCGGAACCTTCTCGCCACCGGACAGCGTCAGCTCGTAGCGCGAGTGCGCGCTGGCCCGCAGGCCTTCCACCTTCGTGCCGGTGGTCACCGAACCCAAGCCGGCGCGGAGCGCCTCGACCACGCGTGTCAATCCCCCGCGCAACCCGAGGAAGGGGGGTCCAGCCGATTCACCAGAGGCCCGGCGGGCGCGCCGGAGCGCGGTCGATACGCTCCGATGATCCCGGGCCGCCCCGTCTATGGCCGGAAGGGCTGCGGCCAGACTCATCTCGGCGGTCGAGCCGGCGCGCGTTCCCGCAAGCAAGGGGTCCACAAGGTGATCGAGCGCTTCGCGCCCGAAGCGGCTTGAGATGAACGAAGCTACAGAGACGTCGGGTCCCGAGAGTCGTCTCGCCGCAAGTGGTTCGACGGCGGCTCGAAGCGCACCCATCTTCGACAACGTTCCGGTCCGATACGCGCTCCAGGGCGAGATCGGGATGCCATAAGGGAGTCCGGACGGCAGCTTCACCAACCGGCCACCCCTCAGGATGTGAGCGCCGAAGACCGCTGGAGCCACCAACTCGTCGCCGAGACCCAGCTCGGCGCACAGCTCGGAGACGCACGGATCCCGAGCCAAGAAGGAATCCGCACCTTCCTCGATCGACATCCCGTGAAGCGTGCCGGTCGCGATCTTTCCCCCTACGCGCGCCTCGGCCTCGAACACGCGAACGGAAAGACCTCGGGCCTCGAGCTCCCGAGCGGCCACCAGCCCACTGATCCCGGCACCGATGACTGCGACGCTTGGCGGCTGAGTGCTCACCCGGCTCCGCGCATCGCTCGACCGACCAGCTCCGCGAGCATGTCTAGGAACTCCGGATCGTCATTCGGTGATCTTGTTCTGACGAGAGCGATCCCCAGGTCATCAGCGCGCGCCTTTGCTTCGATGTCGACGTCGTAAAGAACCTCCAGATGATCGGCAACGAAGCCGCAGGAACACACCACGACAGCCTTCGTACTCTCCTCCGCAAGGGCATCGAGGATGTCGAGGATGTCGGGACCCAGCCACCTATCGGCGGTTCGCCCCGCGCTCTGCCAGCAGATCCGCCACGACGTTAGGCCCGCTCGGGTAGCAACGGCCTCACCCGTCCCTCGGAGCTGGTCCTCGTATGGGTCGCCCTGGTCGACGACACGAGCGGGCAAGCTGTGCGCGCTGAATATCACCGTGGTTCCGGCGCGCAAGTGCTCGGGGAGCTCCGCCAGCGCATCCTCGACGCGTGTCGATAGCCACTCGATGTAGCCGGGTTCGACGTTCCAGCTTTCGATCATCTCGAGCTTCCCCGTCCACCCGCTAACCTCGGCGGCGCGCTCGGCGGCCGCCGCATATTGACCGATGCTCATGGCCGAGTAGTGCGGGGCGAGCACCAGGCCGACCGCTCGCTCGATACCGTCGGAGGCCATCCGGGCGACCGCGTCCGAGATGTAGGGGGTCTGATGCTTCTGACCCAGGTAGGCGGGGACCTCGAGGCGGCGCGCAACCCCGTCCGCTTGAGCTTGAGTGATCTCGAACAGTGGCGACCGCCCGCCTATCGCGCGATACCGATCGGTCAGCTCTTCGAGCAGCTCAGGCGGCGGCGGGCGGCCCCTACGGATGTGCGTGTAGTACGCCTCGACATCGTCGAGCCCGCGCGGTGTTCCGTAGGCCATCACAAGGATCGCCCTTGTCTCAGCCATCGCCGTTCCAATCGTGAACGAGCTCTACGAGGTGGCTGAGGACGGCGGGATCGGTTTGCGGCAAGACGCCGTGCCCGAGGTTGAAGACATGTCCGGTGCCTCCCCCACGACGAAGGACCTCCTGTGCCCTGGCGTCGAGGACCGCCGTAGATGCAAGGCATGTTGCCGGATCGAGGTTCCCCTGGACGGCGACATCCGACCCGATCCTCTCGCGCGCTTCGTCCAGCGGAATCCTCCAGTCGATACCGATGACGTCGGCCCCCAGGGAACCGAACGAGGACAGCAGTTCTCCCGCTGCAAGTCCGAAATAGATGCGCGGAACATCGAGGTCCTGTAATCCGTCAAGGATGTGCGCAACGGCCGGCTTGACGTGCGCTTCGAAGTCATCGCGGCCCACCACTCCGATCCAACTGTCGAACAGCTGGATCGCCCGAGCGCCGGCGGCGACCTGAGCCCGCGTGTAAGCGAGGATCATCTCCGCAAGACGCATCATGAGGTCGCTCCATGTGCTTGGGTCGGAATACATCAACGCCTTGGTCCGGGCGTGGTCCTTCGAAGGACCTCCTTCGATCAGGTAGCAGGCGAGAGTGAAGGGTGCCCCCGAGAAACCGATCAACGGCACCTCCAGCTCGGTGACGAGCTGCCGGATGGTTTCGAGCACGAACGGCACGTCGGCCTCGGCATCGAGTTGGCGGATCCGATCGACGTCCCCCTTTCCGCGCAGAGGGTCGGCGAACACCGGCCCGACGCCGGGCACGATATCCACCTCGATACCGAGCCCCATCAGGGGAACCACGATGTCGCTGAAGAGGATGGCGGCGTCCACGCCCAGCCGCCTCACCGGCTGAAGCGTCACCTCGGTCGCGAGGTCGGGCTTGCGACAGAGATCGAGGATCGAATGGTCTTCTTTCAACCGTCGATACTCGGGCAGACTCCGGCCCGCCTGGCGCATGAACCACACGGGGATGCGATCCACCGGTTGACTACGACAGGCGCGCAGGAATCGATCGTTGACGGTACGAGCGTTCGTGAGGACCTCCTCGGCCGGCTCGAATCCTAAGGCTCGATGGTGATTAACCCCGCGTAGGCTGGCCCGATGGGATTCGACGCAATCATCCTCGCAGGAGGCGCGGCGATCCGGATGGGCGGACGGGACAAGGCGGAGCTAGAGGTCGGCGGGCGCCGCCTGCTCGACGTCGCCCTCGCCGCGATCGAGGGCGCCCGGCGGATCGTGGTCGTCGGCCCCCGCAGGACTGCGCCGCGCGAGGTTCTCTGGACGAGGGAGGAGCCTCCGGGTGGGGGCCCGGTGGCCGCGGTTGCCGCGGGATTGGAGGAGGTGCGCTCGTCCACGGTCGCCATCTTGGCGGTGGACCTTCCGTTCGCCCAGCCTGACTCCGTAGCCACGTTGCTCGAGGCGGCTCGGGGGCAGCCCGATGGTGCGATCGCCATCGATGCCGATGGTCGCGATCAGCCTCTTCTCGCCGTGTACGCCGTCGATGCCATCAGGGCAGCTCTAACTCGGGTCGAAGACCCGGCGGGAGCCTCGATGCGGAACCTGATTCACGGCCTCGAGGTGGCCCGGATAGGCCTCGGACCCGCCTCCTTCGACTGCGACACCTGGGACCAGCTCGCCGCCGCCCGAAAAGCGACCGAGTAAAGGTCATGCCTTTGTTTCGGCGATGTGATCGGCTCGCAGGCCCAGCGCGTTGAGCTCGAGATCAGCGAGCGCCCTGTAGTCGCCGGCGGCGAGGGCTCCGCCGGGGTCAGGGGTCGCGCGGCGCAACTCGTGCAGGGGCCGGTTGGCGATCGCTCTCAGCGCGAAGAGGTGCAGGTCGTCTGCGTCGAGACGGATCCGATGCGCCGCCGTCGCCTCCCGTACCCAGCGCACGCGATCGGGTACGTACTTGAACAACACGTAAGCGATGGGGATGAGCGCCAGCAGGATCCCGAGGTAGAGAGCGAGGGTGTGAACCAGATCTTGTTGCGTCCGCCCCGCTGCCTCGAGCGCCTGCCCCCCCGATGACACGGCCTCAAACGGCGCGCGCAACAGGTCTCCGACCAAAGGGACGCCCTCCACGTCATCCGCAACGCGATCGAGAGCACCCGAGAAGTCACTGCCGGCTTCTTGGATCGTTCGTCCGGTCGCCCTTAGACCGTCCACCAGCTCGTAGACGCGCGCCCCGATGCGGGTCCAGATCGCGACCCATAAGAGGAACGCCGCATCGAACAGCAACTGACGGGTTCTTTTCCGGGACGTTTCGGCGTAGAGCTTCACGAGTGGCACCTCCCATGGGGCAGCCGGTTGCGTCAGCCTTCGATGAGTCCGGCGATCAGCTTCAGGTACTGCATGAGTTGGCGTGGCCCCAGGAACTCATCGCGAACCCGCTCTTGCGCGTCCGCTCCCATCTTCGTGGCTCGATCCG
>JACCXF010000288.1 GCA_013697295.1 Actinomycetota bacterium | reverse complement strand
CCCCTTGGCGATCGACAGCACGATGAAGTCATCTCCGTCGTAGTAGCGCTCACCGTTCAAGCCGTGGGAGCAAAGGATCCCGAAGGACTCGAGCTCGCGGATCCGCTCACGCTCCACCCCCGTCGCCGCGGAGAGCTCCTCCACCGACATGTGCAGCCCCGTCGGCGGGACGCCGAGCTCCTGCTCATCACCGTCCGAGGGTTTCGTCGCCCGCGACGGGGCATCGGCATCTGCCGTGGTGTCGAGGCGCTCCTTGATCACCTTGAGCGGTAGGTACTCGTCGCGCTGCATGCGCAGGATCGTGCGAAGGCGGTCGACCTCCTCCGGGCGAAACTTGCGGTAGCCGGAGGGCGTGCGCTCGGGGTCGACCAGCCCCTCCCCTTCGAGGAACCGGATCTTGGAGATCGTGATGTCGGGAAACTCGGTCTTCAGCGTGACGAGGACCTCCCCGATGGACATGTAGTTGCGCGTCGCCAACGTCACTCCCCCACGTAGATGACCAGCTTGAACTTTCCGATCTGGAGTTCGTCACCGTTCGCGAGCTCGGTGTCCTCGACACGGCGCCGGTTGACGTACGTGCCGT
This sequence comes from Actinomycetota bacterium, assembly GCA_013697295.1. Classification (GTDB taxonomy): domain Bacteria; phylum Actinomycetota; class CADDZG01; order CADDZG01; family WHSQ01; genus JACCXF01. The sequence continues at coordinate 3,704 of JACCXF010000288.1, read as the reverse complement.
TCAGGCTTCCTTCGTCCGAGATGGAGAAGGCGTCGCCCCGACGCTGGATGTGCGCGTGTTTGCGTGACACGGTGACGTCGTCGAGGAAGATGTCGCTCTCGGGGTGCCGCCCAACGGTGGTGACGTCCTTGTCGATCAGGAACTTCGATCCCGCCACCGGCCCCCGCTGGACCACGAGCAACCCCTGACCGGCCTCGAGATCGGCCTGCGGCCCTCCGGTTTCCTCGACGACATCCTCGTCGACGTCGATCGGGCTCAGGCTCATGGTGGTGTCTTGCTGAAGGGGAGCACCACAGTTCGAACAGAACCGAGCGTCGTCCGAGTTTCGATGTTTGCATTTCGGACAGACCATGCTCACCCTCCACCGCATACTGTTCTCTACGGCAGGTCGAGTCCGAGAGGACCTCGCACTCTACACCCAGCATGAAGCTGTAGTCAAGAGTCGTAAGGAGATTTAGGTCGAGACTTGGGGCCGAGCGAGCGTTTGACGAGGCGTTTTGTCTAGCTGTCTTCGCCGGATTCCTTGAGGGTTCGGTCCCGGTAGGCGGCCGCATCCAGGAGGTTCGGCGCGTCTGGGGCTTCGCTTGCCTCGACCACGATCATCCAACCCTCTCCGTAGGGATCCTGGTTCACCCGCTCTGGGGAATCGGCGAGGGCGGCGTTGCGCTCCACCACTGTTCCGCTCATCGGCGCGTAGATGTCGGAAACCGACTTGGTGGATTCCACCTCGCCGAATGGCTCGCCGGCGGTGACCTCCGTTCCCACTTCCGGCACGTCGACGTACACGACGTCGCCGACTGCGTCCTGCGCGAAGTCGGTGATCCCGATCCGGTAGCGGGTGGCGGCCTCTTGCCGTACCCACTCGTGCTGTTCGGTGTACTGAAGGTCTTCTGGGTATTCCATGTCCCGTTCCCTCCGGTGTACTTCAGTCGACGCTCGGACCAGGAGAGCCTGAACGATACCGCGAAGCGGGGTGCGGTTGCCTTACTCCTCAGTCGGAATGGCACGTGGCGCCCGAGCCACCTGATCGAGGGCGAACTGCCGGATCTCTCGTGCGGGCTTCGTCGCCCGCTTGGCGGTCCCACGGGCGAGGGCCGCCTGGAGGAGAGAGCGAACCCGGTGGCCGCAGCGAGGGCAGTCCCCCAGCTTGGTGACCGCTGGCGCGAGCCCCCGATTCCCGCATTCGGGACAGACCCAAAAGTGCTTGCGCCCAGACAGTTTCCCGCGCTTTGCTCGAGTTTCACCGTCCACCTCCACGACGTCCATGGCGAAGTCCACCACACTGGCATTGCTGATGGAACCCCCGACACCGTAGGCGTCCGCATATCGGTTGAGCTCAAGGATGCGCTGCTCGTCGATCCCTCCGGAGACGAACAGACGGACCTGTGAGAATCCCTGCCGATCCAGCTCCCAGCGCACTTCGCGAAGGATCGCCCTGAAGTCTCCGCGACGCGACGCCGGCGTGTCCAACCGGACACCCGCCAGCCGTTCCCCGAGCACGCGCCCTGCGGCCGCCGCGCCGAACTTCTCGTCCTGGAACGTGTCGATCAATGCGACGCGGGGCACTCGCGGATCGACCACACGATCGAAGCCGCGCCAGGCCTCGTCCTCCCCAAGCATGAGCACAAGGCTGTGAGCCATGGTTCCGACCGGCGACGTACCCACGAGCTCGGCCCCGGGGATCGTCGCCACGCCGTCACAGCCTCCAATGAACGCCGATCTCTCCACCATCGGCGTGATCGCCGGGTGCATCCGCCGGGCCCCGAACGAATACACGGGCCGGCCTCCCGCAGCGAACTTGCAGCGCGCGGCTGCGGTCGCGATTCCGCTCGCCTGCGAAAGGAATCCGAGAAGGGCTGTCTCGAGCTCTCCGAAGGCCAGGTAGGGTCCCTCCAGTTCGAGTACGGGTTCTTCTGGATAGAAGACGCTGCCCTCCGGAAGCGCTCGGGCGTCGACCCCCCGACCCTCGAGGAGGATGAGGACCTCCTCCATTCCCGCGAGGACGGCCCACGGCCAGTCATGGGGCAGGCTTGCGGCGCGAACCTCGGCGACGACGTGCGGGTCCCGCCCGAGCGCGCGGAGAATCTCCCGTCCCCGAACGAAGTAGACGTCCGTCACCCGGCCGCCACGGATATCCTCCGAGCTGGCTATGTGGAAGCCATCCGTCACAAGGGGGCCTCCCGTCGAGCCTCGCCGACTACGAATCGGAGCGCCCGATGAACTCCTACCCTCACCCTTAGGTCGTACGTGAGGGTGGGCGTCGCTGGGGCGAGTCGAGGGTTCCCGCCCGGAGTCGATCCTTTCCTCATTAGGCACTCGATCGAGTGACGAGACGCGCTGCGTTCATGCGCCGCATCATACCGAGCGATGGCCGACCGCCCGTCGGGCGTCACGGACGTACTGCATCGTCGTGAAGAGATAGATGGCGAGCCCCGCCAGGAAGACCGGCCATCCGACCACCAGCGCTGGTCCGGCCAGAAAGCGGTCGAACTCGCCCCAGGCGATGAGCGGGACGCCGGTCATCAGCGCGAACGTCGCGATCTTGCCGCTCCAGCGGACATCCAGACGCACTCCCCTACGCAAGAGCAGGATCGCTCCCGCCGCCACCAGCAGGGCATCCCGAACGACCACGACCAGTGTCGCCCACAGGGGGAAGACGCCCCGAACGGTCAGTGCGACGAGCGCGGAGGCGAGCGCGAGGCGATCCGCGACGGGATCGAGGATCTTTCCGACGTTCGTCACCTGGCCCGTTCGTCTCGCGATCCGCCCGTCAACCCAGTCCGTCGAAACGACGAGCACAAGGACCACCAGCCCCACGACCTCGGTCCGGGGGCGTTGCAGCAGGATCACGAACACCGGGATGGACAGGATTCGGATCAGCGAGATCAGGTTCGGGACCGTCGCGATCCGGTCGAGGGATGGATCCCCGGCCGATGCGGGTCGGGAGGGCACCTCTCGGATGCTAGCAGGGGCGTTGGGCCCGGCCCGGCCGACGACCGCTCAGGTCCGGAAGGCGGCCAGAGGCGCAGCCACCCGCATCTTCTCGAAGTCTGGGCCCATTCGGGCTATCGCCTCTCCCCGCGCCCTCGCCGCCAGTCGCGAGCCGGCGAACCCGGGGAGCTGGGCGATCGTCTCGTCCATGTCTTCCGCGGCCGCCCGGCCGTCGTCTCCGTTGAACAGCCAGGCGATGACGAAGTCCGTCTCCCACTGGGGGCGCACGCCGGTGCCGGCCGGAGCCCACAGATGGTCGAGCGTCCATCGTACGGCCCTTGCCGTGCCAAGACTGCGCGCGAGCCGCATCCTCGCCTGCGCGCGATAGAAGGCGAAGTGACGGCGCTCATCCTTGATGATCCTGGTGAGCAAGTCGACCAGGACCGGGTGGTTCGTTCGGGCGATGAGGCGCTCGTACGCGCCGAGCGTCGACAGCTCGTTGATCGCGCCCCAGGTCATGTGGAGGGCCACGAAGTCCCGAAACACCATCGAGCCGAGGAGCGTGGCCAGGTGCGATGCGTGGCCCTTGCCCAGGAGCCTCCGCCGGATCCAGGAGTTGCGGCCGACCCGCGATGGAAAGGGTGCATCGGCCCAGACCTCCTCCCTGTCGGGGCCGAGACCGCAGCCCGCTTCCCCCAAGAAGCGGCTGAACGCCTCCCCGTGCCAGAGCTCCTCGTAGACCCAGCAGGAGAGGAAGGCAGTCACCTCGGGGT
>JACCXF010000282.1 GCA_013697295.1 Actinomycetota bacterium | reverse complement strand
GAAGTGAAGGTCCGGCGCGATCCGAAGTGCCCGATCTGCGGCGAAGCCGCCGGCGACGACAGAGCCGCGGCCAACGTGACGAACGGCGCGGTGTTGGAGAAGGCAGGAACCCCGACCGCGTAGTCTCACTCGTGTGAAGATCGTCGTCCTCGCCGATACGCACACCTCAGGGATGACGCGCGCCCTTCCAGCCAGCGCATGGCCCTACCTCGAGACCGCCGATCACGTCTTGCATGGAGGGGACGTGACCGATCCCGCGCTGTTGGACGAGATCGCTGCTCTAGCCCCGGTCACGGTCGTGATGGGGAACGTTGACGGTCTGGACGTCAAAGACTGGGGCGCCACCGAAGTCGCAGAGGTCGAGCTCGGTGGCATCCGGATAGCGATGCTGCACGACTCGGGGCCGAGGTCCGGACGTCGAGACCGGTTGAAGAAGCGCTTCCCCGACGCGCGGGTCGTCGTGTTTGGTCACTCCCACATGCCGGTCAACGAGGACGACGGGGAGTTGCTGTTGTTCAATCCCGGCAGCCCGACCTGGAAAAGACGAGCGCCCTTTCCTTCCATGGGCATCCTGTGGATCGAAAACGGTGGGGTAGAGGGCGAGGTCTTTCCCGCGTAGCCGTTGCGGATCGAGGCTGCATTGGTTATCAAGGACGCGTGCGGATCTATGATGCTGGTTCACTAGGGGACATCCTGGGTGTGTGGGCGCACCCCGATGATGAGAACTACGTCAGCGGCGGCATCATGGCGAGCGCCGCGCGGAACGGTCAGAGGGTGTTGTCGGTCACCGCCACGAGAGGCGAAGAGGGCAGCCAGGATCACGACCGATGGCCTCCGAAGGACATTCCACATATCCGAGAGGCGGAGCTCACCGCATCGCTGGCGGCCCTCGGCGTCGGCCCGCCAGTCTTCCTCGATTACCGCGACGGAGCGTGCGCGACCGCCGACGAGGAAGAAGCAGTCGAACGCCTGCGCCCCATCTTTGAGACGCACCAACCCGACACGATCTTGACCTTCGGACCGGACGGGCAGACTGGTCACCCGGACCACATCGCGGTGTACGCGTGGGCGACGACCGCGTTCCAGAGATACGCGAAGCAGGGTGCTCGCTTGTTCTACGCCGTGATGAGCACAGAATGGACAGAGCGGTTCCCCGAGGTTATGGATGACACCGACGTGTGGGGGCCGCACGGGCCGGCCTTGGCGCGGCCCGATGAGCTGGCGATCGATTTCTGGCTGACGGAGGAACTGCGGCCACTGAAAGAGGCGGCCACGCGCGCGCACGAGAGTCAGTTGGGGCAGATCGTCGAACGCTACGGGATCGAGCGGTTGCTGGAGTTCGGCACCGGCGAGTTCTTCACTCTCGCGGCGACCACCGAAAACTAGGGGTCGAGGACCCGCTCGATCCAAACGAAGGGGTCCTTCACCTCTGCGATCGAGGGCAGGTTGTCGGGCGCGGCCCACACCCGGATGAGCGCGCTCAGGCCCCTCAGCTCGAGGATCGCCTTGCAGAAGGTGGCCCCCGAGATCTCGAGCTGACGATCCAGCGACACTCCGAGGATCGATGACAGCATCGCCTCGCCCTCGGACGGAGAGGCCTGCTGGCGCGCCATCCCCTCGGCGATGCGCGCTTCGTGTTCGGGCACGATCTGCGGTCCGACAACGCTCATGGTCTCGGCCCCGTAACCCTCGAGGACCGCAAGGAACGCTCTCATCCGGTCCAGCGCGGCGCGGTGCTTCTCAGTGGAGGCGATGGGCACGACGCCGTCTTGCCCCATCCCTTCCTGCATCGCCTCCGGACCGCGACTCTGAAGCTCCACCAGGCGCTGCTCGAGACCCTCGACGTCTATCTCGATCGCATCGACCACGTCGGTCAGCAGGCTCCGGAAGTAACGGCCCGCCCACGGTACGGAAATGATGACGAGATGGCGCGCCACGTCATGCGCGGCGATCCAGCGCCGGGACGCCGCTCGATCGAAGCCATAGTCCTGAGCCAGGGCGTCGAGGTTGGGCACGACGAAGAACAAGCGACCATCGTCCTCGCGCGGGATCGGGAAGTCGTATCTCCCCAGCGCCTCTTTCGATAGATGTCCGATCAGGGTGCCGACCTGCATCCCCATGAGCAATGGCCCCATCTGTCCCATCGCGGCCTGCATCGGGTTGACGCCGCCCTCAGCTTCTTCCGCACCGAGCCGGGCGAGCTCTGCGGTGAAGCGGACAGCCAGATGTTCGAGCAGCCACCGCCACCCGTCCATCGTCGAGGAGATCCACTGTGTTCTTCCGATGGCTTCCGGGCGGAGGGGTTCATCAAGGGGTAGTCGCGTGTAGCCGGAAATGAGGGTCTCTGCCTCGTGAACGGCATCCGCGAAGGCCCTCGTGTCGGAGGCTTCGACGGGCCGGTCCGCAGTGCCCTGCGCCGCGACCGCAACCGCGATCTGACGCGCGATCTCGAAGTTGATGGGTCCGTCGCCCGAGGAGAGGAGTTTCTGGATCTCCCGGAATAGGGGGATGTCCCCGAAGGGTTCCTGAGTCATGTCCCCATCGTCGCGCAGTACGCTCTGAAGTCATGCCCGACGCTCACAAGCTCACGATCGCAGTAACCGGGGCCTCCGGCTACCTCGCCGGGCGGCTGATCGAGCATCTGGACGGCGATGACCGCATCGAACGCATCCTTGGCTTCGATCTGCGAGAGCCGGAGACGGCATCGAAGAAACTGGTGTTCGACCAACTGGACATCCGCAATGAATACCTCGCTCAACGGCTAGCGGGCGTTGACGTCGTCGTCCACCTGGCTTTCATCATGGACCCGATCAAAGACGAGTCCCGCATGCGCGATGTGAACGTCGCCGGAAGCCAGAACGTCTTTCGAAGTAGCGCCGAGGCGGGCGTGAAAAAGATCGTCTACACGTCGTCCGCAACCGTCTACGGGGCTCACCCCGACAACGACTTCCCATTAACCGAGGAGTCGCCGCTTCGAGCCAACCTCGACTTCTCGTATCCCGCCCACAAACTCGAAGTCGAATACGTGATCAAGGAATTCCGTCAAGAGTTCCCCGACATCACGATGACCGTGTTCAGGCCGGCGATCGTGTTCGGTTCCCACGTGGACAACGCGTGGTCGCACATGCTCGAGCTGCCGGTGGCCTTCGGGGTCCGAGGTCATGATCCACCGCTTCAATTCGTACACGAAGAGGATGTTGCTCGTGCTCTGCACCACGCTGTGGGCGCTAACCTGGATGGGCCATTCAATCTGGCCCCAGCGGACCACATCGGCGTCGACGAGATGCTCGCGATCATCGGACGGAAACGGATCAGCCTCGCGGAGCCGAGCGCCTACGGCATGGCCGAGAAGCTGTGGTCGGCGGGCTTGGGAGAAGCGCCGGCGGGGATGCTGCACTACCTCATGCATCCCTGGGTGGTCTCGCCCGCCAAGTTGGTGGCCACCGGTTTCCGGTGCGAACGATCCAGTACCGACGCGTTCGCAGAAACGGCCACAGCGTCGCGGCCCTACGTCAGGATCGGGAGATCGCGCGTGCGCAAGGACATGGCGCGTCGCGGCGCGCTTGCAGGGTTGATGTTGGGCGGAGCGGCGGTCGGTCTGAAGGCGGTCCGCTCGCGCAGCGACTAGCCTTCTGCGGGGGCGGGGTTGCGGCCTCTCAGCCTGGGGATCTTCATCTCCGCATGGGCCCAGCACTTCTCCCTCTTGTTGTACTGGGAGATAACGGTCGGGCATCCCTCGTGGGCACACACACGACCCTTCTCGGAACGCTTCGACGCGCGTGGAAGCTGTTGGGGACGACTACCCGCCATGGCGGGATCTCTCCTCACCGTATCGACCTCCCTCTAGGCCCGGCAGGGACTCCGGACCCTGACCTGTAGTCAAGCAAAGGGGAGATAAAGGACGGATAAAGGCTAGGGGATGCGGCCCGACCAGACCGCGCCGAGGCCCGCGCCCAGCAAGGCGATCAGGGCTCCCGCCGCCGCGAAAGCGAACGTGACCTCCTGCTTGTCGTCCACGAAACCGATGCGCGACCCCAGGTCCTCGTAGATGCTGCGCAGGTCGTCTTCCGATGGCGCCGTGAACGATTCGGCTCCCGTGGTCTCGGCCATGGCAGCCAGTGTCTCGTAGTCGGGCGGGACCCTGATGACGCGCGGGATCCCCAGACGGTCCGGTACTTCCACCGTGCCTTCCGGAGTCCCCAAAGCGATCGTGTAGACGGGTATCCCGAGTTCGCTAGCGCGTTCGGCCGCCTCCAGAGGAGCGACCGCGCCGGAGGTGTTGTACCCATCCGAAAGCAAGACGATGGCGTCCAGCCGGTCCTTCGGGAGCGGCGTCCCGCCCGCTGATGGGCTCGGAGCTCCCGGCGCTTCGGAGGCGTTGGGACCCTGGGATGCCCCGGGTGGAGGTGTCGGGGCGGGTTCCTCATCCGACCGTCCGAGGTCGAGCGCCCGGTCCACGGCATCACCCATGGCCGTCGGTCCATCCGCGAGCAACGAATCGATGGATTCGATCACAGCCACTCGATCGGTCGTGGGTTGGTTCAGAATCTGTGCTTGCTCCGCGAACGAAACGACTCCTACCTGAAACTTGTCGGGGAGTTGATCGATGAAGGATCGCGCGGACTCCTGGGCGGCCGTGAGCCTGGTGGGCTCGACGTCGGTAGCCCGCATCGACCCCGACGCGTCCAAAGCCAAGACGATGGTCGCCTGCTCGCGCGGCACGCTGATCGTGGATTCCGGTCGCGCCATCCCCAAAAAAAGCGCACTCAGCGCGAGGAGGTAGAGCGCAGCGGGCACGTGACGTCGCCATGCCGGGCGAGTCGCAACCACCTTCGCAAGGACGTCGAGATTCGTGAACGAGACGCTCCAGCGCGCACGACGTCGCTGCGCCCAGAGATACAGGGCTATAAGGATCGGGATGATGAGAAGGATCAGGAGCCAGCCCGGTGACGCGAAACTCACGCTCGTCTCCGGCTGGTCAGGAACGCCGCCAGGATCCTTAGCCAATCCCCGGCAGTCGACAACGTTACGTGGTGCGCGCCCGCCCTACGCATGGCCTTGCGCACTTCCTCGCGCTCGCGCCTGGCCTCGCGTTCGAACCTTTCGCGAAGGACCCGGTCGCGGGTGTCGACCCGTACCTGCCTTCCTGTCTCGGGGTCGGCGAGGTAGACGTCGCCGATGTCTACGAGTCGTTGCTCACGGGGATCGACGATCTCGATAGCGAACACGTCGTTGCGATGAGCTAGTCGCCCCAGCGACCGAGCCCAGTCGAGGCCCCCCCGGAAGTCCGACACGACGAAGATGGCGGAGCGGGTGCGCATGGTTGCCTCGGCCTTCTGCAGGGCCGCCGCGAGGCCTACTCCGTCGGCGCTTGTCGGGCCTCTGCGCCTCAGGGTCAGCAACAAGCTCAGGAGCCCGGCGCGTCCCTGGCTGGGCCTCGTCATTTCGAGGGTCGCTCCACCGAAGGTCATCACACCCAATCGATTGGCGCGACGGGTTGCGATATGAGCCACGGCGAGGGAAACGCCCTCGGCCACGTCGGCCTTGCGCCGGTCGGCCGTTCCGAAAGCCATCGATGGTGAATCGTCCAGGACGAGCCACGTGGTCAGAGCTTGTTCGGCGTGATGAACGCGTACGTGAGTTTCGTTAGTTCGCGCGGTGACGTTCCACTCGATCAGGCGGACGTCGTCGCCGGGGACGTAGGTCCGGACCTGCGCAAGCTCGGTGCCCCCACCGAGAAGTACGGAACGGAAGTCGCCGGATAGCAAGCCGTCGACGCGACGCCGGACATCCATGTCCAGGGCGCGCAGCAGGGGTTCCGGCATCGTGCCCGGACCGGGCTGGTGCTTGGTTCGGACCACCTTTAGGCGGTCCCGACGATTCACGCGGTTTCGTGGCGGCTCAGCTGGACCGCCGGCGTGGGGATCTTCTGCAGGACCTGGTCGAGGATGGCATCCGGCGTCACTTCGTCGGCAAGAGCGTCGTAGGTCAAGACCAGACGGTGACGCAGGATGTCTTTCGCAAGGTCTCGGACGTCTTCCGGTAGCACGTAGCGGCGGGCGCGCAGAACCGCTAGTGCGCGTGCAGCGAGGATCAGATTGATGGACCCGCGCGGGCTGGCCCCGTATGCGATGTAATCCTGTAGATGGTCGAGCTCGTACCGGCCGGGCTGTCGGGTCGCCATCGTCAACGCGACGGCGTACTCGGAAACGAGTCGATCGACGAAGATCTCCGAGACTGTCTTCTGAAAGACAAGCAACTCGTCCGCGGTCAGAACCTGTTGTACCTCCGCCGGCTCGACCAAAGCACGCTGAACGACCGACATCTCCTCTGAGAAGTTCGGGTAGTCGACGACGATCTTCATCATGAAGCGGTCAACCTGTGCCTCGGGGAGGGGGTAGGTGCCTTCCGACTCGATCGGATTCTGCGTCGCCATGACGAGGAATGGCTCCTCCACTTCGTAGGTCGAGCCTCCGATCGTCACCTGCTTCTCTTGCATCACCTCGAGCAGCGCCGACTGGACCTTGGCGGGAGCGCGGTTGATCTCGTCGGCGAGGAGGAAGTTGCAGAACACCGGTCCGAGCTCGGTGTCGAAGTCGCCACTGTTCGCTCTATAGATGCGCGTGCCCACGAGATCAGCGGGCACGAGGTCTGGGGTGAACTGAACCCTCTTGAAGCTGCCGCCGAGGACCTCGGCGAGCGTTTTCACGGTTAGCGTCTTGGCGAGCCCCGGTACGCCTTCGATCAGAACGTGTCCGCCCGCAAGGAGCGCCACGAAAACTCGCTCGAGCATCGCTTCCTGTCCGACGATTATCCGCTTCATCTCGAAGAGCGCGCTTTCGAGCGTGCTGCGAGCCCTGCCGGAATCGGACGGGCGCCCGACTGAAGGTTGCCTTTCGCTCATGTCGAGATTTCCTCCTGTGCTCGGTTCAGCGCCGTGCGAGTCGAACGTCTACGGTTTGGGGGCTCCCGTTTCGAAGGAACTCTAGGGTCACCGTCGTGCCGGGGTTCAACGCCTGGACGCGACCGGCCAGATCCGTCATGTCATCGACAGGGTTGCCATCGATGGCGGTGATGATGTCGCCGGGCCGCAGGCCGGCCCGCTCCGCCGGAGTGCTCGGCTGGACCTCCGTGACGAGCACGCCGCTCTCACCCGTCGAGGTCTCCATCCCACCCACCCCGAGGTAGCCGAACTGCGGGGTTCGGCCGTCCAGCAGCGCGTTGGCAACGGTGGCGGCCGTGTCTATCGGGATCGCGAACCCCACCCCCGCGCTGACGCCAGAATCGGAGGCGATCGCGTCGTTGATGCCGATCACCCGACCCTGGCGGTCCACGAGAGCTCCTCCGGAGTTGCCCGGATTGATCGGTGCATCGGTTTGGATCATGTTCGTAACCGATTCACCATTGTTTGTCACGATGCTGCGATCGAGGGCTGACACGATCCCGGACGTAACCGTCTGTTCGAGCCCGAACGGACTGCCGACAGCGACCGCAAGCTGGCCGACGCGCAGAGGAACCCCCGTTGCGAGCGTCGCCGGAACGAGGTTGCCCTCCTCGGCCAGGATGACCGCAACATCGGTCCCGTCGTGGGCTCCGATCACGCGGCCGTCCACCCGCTGCCCGTCAGCGAGGCGAACGGTGACCTCATCGGCGCCTTCGACCACGTGTGCGGCCGTGAGGATGAAGCCGTCCTCGTCGTAGACGATGCCCGATCCGAGTCCAGTGTCGGTCTCGATCTGCACCATCGATGGGAGCACGGCTTCGGCGACGGCGGCTACCGGCTCACGTCCGTTCCCGGTGACCGGCCCCGGACCAGCGACGGTCGAAACGCGTCCGTCCTCGTTGTCGGCGGGCGCGACCTGGGACCGGCCCAGCACGTAGGCCGATCCCGCAAGCAGAAGGGCCACGAGGAAGAGAGAGATGATCCACCCGGGCCGGCGGGCCCAAGCCGCCTTCGGCGGTGCTTCGGGCTGGGGGGCAAGGGGTGAGGACGGCCTCAGGCCTCGCCGGACCCATTCGGGCGGATCGCCGCCGCCATACAGCGCGTCCGACCGGGCCGGGGGGGACCCATCGGGTGAACGCTGCTGCTTGTCGACGGCTGACATGTACCGAGGTTATGCGCTCACGGCTAAAGCCGAGGTAAAGAAATCGCCCTCCTATATGCCTGCCTGCGGTCCTACTATGAGTTCATGCGCATCCTGGTGGTGGAGGACGAACGGGATCTTGCCGATGCAGTCGCTCGGGGACTCGACCGGGAGGGATATGCGGTCGATGTGGCCTACGACGGCGACGAGGCGCTAGAGAAGATCTCGCTAAACGACTATGACTTGTTGTGTCTCGATATCAACCTGCCGAAGAGGAACGGCCGCGCGATCGCTCGGGCGGTCAAGGCGGAAGGGAGCAACGGGTCCCCGCGCGTTTTGATGCTGACGGCCCTGGGCGAGATCGAGGATCGTGTTGCTGGACTGGACGACGGTGCGGACGACTACCTCTCGAAGCCTTTCGACTTCGCCGAGCTCGCTGCCCGCGTGCGCGCGCTGCTGCGTCGCGACGGATCGTCATCGGGGGCACTGCTCCGTTGCGGAAGCATCGAGTTGGACACGACCCGCCACGAGGCCAAGCGCTTCGATCGATCTCTAAGATTGAGCCCCAAGGAGTTCGCTTTGCTCCGATACTTCATGAGCCGGCCGGGTGAGGCCTTGTCGCAGGAGGATCTGCTCGAACATGTGTGGGACGAGAATGCCGACCCCTTCACGCATACCGTGCGGGTCACGGTCATGACGTTGAGGAGAAAACTCGTGGAGGGCGAGGAGCCGCAACCGATCGAGACCGTAGTGGGCCGTGGTTATCGATTGCGAGAGGACGCGTGAGCGTCCGAGGGCAATGGCTCGATCGCCTGCCGGATTTCATGCGGTCCGCTCGGTTCCGGATGACGGTCCTCTATTCGACCGTCCTGTTCGTCCTCGCAGCCCTGTTGGTCGGCACGCTCTATTTCGCGTTGTTGATGTCGCTCGACGACTCGATGGTTCGGCCGGCGCGAGTGTCCGGATACGCCGACCTGAACCACGACGGAGTACTCGATGGTTCAGAGGTTCAGCTCGTTACCGATTTCCAGGAGCTCGTGCGCCTGGTGAACACGCAGACCCTCGAGAACCTCAAGAGCTACTCGTTCGCGGCTCTTGGCGTGCTCTTTGTGATCAGCCTCGGGGTGGGGTGGGTCGTGTCCGGTCGAACGCTCGCTCCGATCGGTCGCATCACCGACGTCGCCAATCACATCCAGGCGACGGACCTTTCGCAGAGGATCGAGCTCGAAGGGCCCTCGGACGAACTCAAGCGGCTGGCGGACACGTTCGACAGGATGCTCGCTCGTTTAGAGGACGCCTTCGCGATGCAGCGGCGCTTCGTCGCGGACGCATCCCATGAGTTGCGCAATCCCCTTGCGATCATCAAGACGAATCTCGACGTTGCCCTTGCCGATCCGGACGTGAGCAAAGAGGAGCTCGAGCGCGCCGGTTCGGTGGCCCGCCGTGCGACCGAACGAATGGCTTTACTCGTGGACGATCTCTTCGCTCTCGCGCGCCTCGATTCTCGTACCCCCGTTGGCGAGGATCTCTCGCTAACGGCACTCGTCGCGGAGGTCGGCGAGGAGCTCGAGGCCCTAGCCGTGAAGCATCGGTTGCGATTGCGAGCGGACTTTGCCGCCCAGGTGACGATCGAGGGTGACGAGGAAGGGCTCAAGCGCGCCGTAGCGAACCTCGTTGACAACGCTATCCGGTATGCGCCGGAAGACTCCGAGATCGTCCTCGCTGCCGGAGCCGAGGCGTCCTGGGCCTGGATCTCGGTGACGGATCAAGGTCCAGGGATCCCGGCTGAGCAGCAGGAGCGTGTATTCGACCGTTTCTGGAGGGCGGATGTCTCGCGCTCGCGCGACCGGGGAGGCACCGGATTGGGTCTCGCGATCGTGAGGCAGATCGCTCTTGCGCATCGCGGGAGCGTGCAACTCCTCTCTGAGCCCGGTCACGGTTCCACCTTCATCGTG
>JACCXF010000277.1 GCA_013697295.1 Actinomycetota bacterium | reverse complement strand
GCCCGGGCCGCGGCCACGACGCCCGAGTCCACTTGGTACATCGAGCGGACGTCGTCCGACAGTCGCCACTGCGGCCACCGCTCCATCACGGCTGACGGCTCGAGCCATTCATACGGGATCCCGCATTCATCGAGCGAGCCCTGGTAGTCGTCGATCCAACCATGCGCGCTCTCGGGATACAGGTCGAGCCCGCCCGTCCGAAAGACGAGTTGCTCCCCCGCGTCTTCCTCGAGCTGTGCCCACGCCGCATACGCCTCGCGCGCGAACTTCACGTACTCGGGGCGGTGGTAGCTGAGTCGGATGATGCGGGAATGGTCCTGAGAGGCGCCGCGCTCGTGGCCGAACTCGAACCGTTCGAGCCCAAGGGTGCCGGTACCCGCCCGCTTCGCGGCCCAATAGGCCGAGCCCGAGCCGATGCCGCCGAGGCCGATGATCGCGACCTCGAACTCGGTCCGCTGCGCTATGTCACACCTCGGTCTCGGTGTGCGAGTGGTACTCGTAGGCGCTCATCGCGTCGGCGGTCCCGCTCTTCCACTCGCGCTCCTCGGTCGGAACCTTCCCCAACGCCTTCGCCATCGCCCGCACGTGCGCGTGCACCGATCCGCAGCACGATCCGATGTAGTCGATCCCCGAATCTCGGGCCTCACTAGCGAAGTCGGCCATCTCCTGGCGGGACAGCTGCAGGGGATCGAGCTCGTACGGGAAGCTCGACGGCGCCGTGAAGTCGGGGTGCCGTGCGGTGGTTCGGTAGGCGACCGGTTGGGCCGCGACGTAGCCGTCGACTGCCTCCCTCATCTCGCGAGCGATCGGCAATTGCTGCTCCGGACCGTTCAGACAGTTCACGCCGACGATATCGGCGCCGGCAGCTCGCAACTTTCGGGCGCACTCCCCTGGGGAATCACCCTCGTAGGACTGAGGCGACGGTTGCTCGAAGCACATCGTCACCATCACCGGCAAACCGGTCGGCTTCGCGCGCTCGACGAACAGGAGCGCCTCGCCGAGGTAGCTGAAGGTCTCTCCGATCCAGAAGTCTGGAGGCCCGGCATCGAGCTGCTGTTCCAGCTGCCGGTCGAACAACGCCCGGACGTGGTCGGGGCTGGTTGGGTCCTCAGGAAGATACGCCCAGGTCAGCGACAGGTTCCCCGCCACGAGCGCATCTGTCTCCGCCGCAGCAGCGCGCGCTATCTGCACGGCGTTGCGATTGATGTCGTCGACCTTCCCGGCGAGACCTACCGTTGCCAACTTGTCGTCGCTCGCGTAGAAGGTCATCGTCTGGAGCACATCCGCCCCCGCGCGAAGGAACTCGCCGTGCAGCTGGGCGAGAGCGTCGGGCCGCTCGATGACGACCTCCGGAGTGAACGGGCCCGCCTGAACGTATCCGCGCTTCTCGAGTTCGAGTAGGTATCCCCCATCTCCGAGGATGGGACCTTCAGCAAGCTGCTCCAAGATTCCAGTGCCCATCGCACCTCCCGATCGAACGCCGTGCGGGAGTCTAGCAACCGGCACCCAGACCTACGGGCGAGGACCTCTGCTGCCCGATCACCCAGGGTCGGACGCGGTTCCAACCTAGGGCGGTGTCGCGACGCTGCGTGGGCTCTCTCTTCGTTCTTGTAGCTCTTCTGGGGGCGTGCAGCCAAGCGCGCCAGCGCGAATCGGACGCCTCCGCCGGCTCCGCCTCACCGGACGCGGCGTTCGTCAACGGGGGTGATTGCGCGGAGGCCGTTGAGCCCGGGCTGCCGTCGGATGCGGGATGCGTTACTTCGGCCTCCGGAGGTGACGAAGTGCTCCTCGTGTACGCGTTGCTGGACGAGGACTCCAAACCCCGGTCGTGGAGGCTCCGTCTGACTTCCGATGAGCACGACATCGATCAACCTCTTCGCGCGGGCAGCGACTTCAGCTACCCGCGCGCCGTCGGCGCGTCGGACGTCGATGGCGACGGGGACCAGGAGTGGTGGGTCAAGGTGATGGACCTCGCGGGTCACGGCGCTCCATGGGCGCGCCTCAACCTCTTCTTCGTGACGGACGACGCCTTGACCCCGCTCGCTTCTGGGGGCAAGCCCCTAGCCATCAACTACGGAGGTATCTCCCGCTTCGGCGAGGGGGCCGAGTGCAAGGAAGGTCGGCTGGTGCTCCTGCGCGCAGAAGCTCAGAACCCCCGTAACACGCGCTGGACAGTCTCCAGGAGGTCCTTCGAGCTGCGTACAACGACCGCCCTACCCTCGAGCGCAACGAGGACTCACTCGTGATCGAGGACTACAACGATCCCGACCTCGATCCGTACTACCGGGTCGCATGCGACGGTTTCTACCCATCCTGATCCTCGAAGGACTCCACATCTCCACCACGACGTATCGTGCATCGGCAGGCCCACCCTCTAGACGATGAAGGAGCCCAATGAGCAAGTTCGCGATGTTCGGAAAGTTGGTGGCT
>JACCXF010000276.1 GCA_013697295.1 Actinomycetota bacterium | reverse complement strand
CCAGCCTTCGCCACCGCCCCGTCCAGGGTGGCCCCCAGGGCCGACACGATGGCCACGAGTCCGGCGGCGAGCAGCCGACCCTCGATGATGAGGTAGGCGACCACGACCTGAACGGCAACGTTCAGGAGCGTGATGAGGTTGGCAGAGAGGCCAAGGGAGCCGAGTCTCGACCCCACGGGCCTCATCATGCGATCCCAGCCGCGGCGGATCCTCGCGTTCAACACTGGCGCATCCTAAGTCGGGGTGCCGCGAGGGGCCCTCCCGGCTACGATGGCTCCCTCTCGAAGACGGATATGGGGAGGTCGAGTGAAGAGTTACCCGACGGAAAACATCCGCAACGTCGTGCTCGTGGGTCACGGCGGCTCCGGCAAGACTTCGCTTGCCGAGGCCCTCCTGCATCGATCCGGCGCGACCACGAGGATGGGAAAGACCACTGAGGGGAACACCGTCACCGACTTCGACGAGGAAGAGATCCGGCGTGGGATCTCGGTCTCCACCGCCCTCGCCCCGATCGAGTGGCAGGGCCACAAGATCAACATCCTGGACACTCCCGGCTACGCCGACTTCGTCGGCGAGATGCGCGCCGCCATGCGCGTTGCGGATCTCGCCATCTTCGTGGTCTCCGGCGTAGAGGGCATCGAGGTCCAGACGCAGGTTGCGTGGAACTACGCCACCGAATTGCAGCTACCTCGAATGATCTTCGTGAACAAGTTGGATCGTGAGAACTCTTCTTTCCGCAGCACATTGGAGCAACTGATCGACGCCTTCGGGAAATCGATCGCGCCCATCTCTCTTCCACTCGGGCGCGAGCACGACTTCAAGGGACTCATCTCCGTCATCGACGCAGCCGCCTTCGGATACGACGGATCCGGCCAACCGTCCGAGGAGCCGGTGCCCGAAGAACGACGGGCCCGGCTGGAAGAGGTCCGCACCAATCTCCTCGACTCCGTCGCCGAGAGCGACGATGACCTCTTGGAGCGCTATCTCGAGGGCACGGAGCCGACCCGCGACGACATCATCAAGGCGTTGCACGAGGGCATCGATGACGCCAACATGTTCCCGGTGCTGGTCGGATCCGCGACGAAGCTCATCGGCATCGACCGGCTCGCCGACGTCATAGTGAACGCAGGGCCGTCGCCTCTCGATCGGCCGCCGATCGAGAGTGACAACGGCGAGACGCGCGATTCAAAGCCCGACTCCCCGATGTCGGCGCTCGTCTTCAAGACCATGACCGACCCTTACGTGGGCCGCGTCAGCTTCTTCCGCGTCTACTCGGGGACCGTTCGGGGCGACATGGCGCTCCACAACGCCACTAGGAAAACGGACGAGCGGGTCGGTCATGTCTTCACGATGCGGGGCAAGAACCAAGAACAGCTATCGGAAGTCGTCGCGGGCGACATCGGCGCGGTGGCGAAGCTGACGCACACCACCACTGGCGACACGCTGGCCGACAAGAGCTCCCCCATCGAGATCCCGGGGATCGAGCCGCCGGAACCGTTGCTCCCCAAGGCCATCGCACCCAAGACGAAGGGCGACGAGGACAAACTCATGATCGGCCTTCACAAGCTGATCGAAGAGGATCCTTCCCTCCGGCTCGAGCGCAGCGACGAGACCCATCAGACGATCTTGTGGGGTATGGGTGACGCTCACCTCGATGTGATCCTGCATCGCCTCAGCAACAAGTACTCCGTCGAGGTCGAGGAGATCCCCTTCCGGGTCCCCTATCGCACGACGCTCCGGACCAAGGCCGAGGCACTCGGACGACACGTGAAACAG
Source organism: Actinomycetota bacterium (assembly GCA_013697295.1). Taxonomy (GTDB): domain Bacteria; phylum Actinomycetota; class CADDZG01; order CADDZG01; family WHSQ01; genus JACCXF01. Next base: position 28,345 of record JACCXF010000276.1, on the reverse strand, counting down.
TCGGGCGGCCACGGTCAGTACGGGATCGCAAGCATCCGCACCGAGCCGCTCCCGCCCGGCGAAGGGATCGTTTTCGAGGACAAGATCTTCGGCGGATCTATCCCGAACCAGTGGATCCCTTCGGTCGAGAAGGGCGTGCGCGCTGCGATGGCGGAGGGCATCGGCACGGGCTTCCCCATGATCGACGTCCGGGTCGAGCTCTACGACGGCAAGTTCCACAGCGTGGACTCGTCCGACTTCGCGTTCCAGATGGCAGGGTCGCTCGCTATCCGCGACGCGGCAGAGAAGGCGGGGGTCAGCGTGCTCGAGCCGGTATGGACCCTCGATGTGCTGGTCCCCGAGAGCTTCACCGGCGACATCATGGGCGACCTACAGAAGCGTCGCGGGATCCCCGAGGGCATCGACACGGTGGGGGCCGGTCGCCAGATCGTGCGAGCGAAGGTTCCGTTCGCAGAGATCACCCACTACGCGACCGACCTTCGCTCGATGACCGGGGGCCAGGGCACCTTCTCGTGGCAGTTCAGCCACTACCAGGAGGTCCCCCACGACCTCGCCCAGAAGATCCTCGAGAGAGCCAAGGCCGCACGAACCACCGCCACCTAGCACGCCAGCTGGGCCCGAGGGGGGTCTGGGGGAATAGGTCGTCTCGACGACCGATCTCCCCAGGGGTTACCGCAGGAACGGCATCCTCGATGCCGTTCCGATCAGCAAGGGTTGCGTCAGCAACCCGCCGCGAGCGGGTTAAAAGAGTGGCCTCAGTTTGGCGTCGGTGTCGGCGACCATCTCCGGGAGGACCTTCGTATCGCCTACGACCGGCATGAAGTTCGTGTCGCCCCCCCAGCGCGGGACCACATGGACGTGCAGGTGTCCCGGGATGCCGGCCCCCGCCACCTGGCCGAGGTTCATCCCCACGTTGAAGCCGTGCGCGTTCATGGCCTCGCGGATGATCTCGGTCGCACGGGTCGTCAACTCCATCAACTCGGCTCGCTCGTCCGGCTCGAGGTCGTGTAGCTCACCGACATGGCGCAGCGGGGCCACCATCAGGTGTCCGGTGTTATAGGGATAGGCGTTCAGGATCGCGAAGGCGGTGACACCCCGGTGAAGGATGTGCGCAACCTCGTCGTCTCCCGCCTCGAGGTGGTCGCAGAACACGCAGCCTTTGTCACCGTCAGCGCTGGTCACGTATTCATTCCTCCACGGGGACCACAACCGCTCCACTAGATGGAGAGCTCGACCCGGCGTTCCGAGATCTCGACCGCGAGCTTCCCGGCGAAATCCTCGACCGGAACGCCGGGCGTCTCCTCGCCGGTCCTCCGGCGCACCGAAACCGTTCCCGACTCGACCTCGCGATCGCCCACCACGAGCATGTAGGGCACTTTGAGCAGTTGCCGGCGTCGGATGCGGGCCCCCATCGTGTCGTCCGAATCGTCAACCTCGACACGGAAGCCACGGCTCGACAGTCGACCGGCGACATCGCGTGCGTAAGTCGCATGGCGGTCGGCGATCGGGATCACAGCCGCCTGTAGCGGCGCCAGCCAGGTCGGGAAGGCGCCTGCGAAATGCTCGACGAGCACCCCCATGAATCGCTCGATCGAGCCGAACAGAGCGCGGTGCACCATCACGGGGCGTTGTCGCTCGCCGTGGTCGTCGACGTACTCGAGCCCGAATCTGTCGGGCAACTGGAAGTCCACCTGGATCGTCGAGAGTTGCCAGTACCGACCGATCGCGTCGCGAACGTCGATGTCGATCTTCGGTCCATAGAACGCGCCGTCCCCCTCGTCGATCTCGTACTCGAGTCCTGACCGGCGCAGTGCTTCGGGGATGTCCGACTCGGCTTGCTCCCACTGATCGTCCGTCCCCACGGACTTCGTCGGCCGGGTTGAGAAACGGACACGGTCGGGGCCGAGACCGAACGCACCGAAGAGATCGCGCAGGAAGTCGACAACCCCCACCAGCTCGTCGACCACTTGGTCAGGCCGACAGAAGATGTGCGAATCGTCCTGTGTCAAACCGCGTGCGCGTAGAAGGCCGTGCAAGGTGCCGGAACGTTCGTGCCGGTACACCGTTCCCAGCTCGGACAGGCGGATCGGCAGCTCCTTATAGGAACGTGTCTTGGAACTGAAGATCAGGATGTGAAAGGGGCAGTTCATCGGCTTCGCGAAGTACTCCCCCTCGCCAGCATCCATCGCCGGGAACATGTTCTCGCGGTAGAAGCCGAGGTGACCGCTGACCTCCCAGAGGGTGCTCTTGCCGATGTGCGGCGTGTACACGGGCTGGTAGCCCCGGTCGAGGTGCATCTGTCGGGCCAGGTCCTCGAGGGTCTTGCGCACGATGGCCCCGTTCGGATGCCATAGGGCGAGGCCCGAACCGACCTCCTCCGGCCACGAGTACAGCTCGAGCTCGCGACCGAGTTTCCGGTGGTCCCGGCGCTCCGCCTCCTCGACTCGGTGAAGGTACGCATCGAGCGCGTCCTTCGACTCCCACGCCGTGCCGTAGATGCGCTGCAACATCTGACGGTTCTCATCGCCGCGCCAGTACGCGCCTGCCGAACGCAACAGCTTGACGGCCTTGATGCGTCCGGTGCCCGGAACGTGGGGACCCCTGCAGAGATCGACAAAGGCCACCTCGCCGGACCCGGGATCGACGTTTCGATAGACCGAGATGACCGGGCCGTCGGCGGCGGCTTCCTGTGTCGGATCCCCGGCGTCGACCCCCTCGATTATCTCGATCTTGTAAGGCTGGTCGGCGAAGAGCTCGAGCGCGCGGTCGCGATCGATCTCCTCGCGCTCGAAGCGCTGGTTGGCTTTGAGGATCGAACGCATCTCCTTTTCGATGCGCTCGAGGTCCTCGGGCGTGAACGGCCGCTCTACCTCGAAGTCGTAATAGAAGCCGTCTTCGATGGGGGGGCCGATCGAATATCGCGCTCCCGGATAGAGGCGAAGGACGGCTTGAGCGAGAACGTGCGCCGACGAGTGCCGGGCGACCTCGCGGCCGAGGTCCTCGGTCTGGGTGACGATCCGCACCTCGGCACCCTCCGGCGGAACGAAAGCGAGATCGCGCTGCCGACCCGCCACCACCTGGGCCAGTGGGGCGCGGGCCTCTGCCTGCTTCGCCAGAGCGAAACCGTCGCTCGAGCCATCACCAACGATCGCCGCGTTCATCGCCCGATGCTAACGGCCCGAGCACCGCCCGGCATGTTGGTCGATCCGCCATCCCCCACGGGCCGGGCGGTGCTCTGAACGGGTCTTTGTGCACTGAGCTTCGCTTTCCGAGGGCCAACACCCAAAGTCAGCGATCCCCGGGTCATCGCCCGGCCATGAACGCCCTCGATCCACATCGTTTGCCCCTAGCGTTGCGCTTTTCGCAACCTGAGGGACAAACGTCAGGATTTCGAGGGCGGCTTAGGCGGCGATCGCCGAGCACGAGCCCGGAGAGTAGAGCTGCCGAGCGAGGACGTGAGCGGGCCAACTTGAGAGCGAAGAGGAACGCGGGCCGAGAGGGCGAAATCATCGCGATGGCCCTGTCCTCACAGGCGAGCCACCGGCGCTCTACGAGGAATCCCCCATCGCCTCGATCATGAACGACGGTAGTGGTGCCCGGCCACTCAACCCCGTGGTCGTTGAATGCGTTCTTGATTGCTTCCTCGCGTGATTCGAATCGGATGGATTACCCGGGACCTGGCCGCCAGCCTTCGGTAAAGCTCAGCGTCACGAGAATAATCAACGCCGCCACGAGACCGATTGTCGCTTGGGCGATGAACCGGAATGGTCGGAAGGGGGCTCGTTCGACGATCAGGCGGCGGCGTTCTCCATGTCGCTCGTGTAGCTGCCGGAGCGCGCTGCACTGTTGAGCTTCGCCCGGTGGTACAGAGCTTTCTGTGCTGCCTCCACGTTCGAGCTCTCGCCTTTCCAAGCATCGAGCGCCGGAGCCTGCAGCGCGCGTCCATAGGAGAAACTCAGCTCCCACGGGTGCGGGCCGATCTTATTCATCTCGTTGAGGTGTGCGGTCGACTGCTCGTCCGTTTGACCGCCCGACAGGAACACGACGCCCGGGATCTCGTCGGGGACCGTCTCTTTGAGAACGTCCACGGTCCGTCGCGCCACTTCCTCGACGCCGGCTCGCTCGGACGCGTCCACACCCGACAACACCATGTTCGTCTTGAGCAACGTCCCGGTGAGGTCGACGCTAGCGCGTTTCAACTCTCCAAACAATGCATCCAACATCCGCGCCGTGACCTCATAGCACCGGTCGATCGAATGACCGCCGTCCATCATCACCTCGGGCTCGACGATGGGGACGAAACCGCCCTCCTGTGAAAGGGCGGCGAGCCGGCCCAGCGCGTCCGCGTTCGCTTTGATGCCGTACTCCGTCGGGATGTTGTCGCCGATGTTGATCACGGCGCGCCACTTCGTGAAACGGTTCCCCTTCTCGTAGTACTCCTTCAGTCGGCCTCGAAGGCCGTCGAGTCCCTCCGTCACCTTCTCACCGTCGTGCAGGGCCAGGTCCTTGGCACCGCCGTCCACCTTGATGCCGGGGACGATCCCCTTCGACTCGAGCAGTTGAGGGAACGGCGTGCCATCAGACGCGCTCTGATGAACCGTTTCGTCGAACAAGATCACTCCCGAGATGAACTCCTCGACGCCTTCGGTCGTGAACAACAGGTCTCGGTAGGCGCGCCGGTTCTCCTCGCTGGACTCGATGTCGATGCCCGTGAATCGTTTCTCGATCGTGGGAAAGCTCTCGTCTGCAGCGAGGATGCCCTTGCCCTCGGCCACGAGGGCTGCGGCGATCGATTGCAGGTCTTGCGCTGGCATGGTCCTCCTCCTTGACTGCGTTGGCTCCACCCCAAACCCTGTCGGCGCAGCCTACGATTGAAGCGTGACTGTCGATCTGGTCAAACAATATCTGAGGGCTCAGAACCTGGAGCAGGTAGGGCGCGTCGACGAGGCCCTCGAGCTGTACGAAACGGCGGTGGCCGCCGCGTTCGACGCCAGCGGGCCCTACGATCGACTCATCACGATCTACGGAGATCGGGCCCAGCACGCCGACGTTATCCGTGTCGCCGAGTCCGCGCTCGCTAGCGTCAAAACCTATGACGACAAGCGAGGGTGGTACGAGCGGATGCGTCACGAAGCGCAGCGGGCGAAGGAGCGGATGCCCAAACCGAGGCCTCGCCCGGTCGAGTGACTCCCCTCGAGGCTCGACTGGTGGAAGAGTTGCGGTCGAACCCGCCAATCACGTTCGCCGGCTTTATGGAGCAGGCCCTTTACGACCCCACGCACGGGTACTACGCGTCCGGGATCCAGCGCACCGGGTGGGCCGGGGACTTCGTCACTTCGCCCGAGATCGATCCGGCCTTCGGGGCGCTGTGGGCGAGCGCGTTCGAGCGAGCGTGGGAGGCCGCCGGGCAACCAGATCACTTCCATGCGATCGAGATCGGGGCGGGCGAAGGGGGCTTCGCTCACGCAGTCTTCGACGCGGTGAGCGGGAGCTTCGCCTCGGCCCTGCGGTACGTCATCGTCGAGCGGGTGCCCAAGGTTGAGGCCCGACAGCGGGACCGACTCGGCCATGCCGGGGTGACCTGGGTCTCGAAGCTGCAGGATGTAAGCGCGGCCGACGCTGGGTGCGTCATCGCAAACGAGGTCCTGGACAACCTTCCCGTGAATCTCATCGAACGGCGGGAGGGGGCCCTGGCCGAGCTGTACGTGAGCGAGGCGGACGGCCGGTTGCACCTTGAACCCGGGGCGGTGTCCGATCCCGCCATCGCGTCCTACGTCGAGACCTACGGTCTCGCGGCGAACGACGGCGCGCGCGCCGAGGTCGGTCTCGAGGCGATGCGTTTCGTGTCGGCCGCGTCTCACCTGCTCGAGCGCGGAGCTATGTTCCTGATCGACTACGGAGCCACGAGTGAAGAGCTCGCTCGGCGAGAGAGCGGAACCCTCGTGACTTACGGCGCGGGCGCCAGTGAGGACGTTCTGGAAGCCCCCGGGGCCCGCGACATCACCGCACACGTCAACTGGAGCGCCATCGCGGACACATGTCGCAGTAGCGGATCGACCGTGACGCTTCTTCTCTCCCAGAGAGACGCTTTGCGCGCGCTGGGACTCGACGATCTCGACATGGCTCTTCGTCGAGAACATGCCGACGCCGTGGCAAGCGGCCGAGGCGTAGAAGCCGTGCGATCCCTGTCTCGGCGGCAGGCACTGGGGGTTCTGAGCGACGCAGGCGGGCTGGGGGGGCTCCAGGTGCTCGTTGCCTCGAAGAACCTCGAACCACCGTTCGCGCTAACGAACCCGACCGCGCAAGGAGCCGGCGGATAGCCGGCCCCCTGGGCTGCGATTGGAACGGCCCAACTAGCCGGACAGCGCGGTCTGGTCGCTCCCGATCTCGATCGCTATCTTCTTCGGCTGAACCTCGTCCGCGTAGGGGATCGACAGCTCGAGCACACCGCCCTCATAGCGGGCGTTGATCTTGTCGAGGTCGAGACCCCTGCCCAGTGTGACGCGCTGGGTGAAGTCGCCGTAGAAGGTTCCCCGACGAACGAAGCGCACCTTGTCGGGCTCGTATGGGAACTTGCGGGTTCCGTTGATCAGGAGAACGTTCTCCTGGACGGTCACCTCGACCTCGCCAGGATCGACCTCGGGAAGGTCCATTCGGATGATCAACCGGTCGTCGTCGTGGAAGACGTCGGTCGGAACGTTGTAGCCGGCGCTGGGCCAGCTACCGCCCGCTTCGGAGCCGAGCACTCTGGTAACCAGCTCGTCGAAATCCCTGCGGGTGTCGCCGAAAGTACCGAGACGCATCTCGCCACCTCCTCTAACTCGGTCCCTACCTTACCTCCCTGTTGTAGCAAATGCTTATGGGTTTGTCAACAGATAGATTGAGTGTATAGGACTCAGATACGGCGAGACAGGAGGTCGCGGACCCGGTTCTCCCATTCCAGGGCCACGTCCTCAGGGGTCACCTCGCGCCGGCCCTGACAGTGCCCCAGTTCGTGGCCCAGGATCGAGGCCCAGAAGATCCGGTCCGAGGGAGGCACGAAGCCCAGACGGCCCTCCGAGTAATAGACGCGCTGGTTTGCGAGGTCGCGATCGAGGGCCGCCGGCCACATCCGGATGTAGCAGAACAACCCGGCGCCCATGGGGTCGACGTGCACCGCCAGCCCGGCGTCGGCGAGGTGACCGTCTTCGGGGACCCGCTTTCCCGATCTCGTCTCGATCCGCAGGATGAAGAGATGTCTCGTCAAGCGCAGCCACAGGGATACGGACTTCAGGTCCCGTATGGCGCGCTCGACCCGGCGTCTCGCGGCGCCCTCGGCATCCAGAAAGAGGCGCAACGCGGGTTTCTCGGTAGGCGGTCGCGTCGCCGGCTCCGGGGAGGTCGGCCCGGCAGAGATCGTGGGAATGGGGGAAGATCTCGCCGCCTCCGGGCTTGCGGGCGTGTCGCATGCCGCGAGGCACAGGAGCAGCGTCACGGCGACGGCCCCACGACCCATCTCAGTAGCCAGCATCGGGATCCACCACACCGGCCAACTCTTCGCCTGCAGCGAAACGGGCAACATTGTCCTGGACCATCTGAGTGAGCGACCTGAGACCCATGGCCCAGGTGTTGGCGACATGAGGAGTGACGATCACGTTGCTCATCGTCCACAGCGGGTGGTGGTCCGGCAACGGTTCGGGATCGGTGACGTCGAGCGCCGCCCCACCGAGCCGTCCCTCCTCCAGTACCGTCACGAGCGCCTCCGTCATCACCAATCCACCGCGAGCCACGTTGACGAGCCATGCGCCCGGTTTCATCCGTCGCAACATCGCCTCGTCGAAGAGCCCGTTTGTCTCGAGGGTCAGCGGCGCGGCGAGAACCACGAAGTTTGCCTCAGGCAAGAGGCCCGCTAGTTCCTTTATCGACGCAGTCCGCTCGGCGTTGAGGAGCGGTTCACCGGAGCGGTTGACCCCCAGGATCCGAGGTCCGAGGGGCGCGACCATGGACGCCAGCGCTGTACCGATGCCCCCGGTTCCGACGATCAGGATCGTTGCGTCTATCAACCGTCGTTCGGGCGCCGCGAGCTCCTCGTCATGCCAGGTCGTCGCACGCAGGTGACGATTGAGCCCGCGCGCGGCAGCCAGGATCAGAGTGAGAGCGTGCTCTGCGGTCGCGTGCCCGTACACCCCCTTGGCACAGGTCCAGGTTCGCTCCCGGTCGATGACGCCCGCCGTCACGAATGCCTCTATCCCGGCAAAGGGAAGTTGAACCCAGCGCGCCGGGGAACGAGCCAGAGCATCCTTCAGACGTTCGGGGGAGCGTGGGTCGATCCACACGATCGCGTCGGCGTCCTCGAGGGGCACGACCAACCCCCCTCCTCGCCCGATCGCATCGGCGATGCCCGGGTCGTTCGCGGGGGCCACCGCTACCCCAGGGGATGAGGAGGTCACAGAAGTGGTTCGTGAGCTTCGTGCGTTCGATCGCATCCACAGGTGGGGCAGACGGAATCGTCGCCCCGGTGGATGGTGAATGTGTCGCCGCATGCCTCGCAGCGCACAGCGATCAGATCTCGCATCGCGTCCTCGTCTCCCACGCCTCGAAGGCTACCGGCTGCCGTGCGGATGGCGGGCGAACGCGCAGGAGGGGCGACTCGATGCCGCCCCTCCCCGATACGACCTGAGACTTCTAGCCCTCTTGGGAGATCAGCTCCACGAGTTGACCGGTGCTGTCGTCGTCGCCCGCCCGGGCGATGTCGGCCTGGCTGACTATGCCGATCAGGCGCTGGCCGTCGATCACGGGAAGTCGACGCACCTTGTTGCTGGCCATGGTCTGCAGCGCCTCCTGGATGGAATCGTCTGCTCCGATGGTCACCGGCTTGCCCTGCGCGAGCTCGCCGGCGGTTGTGGACGACGGGTCTTTGCCCTCGGCCAGGACCTTCACCACGATGTCGCGGTCGGTGAGCATCCCCTTGAGGCGATCGTCCTCACCGCAGATCGGCATGGAGCCGATCTCGAGCTTCGCTAGCTTCTTCGAGGCATCCAGGATGCTGTCGTTCTCCCCGACGCACTCGGCCGAACCGGACATGATGTCTCGGGCGGTCTTCGGCATGTGTACCTACCCCCTCGTATTGGCGTTGTGTCTCTCCTCAGTCCTACCCGGTGAGGACGCCGCCCAAAACAGGACGAACCAGCCAGGGGCAGGGTTCGGGGTCACATCGACCCCGGTAGTAAGGGTTCAGCCGATCGACGCAACTTCACATGCCTTGGGGGTCCACAGGAAGCGGCATAATCCCGGCATCAGAAAGGAGTCCCGCTGAAGGTCGATCTGAACTATCCGTTGACCAGGTACCTCTACCGACCGGTATCGAAGTCGATAGCGGTGCGCCTGGCTCCCACCAGGGCCACTCCCCTCCAGTTGACCCTGATCGGGGCGGTTCTCGTCCTGGGTGGGGCGGTCGCTTGGGCGCAGGACCTGTACGTGGTGGGCGTCGTGCTCGTCCTCGTGGGCCAGATCATCGATTGCGTCGACGGGGATCTGGCCCGGATAAGCGGCCGCACCAGCGCTGCAGGGGCCTTCATGGACAGCGTGCTGGACCGCTGGACCGATGCGGCGCTCATCATCGGCTTGGGGTGGTCGCGTCTGGATGAAGCGGAGCTCGCTATCGCGTGCGCTTTGGCAGGAGCGCTGGTAACCAGCTACGTCCGCGCCCGGGCGCAATCGCTCGGGGTCGATTGCCCACAGGGCATAGGGACCCGCGATACACGCTTGCTCGTCCTGATGATCGCGGCGCTGGTGGCTCGCCCCGTCGAAGGACTCTGGGTAGTGGCGGCGCTGGGGCTCATCACCGCGATCCATCGCACGCTGTGGGCGATGCGCGCGTTACGAGCGCGCGACTACTGAGGCCGGATCTTCACCGGGGGGCGCGTGTCCTTCGGTAGCTCGAGTGTTTCGGGACGTTCCTCGTCCTCGTCGCTCTCGGAGTCATCGGAGCCCCCGAAGTAGGAATCCAGGTCCTTGCGATCCAATGATTCCTTGTCGAGGAGGACCTTGGCGAGGTTGTCCATGTCGTCTCGATGCTCACCCACCACCTTCCGTGCACGTTCCTGGGCATCGAGGAGTATCGATTTCACCTCGCGGTCGATCGCCACCTCGGTCTCGGATGACACATCGTCGCCGCGGCGGAACGCCGGCGACAAGTAACGCGACCCGCGCTCCGCGATGTTGATCGGACCGACGACCTCGGACATCCCGAACTCCATGACCATCCGACGAGCGATCTCGGTCGCCTTCATCAGGTCGTCTTGCGCGCCCGTTGTTGCGAACCCGAACACGATCTCTTCAGCCGCTCGCCCGCCGAGTAGTACCGCGATCCGATCCCGGAGCTCGGGTTCGGACATCAGGTATCGCTCTTCATCCGGAAGCTGTTGCGTATAGCCGAGTGCCCCGATCCCCCGCGGGATGATCGATACTCGATGCACGGGGTCCGAGTGCTCAACGAAACGAGCCACCAGCGCGTGGCCCAGCTCGTGATACGCCACCAACCTCCGCTCGTCGTCGGATAGGACCTGCGAGCGTCTCTCCAAACCGGCTATGACGCGGTCGATCGCCTCCTCGAGATCGTGCATCTCGACCTTCTCCCGACCGCCTCGGGCGGCCAGGAGAGCCCCTTCGTTGATGACGTTCGCGAGCTGAGCTCCAGAGAAGCCGGGGGTCCGCCGCGCCAGGACCTTCAGATCCGCATTGATCCCCAACTTCACGTCGCGCGCATGGATCCGCAGAATCTCCTCGCGACCCCGGATGTCGGGCAGGTTCACCTGGATCTGACGATCGAACCGACCCGGTCGGAGCAGGGCCTGATCCAGGACCTCGGGCCGGTTCGAAGCGGCGACGATGATCACACCGCTGTTGGGCTCAAACCCGTCCATCTCGGTCAACAACTGTTGGAGGGTCTGCTCCTGCTCTTGATGTGACCCCATCTGTGGGCCGGCTGCGCCGGAGCGCGCCTGACCGATCGAATCGATCTCGTCGATGAACACGATCGCGGGCGCGCGCTGGCGTGCCTGTTGAAACAGATCGCGCACGCGCGCCGCGCCGAGGCCCACGAACAATTCGATGAACTCGGACGCAGAGATGTAGAAGAAGGGAACCTCGGCCTCACCGGCGATAGCGCGCGCAAGCAAGGTCTTTCCCGTGCCGGGCGGTCCCACCAGCAGCACCCCCTTGGGGATCCGTGCACCTATGCGCGCGAACTTCTCCGGCCGCTTGAGGTACTCAACGAGCTCCTGGAGCTCGGTCTCGACCTCGTCGACGCCCGCTACGTCCGAGAACGTCGTCTTCATGTCCGTACGGTCGTAGAGCTTGGCCTTGTTCTTTCCGAGCGACATCGGGCCCCCGCTCCCTCCAAGTTGCTGCCGCATCCGGCGGATGAAGAAGAAATAGAAGAGGCCGGCGATGATGAGGAAAGGCAGTATCGAGATGAGGAACTGGCTCCAGAAGCTCGGTTGCTGCCCGGTGAAGGCCACATCTTGTTTCTGAAGACGGTTCACGAGCTGGGTCGTTTCGAACGCCGGCGGGATCGTCGTGGCGAAGTTCCGTTCCTGATCGTCGGACGAGTACGTGCCTGAGATCGAGGTCGTGCCGATGTCGACCTCCGTCAGCTCCTCGTCCTCGACAAGCGTTAGGAACCGCGAGAATCGGATGTCCTCCGTCGTGGGCCCGAACCTGGTCTGGAAGGCGAAGATCAAGGCGAGCGCCCCGACCGCCCAGGCGATCGTGATCCACCGCTGACGACCCGAGAAGGGCGACTGCGGGCCGGGCTGCCCCGGGGGGGCCTTGCCGGGCGTCGCTTTCTTCTTCGCGTCCCTCGGTTGATCGCTCATCGGTGCATCTCTCCCTGTCTGCACGTTGCCATCTGCACGTCGACGCTGGGCTCTCGGGCCCGAATCAGCGTACCCGCCGCCACTGCCTATCGGCGCGAGAATCGGCCGGATGACCACCGACCCTCCACCCGTCCCGCTGATACTTCTGGTGGGAGGCGATCTGAACGCCCACGCCCGCATCGACGATGCGGCTCGACGCGCCGGCGCCGAGCTGCGACGCTCCACTCCCGACAGCCTGGCCTCCGAGATCGCAGCTAGAGCCCCCTCGCTCGTCGTTGTCGACCTCGACGATGTCGGAGCCGATGTCCTCGATGCGATAACCGGTGACGTGGGCCTTGCGGTCGTTGCCTACTTCTCTCACGTCGACGTGGCCCTGGGCGAGCGAGCGAAAGAGGCGGGATTCGACGCCCTCCCGCGAGGACGCTTCTGGAGGGAGCTCCCCTCGCTCGTAGAGGCCGCCCTGGTCGATTAGGTGTGGAGGACCTACTCCACGCTTGCGACCGACTGGTTGAGGCGGCGCAACTCCTCGGTGATGAAGGCCGCAAGTTCCCGGGCTTCCGACTCGGGGATCGAGATCACGCTGCGTGCCTCCGACCCAACCCATACTGAGAACCGCACGTGGTTCCCCGGGATCTTCACCGAACCCTCAGGGCTGTTGAAGATCTGCTCTTTGAGGTAACAGGACACGCGCAGGAAAGCTCCTTCGGGATCGGCGTCGGTGACTCGCAGTCCCGCGAAGAATCGCATCCGTTTACTCGGGGATATATCGAGCAGGTGCCCGGGAAGAGATGCGCTACACCGGACGCAGAAGGCGTGTTCGGTTGGCTGTTCCAAACGGCACTGCGGGCAGAACATGTTCGCCACGTCTTTCCTCCCACCCCTGGGCCTAAGAAAAGCCTACCTCGCCGCCTACGAAGGTTTTCGGGTGGCCACGGCCCTCTGGCTCAGCCGCTCGGGGACCGGAGCTGAGGGTGATGCTCAACCGCCCGCTCCCGCCGAAGCGAGGAATGGACGATGTGCGGGGATCAGAACCGGCGCCCTCCGTACGAGCCCCACACCTTCCATCCATCGTCGCGTTTGACGAGGTAGTACGCCGCTAGACCTGCCGTCGCGGTGCGACTGGAGTCATGCATGACAACCTTCCAGGAACGTTGAGCGACGAGGGTTCCGCAGCCCATCTGCGCGCGTCCATCGTTGCGTGCGGGAGCGCTGTAGGTGATCTCGATCCCACTCGTCAGCAGCGTGTGGCCCCACCGATCGGGCTCCAGAGATGTAGCGGAGAGATCCGCCAGCCCGCCCAGTACCTCCCCCCGCCCACGTATCAAAGCGATATTGAACCGGCGCGCGACGGCCGCTGCGTCCGTCGCCGCGGTGGCATCGAAGGGCAGGGCCGCCGCCACATCCGGGCACCACTGGAAGGTGGAGTGGCGGGCGACGTTCAGAGCCCGCTCGCGGGTCGAAAGATCCACCGCCGCACGCTCGGCATCGAGGCCTCTGTCCTCTAGATCCCCCCTCGCGACGGCCGCCGCGACCTCTACCGACGCAACCGACGCCGCGGCGAGCAGTGCGAGGGACAGGACGGCGCTGATCCCGCGTTGCCAACCGGTCCATCGAGGGGCCGGGTCCGGTCCCCTGGTGGCCCCGCGTCCAAGCCGTGCGAACATCTCGCGAAGCCCTTCGCCCTGCTCGAGATCCGGGTATCCGAGGCGACGAGACGCGTGGGCCGCGGCCGCGCCAACGGCGCTCTCCGAACGATCGAGGGCTACCGCCACCTCGGCGAGACTTCGTTCCTCGACGATCAACAGGGCAAGGATCGCCCTGCGCATGACTGGAAGCAGCAGCCACCTGCGCTGCGACTCGTCCGGCGTTGAGACGACCTCGGTCCGGTTGGATCGCGGGTGTATCACGCGCCGTAACCTGTGGCGACGCGCCAGGGATATCGCCGCGCGCCCCCGGAGGCGCAGCTCAAGCGTCTCGCCGTCGCGCACGTCGCGCCACGCCACGAGCGACCTCAGCACCGTCCGCTGGGCCATCCGGCGGGCCAGCCGACGGTCGCCGGTCAACAGCTGGACGAACGAGGTCAAGGAGGGCGCGCGCTCGTCATACACCTCGGCCCAGCCCTTACGAGAACCGCTCACGTGTCCAGCTTGACAGGATGCCGCGCGATAGACCACGCGGAGGGGTCAAACGGTGCGTATCCTTATCGTGTGGGGGTCGACCAGAGGGTGGCGGTGCTCCGAGGGACCAGCCTGTTCGGGGGGCTGGCCGATGAGCCTCTGCGAGCCGTCGCCGAACCCTGCAACACCCGGGCGTTCAAGAAAGGCGAGATCGTCTTCCACCAGGGCGACCCTGGGGAAACGCTCTACGTCGTCTGTCAGGGGCTGATCAAGGTGTTCGTCACCTCCGAAGACGGCGACGAGGTCGTCCTCGCCACCCTCCGCCCCGGGGACACTTTCGGCGAACTGGCTCTGATAGATGGAGGGCCCCGTTCGGCTTCGGCGTCGGTACTGGAGCCAACGACACTGGTCCTCTTGACGCGCTCCGCTTTCTCCGCCGCTCTCGAGGGCCATCCTCAGATCCGGGAGGCTCTCTTCAAGTCGTTGGGACGCTTGCTGCGTCATGTGCTCGAGTACGCATCCGACCTCGTCTTCCTTGACCTCTCGGGACGCGTGGCCAAGCTGCTGGTCGGCTTATCGGAGGAGCGTGGCGAACAACACCATGAAGGGGTTCTTCTCGATCTACACCTGAGCCAGAGTGACCTCGCGCGAATGGTCGGCGGTTCCCGGCCCACGGTGAACCAGATACTCAGGTCCTTCGAGGCGCGCGGCTACATCTCAGTCAAGGGGAAGAAGATCTTGGTCGGGCAGCCGGAGGCACTGGGTCGGCGGGCGGGTATCTGAGCCCGCTCAGTCGAGCCCGATGGATGGATCGCCGTGCACGGGCTTCCCATCCACGAGGGTCAGCACCACCTTCGCTTCGCCGAGAGGCCCTGCGCCGGGCTCGAACGGATCGCGATCCAGCACCGCGATGTCCGCGAGCTTGCCCACCTCGATCGACCCCGTGTCGCGCTCCAAGCGGTTCACATAGGCCGCCCCCATGGTGAAAGCCTCGAGAGCGGCGGGCAGATCCAACCGTTCTTCGGGAAGTAGTGGCTCGCCGTCCCTGTTCGCCGGGTCGACACGGGTTATCGCCACCTCCATCTCGAGCAGCGGGTCGGGAGAGCTCACGGGCCAGTCGCTGCCGAATGCGATCGTTGCGCCGGCTCGTCTCAGGCTGGCGAACGGATACTGCTGGCGAGCACGCTCGGGGGCCAGGAAGGGGATCGTTAGGTTCTCCATCTGAGGTTCGAGCGACGCCCACAGCGGCTGAGCGTTGGCGACGACCCCCAGCGTGCGGAACCGCGGCACATCGTTCCCATCAACCACCTGGATGTGCGCGATGTGATGTCGCGCGTCCCGGCGCCCGTTGCGCACCTGAGCCGCTTCGAAAGCATCCAGAGACTCGCGCACCGCTCGGTCCCCGATCGCGTGGATGTGCACCTGGAATCCCTGCGCATCCAACGCCGTCACGTATCGGTTCAGGAGATCTGGTTCGACCATGCTGATGCCGGAGTTCGACGTCTCGTTGCCGGAGCCATCCAGATAGGGGCCGAGCATGGCGGCGGTGAAGTTCTCGACAACGCCGTCCTGAAAGATCTTGACCGTGTCGGCCTTAACGCGCTCGAGGTCCCCGCGTCGCCTGCGCTCCATCAATCCGTCGATCTGTGACTCGTCGCGATCGCGATCCCATAACAGTGACAAGACGACGCGCGCGGATAGCTCACCCCGCTCCTCGAGCGCTACGTACGCGTCGAACTCCCGATCCACGATCCAGGCGTCTTGCCACGAGCTGATCCCGAGAGCGTGAAGTTGTCTTTGCGCAAGGCGGAGCCCCTCCTCCCGCTCCTCGGGCGTCGCCTCGGGCACGAGAGCCGCAACGGCATCCATCGCGTGCTCATGCAGGGTCCCCTGGGGCTCGCCGCGTTCGTCCCGTTCGATCCGGCCACCGCTTGGATCGGGTGTCGAGTCGTCGATGCCGGCGAGTTCGAGGGCGAGCGAATTGACCCACGCACCGTGGCCGTCCCGGTTGGTAAGGAACACGGGTCGGTCCGGGACGATCGTGTCCAGCAGCGACCTTTCCGGAGTGCCACCGGTAAAATCGTCCATCGACCAGCCGCCCCCGTCTATCCACTCTGCGTCCGGATTGTCCTGCGCATATCGCTGGATTATCTCGAGGTATGAATCGCGACCGGAGGCCTCGTGGAGTTCGCACCGAAGTTGCGCCAGCCCGCCATGCAGCGGATGCGCGTGTGCGTCTTGGAAGGCGGGCAGGATGAGTCCACCGTTCAGCTCGACCACCTGTGTGCTGGGACCGATCCAGTCCTTCACCGATGCCGTGTCTCCCACCGCAACGATGCGGTCCCCAGTGATGGCGACGAAGTCAGCCCATCTCTGAGCCAGGTTCATCGTGAAAACAGGAGCGGAGGTCAGGATGGTATCGGCGGGCGCGGGTGAACGTCTCGACATCGTGCTTCCAACCTCCCTGATCTAGGCCCGGCGTCGAGTGACCCTAACCCTTAGTCCGCCGGAGGGACCGGGTCGCGGTCAGTCCGCGGCGTCGAGAGCGAGGTACACAGCGCTGGCGCCCACGGCCGTGTAAACGAGGCGCGAGAGTTTCGACCCGCGCCCCAAGAGCGTCGCCACGAGATCGAAACCGAAGAGACCCACAAGGCCCCAGTTCAGTGCGCCGATAGTCACGAGAGATGCTGCGGCAACATCGAGCGAGGTGGTCGGTTCAACGACCTTCTTCTTGCGTCCGAACATATCCACTCCTTTTCTGTAGAACGTTCCTCAGGGAGCTATACCCGCATGGAGGCGGACTAACGGCTGAAAGTGAGCCGCCCGCAGCGTCTCGATGCTAGTTTTGGTTGGTCGAACCCGAGACGAAAGCAGGCACCGGATGGGAACCAAAGAAAGGGCGCCGCTCGACGCCGCCGCCCTGGGGCGCGTCTTGGCTCCCTTCGGGCGGTCGACGACGTTGCCGGGCGAGGCCTATACGTCCGACGAGGTATTCGCCTGGGAGCGCCGGAACTTCTTCGATGGCGGCTGGATGTGCGTGGGTCGACCGATGATCTGCCTTCCCCCGGGGACCGGCGCGCCCTGTCCGTGGGGACGGAAGGCATCATCCTCAGCCGGGACGAGTCCGGCGTTCTTCACGCCTTCTACAACGTCTGCAGGCACCGTGGACACGAGCTCGTGGAGCCCGGCACGTGCGTGAACTCCAAAGTCATCAAGTGTCCGTATCACGCATGGGTCTATGGCGCCGACGGCTCCCTTCGAGGAGCACCTCACTTCGGTGATGTCCCGGACTTCGATAGGAAGGATTACACCTTGGTCGAGGCGAGACTCGACCAGTGGCACGGCTGGCTGTTCGTCAACGCGTCGGGCGACGGCATGGATCTCTCGGACTACATCGGGAACCTCGACGAATACGTCTCCGACTACGAACCAGAGCGTCTCATCCGTGGGGCGCGCCATGAATACGTCCTCGATGCGAACTGGAAGATCGTGCACGAGAACTACCACGAGTGCTACCACTGTTCGAACATCCACCCCGAACTCTGTCAGGTAACTCCGCCCGACAGCGGCGAGAACGCGACTCCCAACGGAGCGTGGGTTGGAGGCAGCATGGACCTCATGGAGCACGCCACGACCATGTCGCTGACCGGTGAGAGCTACGGCGAGATGCTGCGCGGGCTAGACGAACGTCGCAGGCGACAGGTGTTCTACTTCGGGCTTCTCCCCAATCTGCTCATCAGCCTGCATCCGGATTACGTACTCACTCACAGGATCGAACCCCTTGCCAAAGGTCGTTCCTATATCGAGTGCGAGTGGTTGTTCGCGCCGGAGTCATTCGACCGGGCCGACTTTGACGCCACTTATGCCTCGGATTTCTGGGACATCACGAATCTCCAGGACTGGAGTGCTTGCGAGTCCGTCTACAAGGGCGTGTCCTCGCGAGGCTTCCGCCAGGGACCCCTCGCGGTCGCAGAGGACGCCGTCTATCAATTCATGACGATGGTGGCTCGTGGTTACTCCGACGACCCCCGGCCGGCGGACCGGCACCGGTGGGCACCCGCCGGGGCCGAAGGCTGATAGAGGCTCAGGCCCCCGCCCACCCAGCTAACGAAGCGGCGGGCGAGAGTCCTTCCTCCTTTCGCCAACGCAAAGGGGCGCGTGTCCCAGACACGCGCCCCTCTACTAGCAACTGTGTTGTCGGCCTGTTTCGGTCCTTACCTTCCGGCCGGACGGTCCGTCGAATCGATCCGGATCGGCTCCGTGGAGGGCGTCGCACCCTGGGAAGGTGAGCTTTGCTCCGCCGACGAACCTTGATCCGTTGCACTCGAGAGCTGCTCCTTGCGCTCCTGCGCGCGCTCCTGGATCCGCTCCTTGGCACCGGATGCCTCGTCCTTGATCGAACTCGACTCGCGCTCTGCGCGTGAGGCAGCTCGCTCCCAGTAACGCTTCATCGTCTGGATCCCGCCGCCGCCAACCGCAACGACTGCGGATCCAACGATGATCGCAAGGAGTGCGTAGAACATGCCGTTCACGATGTCCTCAGCGATCTCGAGCTGGTCCAGAGCAGCGAAGCCGGTGATGACCAGGATTGCCACACTGGCGGCAAGCGCGAGCGCCCGCCCGTAGCTGAGGCCACCGATGGAGGCCTCGACGATCTCCTTCACCCCGGCAGCGATGGCGGAGCCGACGACGACGATGACGATCGCGGCGAACACCTTCGGGAGGTACGCGATGGCGCCGGTGATCAAGTCACTGATGGGATTGTCGCCGAAGAGGCCAAATGCGAGCTGAAGAATGAACAGCATCAACACATAGAACAGGATCTTCCCCAGCAAGGATGAGGCGTCGTAGCTGGATTTCGACAACGCCTTGCCTACTCCCCCACGCTCGACCATACGGTCGAAACCGACCCGCTCGAGAACACCGCCGAGAACCTTGGCCAGCGCCTTGGCGATGAAGTAGCCGATGAGCAGGATGAGCAGGAAACCGATGAACTTGGGAATGAAAGTAGCCACCGATCCCCAGGCGTCTCCAAGACCGTTCTTGAAATCTTCCATGAAGCAACAACCCCCTAAGTAGAGTGCCGACTGACCAAGGTTGGGTTACCCCTCGCTCCGTCCTATTGTAACTCTCGAAGCTATGCAAAATGTCAGGCTCGGCGACGAACCCGCGGATGGATCAAGCCCATATCTGGAGCTGACGGCTTCCCAAGTGAGCAAGACGCTCGGCATTCCGATCCCGACGATGCGTGCATGGGAGCGGAGATATGGGTGGCCGACCCCCCACCGAACCCACGGGGACACCGCCGTTACGCAAGTCTCGAGGTCTCCCAGTTGCGCGCTCTACGAGACGAGATCGCCAGCGGCCGCCCACCACCGGCCGCGGTCCAGCTCCTCCGTGACATCCAAGGCCGCCGGGTGGAGCGTTTCGTCACACCTCTGCTCGATGCCGCCTCCGGCCACGACGCCGAGCGCGTGCAGCGCGTCCTTTTCGAGCTCGATCGGGAGATGGACTACGAACGCGCGGTCCAGGCAGTGATCATCCCGGCGCTCCGTGGCGTCGGTGATAGGTGGCAGGCGGGAAGCTGCGATGTGTTGGGGGAGCATCTGTTGACCGCTGCGGCCCGCCGGTGGATATCCCGGGGGGCGGAGGGCCTGCGCCCGGCATCGGGCGGCCGAGTGTTCCTATCGACTGCTCCATTCGAGAACCACACCGTGGCCCTCGAAGCCTTCGCAGTGCTCCTGTCGCGCAGGGGATGGGATTGCGTCATGCCCACCGCGCTCGGACGGAACGAGCATCTGCTCGATGCGGCTCGGTTCAGCGAACCGGACGTCGTGGTGATCGTGGCTCACCGGAGTACGAGCCGTTCCAGAGCCGTGGAAACCCTTCGAGGGATGAAGGCCCTCGGCGTGGAGCGCATCTACTACGCGGTAATGGTTTCGCCTCGAGTCGCGCTCGTCGGAGTGTTCCCGGAACGCTGCTTCCTCCCGACCTCCTTGCGGCGATTGAAGTCCTCGAGCGCGAGATAGCGGCCTGACCTCCCGGAGTCCAAAGCGCCACCGCTGCTGTAGATTGCGCGCCCGCCAACCGTCCGAAAGGTAGAAGTGGAACCTCCCCGCGTTCTCGCGCTGGTGATGGCAGGAGGAGCAGGTAGTCGCCTCGAGGTCCTGACGGAGCGTCGAGCCAAGCCGGCTATGCCCTATGGGGGGACATACCGATTGATCGACTTTCCGTTGAGCAACTGCATGCACAGCGGGATGGACGACGTCTGGATCATCCAGCAGTACCAGCCCCAGGCGCTGAACGACTACGTTTCGAACGGAAGGCCGTGGGACCTCGATCGCAACTACGGAGGACTCCGCATCCTTCACCCGCACTTGGGGGACAAGGAGGGCGGTTTCCACCAGGGGAACGCCGACGCTATCTGGCGCAACGCTCCATTGATCCGGGAGCACGACCCCGACGTTCTGTTGGTTCTGAGCGCCGACCACGTTTACAGGCTCGACTACCGAGACGTCGTCGCTCATCACCTCAGCACTGAGAAGGACGTCACCATGGTGACCACCGAAGTCGGCGCGGACGACGCCTCGCGCTTCGGAGTCGTGGCGGGCCAAGACGGGATCGTTGTCGAGTACAACTACAAACCTGAGGAACCGAAGACATCGGTGGTGGCTACCGAAGTCTTCGCTTTTGCACCGGGGCCCCTACTCGATCGCCTCGAGCACCTCGCCACCGCTATCGAAGATGAAGACGATGATTCGGGACTCGAGGACCTGGGGGACGACATTCTGCCCTGGATGGTCGAGAAGAAGCGCGCAGCGGAGTTCCGGCTTGAAGGTTACTGGCGGGACCTGGGGACCATCAGTGCGTATTGGGGGGCGCACATGGACCTGCTCAACGACCCCCCTGACGTCGATCTGGGCGACCCTGGGTGGCCGGTGCATACCGTAGGAGCGCAGCGCCCCCCCGCCCGGATCCACACCTCTGCTGCCAACGAGAACACGCTACTGTCCCCTGGGTGTTCCGTTCGTGGCGAGATCGCGCGATCGGTGCTGGGGCCCGGCGTGGTGATCGAGGATGGCGCCGTCGTTCGAGATTCGGTGTTGCTCCAAGATTGTCACGTGGAGGCCGGAGCAACGATAGAGAACGCGATCATCGACGCGAACGTGCGCGTGGGACGTGACGCTCAGGTCGGAGCGGCCGGCGCGGTGAAGTCCGGGGATGACCTCGTTGTCATCGGGATGGGAGCAACCGTGAGGAACGACTCGACCGTCGAGGCGGGCGACCGCATCGAGCCCGGGTAACCCTTTCGGATCAGTTTCCGAGAACCTCCGTCGCCGTTTCCAGCTCCTCGTCTGGATCCGGTCCCGGCACGGGAGAGTGAGACGCGGACTCGATCCCCCTGAGCGACATCGCGCACGCGATCCCAGCTATGGCGCCCGCCGCCGCAGCGACCTGAACCAGTTGTTCGCCCGGGGTTACATCCCCCACTGCATAAACGCCCTCAACCGATGTCCGTCCGTGCTCATCGACCTCGACGTACCCCTCGTCGTCTATGTCGCAGCCCAGTTCCTGTGCCAACGATGTGCGGGGCCGATGAGCGATAGAGAAGAAAGCCATGGTCCCCGAGACGACCTCACCGGATTCGAGCCGCGCCCCCGTCATGGAGGTCCCGTCGCGTTGGAGCTCGATCACACGCTCTTCCACCAGCCCGATGTTGTTCCGTTCGAGGGCAACCCTGCAGGCATCGTCACCCTCGAAGGTCTCGCCGTTAGTCACCAGAGTGACCCGCGCGCCCCACTCCAGAAGGTCGAGGGCGTAGCCCGCCGTGTGCTCCCCCCACCCGATCGCCACGACTTCTTGTCCACGCGCTTCAAATCCATCGCAGCACGAACAGTGGAAGACGGCGCGACCGTAGAGGTCGTCGAACCCAGGGATGTCCGGGTGCACATCGCTCACACCCGTTGCCAGCATGATCCGATGAGCCATCACATGGCGATCGCCGATGCCAACATCGAAGTCATTCCCAGCTCGGCCGATAGAAGTCACTTCTCCTGACTCGACCCTGACCGCCTCATAGGCGATCGCGTCGCGATGAGCCAGCTCCAAGAGCTCCTCGGGGGGAACACCATCGCGCGTGAGGTACCCGTGAGACTGGTGAGACGCCCGGTTCCGCTGGTCGCCGGAGTCCACAACCAGGGTGGCGCGACGGTAGCGGCCGAGCCACATGGCGGCGGAAAGCCCTCCGACGCCGCCCCCGACGACGACGACGTCTTCAACGGAAGCGCCCGGCTTGATACTCATAAACGACATTGTGTCGCAAAACCCGCACCTGTTCGCTTGGGTTGCTGGGCTCCAATGCGGATACTGGGGTTCAATCCATGAGGCAGAACGACGGAACGTTAGATTCGGACTTTCGTCATGGCGATGACCGGCACCATCACCGTCTTGTTCACCGACCTGGTCGGGTCCACCGAGCTTCTCTCGGGCCTGGGTGATGACGCCGCGGACGAACTCAGGCGCGCATACTTCAAGATTCTGAGAGATACCGTCACCCGCCACTCCGGGCGCGAGGTCAAGAACCTCGGCGACGGC
This sequence comes from Actinomycetota bacterium, assembly GCA_013697295.1. Lineage (GTDB taxonomy): Bacteria > Actinomycetota > CADDZG01 > CADDZG01 > WHSQ01 > JACCXF01. The sequence goes on along the minus strand of JACCXF010000276.1, from coordinate 5,775 downwards.
ATCATGGCGGTCTTCGCCAGCGCCATCGACGCCCTCCATTGCGCCATCGACATCCAGCGAACGGTCCAGGCGCGCAACCCTGAAAAAGACGCTTCCTTGGGGGTCCGGATCGGACTCGAGGTGGGTGAGCCCATCGCGGAGGAAGAGGACTACTTCGGCACTCCGGTCGTGGTCGCCAAGAGGTTGTGTGACAGCGCACAAGGCGGGCAGATAATCGTCTCCGAGTTGGTCAGCCGGTTGGTGGGGAGTCGCGGCCGGTTCGACTTTAAAGACATAGGCCTTCTCTCCTTGCGAGGGATCGACGAGGCGATCGCAGCGCGAGAGGTGGCATGGTACCCGTCAGCGGGATCCGAGCCTTCGGGGCCCGAACCAGACCGCGTGCTCCAACTCGACGGATCTCCCCGATGGGGCAAGAAGATGGGCACGACGGTCGAGGCACGCCGCAAACCTCGACTGGTTTCTCGATTCCTGGCCGCGTCGATCTTGTTGGCCCTGGCGGTCATCGTCGTTTACGCCTTCGTCACGTCCCGAGACGACGACGCAGCACCAGGTCGGGAGCCATCGGAGTCCGCCGGCGAGCCAGGCGATGGATCCCGCACACCCCTCGACCGGCTCAACTGGAAGCGCGTCGCGGACGTGAACGGATCCCTGGGCGGGCCCTTCGATCAGGGGATCAACCGCATCGAAGCGACCAGAGACCAACTCGTTGCGGTCGGCCACACCGAATCCTCTCCAGACGACCTGGATGGCGCCGTCTGGATCTCCGACGATGGAGCCCAGTGGGCGCGGGCCTCATCCTCGACCGAGAACCCCTTCAGTGGACCTGGGGATCAAGAGATATCCGGCGTCCGAGCACGCGGTCGGGGCCTCATAGCCGTAGGGAAGGACGGTCAGGCCACCGGTCCGTCGGAGGATTTCGCTGCGGCGGTGTGGGTGTCGCATGGGAACGACTGGCAACGCGTCAGCCACAACGAGATCGTCTTCGACGGCGCGGGGACTCAGTACATGAACCGGGTTGTCCCGTACGGCGGCGACGGATGGGTAGCGATCGGGGCCACATGGGACGCCACCCCCGGCAGCGAGAGAGATGGAGCTCTGTGGACGTCCGCCACCGGAAGGAACAGTTGGGTCCTCCGACAGAAAGATGACGGCACGTTCGCAGGACCGGGAACACAGGACATCCGCAGCGTCGCTCGGAACGCGGACACTCTCATCGCTGCAGGGACCGACGGTCGCGGTGGCGATTTCGACGGCGCGCTGTGGAGATCGGTAGGAGTCGTCTGGTCTCGTGTCAAGGCGGGCGAGGACGTGTTGGGTGGGGCGGGCGACCAGCAGATCATCACGGTGGAACCTCATCGTCGAGGATTCGTGGCTGTGGGCCACGACGAGGTAGATGGCGAGGGGGATGCCGCCGTGTGGCTCTCTCGCGATGGGAAGAGCTGGCAACGCGTTCCCTCACGAGGTGATCTGGGTGGGCACGGCGACCAGATGATGCTTGGCGTGACGTCTACTCCGGCGGGTCTCGTAGCCGTCGGACGCGTAACACACACGGATGGGGAGATCGATGGAGCCGTGTGGACCTCGGTTGACGGCACCAGTTGGAAACTGCAGACCAGCAGGACGTACGCCTTACCCGGAAGCGAGCAACAGATCAAATGGGCGGCGGCTGATGACGCGCATCTGATCGCAGGAGGCTGGGTCGGGCGCCCGGGAGGAGATCTGGATGCTGCGGTCTGGAGAGCACGACTCCCCCAACCGGAATGAGTGGGATCGGCGTCCCGCAGGTGCTCGCTGCAGCTCGAAGGCTAGGTTGCCTTCAACTCCGCGAACACGAGCAGCCTCTGAGCCGCGGAGAATCTCGGATGGCAAGTGGTGAACATGATCTCGGCCTTCTTGCCCTTCTTGACGACCGAGCCGGACTCGGCGGCGTCGATGATCTTCTGTCGTGTAACCCGATAGACGAAACGGCCCCACTCCGTCTGAACGATGACCGCATCGCCGCGCGCCAGCGCGTCCATGTCCCAGAATGGAGCTCCATAGGTCGTTCGATGACCGGACACGATGACGCGACCCTTCTCGCCGGGCAGAACCTCCTCATGATGTGAACAAAGAGGAAGCTCGAAACCCTCCCGGCAAGATGGGTAGTGCCCTGGTCCGCTGACCAGGTCCTGCGGCCTGACGCCTTCGACCACGACGGTGTTCAGCTGGATCTTGGGTATGCGTAGTCGAAACACGGGATCCCCCGGCGATGGCGAGAATCCCTTGGGCGGACCGACGCGCTTCGGGGATCGGACAACGCGGTCGACGGGTTGTGGGAGCCCTTCGAGGACGGTGCGCTCGCGCTCCGGAGCACTCGAAGAGGCTTCCCGAGGGCCGGACACCAGCGTCCAACACAGGAACCCCCCGCCGAGAAGCGCGGCGGACGCGAGGACGGCGATCGTTGCTCTAAGGGTCGTCTTCATATCGCCATCATGCCCCGCCGGAGAGCGGCAGTCTACGTCTGGATGCTTCCCGACCGATCCTGGGAAGGGAGGCGACGTGGACCAACGATCGTGCGGGGGTCCTTGCGACCGAAGGACAACACGCGATCGAGGCTAAAGAATAGGGACATGGTTGCATCTGTGAATAGACCTCGCTCGGCCGGCGGACGTGGCGTGCCAGGCCGCGCTGCGCCTTCCTCTTCCCATCTGATCATTCGGTGGCCCCCGTAGGATTGTGATGGATAATCCTATGCATAGGGTCGACGTTTCGGGGGTCGCAGGTAATCCCCCAAGCGGGTAGACCAACCCAGCCGAGAGGGTGGGGGGTCAGCAGCCCGAGCCTCGCTTCAGGACGATGGTCGAGTTGGCGATGGCTGTCTTGCAGTCGGTCACTCCATTGGGCCAAGTGATCCGGATAGTCGCGGATGTAGCCGCGCCGATCCCAAGAACCTGGTGCCCCACCTCGGATTGGGCTCGCACCGTCAAGCCGTCATTGAGTTCGCGCCTGTACGTCTGAGTGGCCGTATCGACGCGCAACCTGGCCCCATAGCCGAGCGGATTCCAGTTGTCCCCCCGGATGTCCACTGCGATCCAGTTTCCGCCGGCCGAGTGGTTCTCGAAGAGCTTCCAGCGGCCCTTCACCTGATCGCTATCGACGTCGAGGTTCGCGCCGTTCGTTACAAGAGCGTCCATCTTGCCATCGCGATCGTGGTCGGCTACAGCTATGGATTCACCCTCGCCAGTGGTGGGCCCCGCGAGCGTTTCGTCCTGGACGACGCTGAAAGTCAGGCCGTTGTTAAGCACCAACAGATCGGGGTGATTGATACCGTTCGTCCGGCCTTGAACCACGAATACGTCGAGGTCACCGTCATTCTCTACGTCCAACCATGCGCTCGAGCGCCCCATAGACATCGGGGAAGATGCCGCCTGCGCGAACTGTCCTCTCACGTTTCTCATGATGGTCATCCGGTCGTGCGTAACCAGACTCAGGTCGGACCAGCCGTCCCCGTCCAGGTCACCCCACGAGGCGGATGTCCAGGGCTGCCCGGTGACCCCCGGGAGGTTCACTCGCGTGAACACGCCCACGTTGTTCCGATACGCAACGGTGGGGCCGGGCCACACCTGCGTAACGAGGAGATCGGGGTCGCCATCACGGTCCCAGTCGCTCCAAGTGGATGCAAGACCATTCAACTCTTCTCCGAGTCCCACATTCGTCCTCGTGAAGTCCCCTCTGTCGTTGCGAAACATCACGTTAGGGACTCCTCCGCGCAACTTGTTGACCACGAATATGTCGAGGTCACCATCCCCGTCGTAGTCGATCCAGTTGTTCTGGCGGCTCCGACCGAAACCATCACGGGTGCCATAGGCGGCGCTGACATTGCGGAAGCGTCCATCCGTCTGGAGCCACAGCTGATTCGGCCCCCAGCCCTCGCCCTTGCCTGCGCCGGAACCGCAATAGAGATCCAGCCCTTTGAGCCCGTCGGCCTCGCCCCACGCACAAGTGTGACGATCGAAGACACTTTTCGCCGGCTCGGGAAACGTCACATGTTGCAGCCGGTAGGCGCCCTCCATATTGCGATAGACGCGGATCTCCTTCCAGTGGCGGTTGGCGAGTAGATCGGGATCCCCGTCGGCATCGTGATCGACCCACGCTGCCCCCCAACTCAAGGTCGCGTCATCGTCGACGTTCTGGGCGTGCGTCACGTCTTCGAAGTCCGGAGCAACCGACCCCATGACCCCAGAGGCATCCGAGTGGCCGATCGCGACCAGTGACATGAGCAAGGCGCCTACGAGGACCGCAACATGTGACGCCTTCCGGACAAGTGCAATCATCCCGACATCCTGGCGTAACTCGAGGCCAAGATGAAGCCCCATCCAAACCAAGGGCCGGAAAAGCTGGTCAGCAAGTCCATCTCCATTCCGGTCGTGGAGAGGGCGGGCGCCAACCCGTCCCACTCCGGTCGAGGGCGAGGCGAAGCCCCGTTCCGAACGCCGCAGGGCCTCGCGTCCGTTGAATCGACCGTCGCCGGCACCAGATCGAAGACCGCGTTACCGCTCATTCGGCCCAAACTGTCACTTAGCGGCGGTTCGGGCTGTTCGCGGGCTAACAAGAGCTCTGTTTAGCTACCCACCGGCCCGTGCTCTACGCGTATCTCCCGTCAAAGATCACATCACCAGGGCCCTGGGTGGGTCGTTCATCGTCAGTATCTCCCGCTCGATGCCCCACGCGCTCACATCTGACTCTGCGCGGCCCTCGTAAACCATCTCGACGAGGGACTTGCCGAAGACGCTCGCGAACTTGAAACCGTGCGCGGCCCCTTGTGCGACCGCGGCGCGCGGGTTCCCCGGCACGAGATCAAGGACGAACTCCCTGTCCGGAGTCATCGCGTACAGACACGTCTTCTGCTCGAGATAGGGGCCAAACCCATCCGGGAGGTGCTCCCGCATGAACGAATCGAGTCGCTCGGAGTAGTCAGCGCGCGGCTCGAAGGAGCGCGCATCGCCGGTGACCTCGGGGCCCCCAACGTCGCGCCCGATCTTCGCCCCGGCATTCCCGAACGCAGGAAACCCATAGAAGGATGGCTCCCCCATCCAGATCCAGATGGGGAACCGCTCGGGACCGAACGCTTCGAGATCCCGTGAGGCGTAGTACGTGACCTGCTCCTGGGTCACCACGAGGTTGATCGGACGCCACAGCTGGTCCAACAATTCGTTGGTCCAGGCATCGGCGGCAATGATTAACCGCTCCGCGCGAAAGGTGCCGGCGCCTGTGACTAGCTCGTAGAGTCCCCCGCTCTCGCGTATCTGATCCACCCGAGCGTTGGGTACGAGAGTCGCGCCCAACGATGTCGCCATTCGTCGATGTGCTGCATTCGCCCGGGCCGCGGCCACGACGCCCGAGTCCACTTGGTACATCGAGCGGACGTCGTCCGACAGTCGCCACTGCGGCCACCGCTCCATCACGGCTGACGGCTCGAGCCATTCATGGTGCTCCTGCGCGCAGAAGCTCAGAACCCCCGTAACACGCGCTGGACGGTCTCCAGGAGGTCCTTCGAGCTGCGTACAACGACCGCCCTACCCTCGAGCGCAATGAGGACTCACTCGTGATCGAGGACTACAACGACCCCGACCTCGATCCGTACTACCGCGTCGCATGCGACGGTTTCGTCTACCCATCCTGATCCTCGAAGGACTCCACATCTCCACCACGACGTATCGTGCATCGGCAGGCCCACCCTCTAGACGATGAAGGAGCCCAATGAGCAAGTTCGCGATGTTCGGAAAGTTGGTGGCT
>JACCXF010000244.1 GCA_013697295.1 Actinomycetota bacterium | reverse complement strand
GAGCGCGTACCGCGTCACACGGAGCGCAGGGGAAAGGACGAGTCGTGGCACAAGGCACCGTGAAGTGGTTCAGCAACGAGAAGGGCTACGGGTTCATCTCCGAGACCGACGGCGAAGATGTCTTCGTACATTTCTCGGCGATCGAGGGCGACGGCTACAAGTCGCTCAACGAGGGACAGGCAGTCGAGTTCGAGGTGACCGACGGTCCCAAGGGCAAGCAAGCGACGAACGTCCGGCCCCTGGACTAGTCGCCGGGCCGAGCTCTACGGGGGCGGCACCACGCCCTGCGCGAACGCCATCTGCAGTTGAGCCAGCATCTGTCGCAGCGGCGCCTGTGCCTCCCCGAGATCATTACCGACCGCGTTCACCAACCCGGCCAGTGCATCTATGGCGAGCTGAGCCTCGACGCGGTCTCCGCCGTCGAGCTTCACGCCGGCTACGTTAGCCAGCCGGATGGCTGCATCCGCCACCCAGTCCCGACTCGAGACCTGCGAGATCTGCTCGACCATCCGTTGGGCTTCGGCCTCCTGCTCGGGGGTCCAGATGGGCTCTTCCGCCCCGGTCGCTGCCTCGGCAGCAGGGGAGGTGACCGGTCCCGGAGCGGGGGGAGCAGCCTCTGGCTCCGGGGGTGAGGGCGGCGCTGGTTCCCGGTCGACGGGATCGTTCGTCGGGGCCGTGGCTGCGCTTCTGCTCGAGATGCGCTTGTCCACCACCCGGGGCCTGGGCCTGGCCTGCTCTTCCTCTTCGTCCCGCTCCTCATCCGCCATCGTCACGCCGTTATACTCGTTTTTGCGAAGCTGTCGCCAAGAAGGGGTTGATGTAAGGCCCCTCACCTCCCGAGGCCCGTGCGATCCAAGCACGGTGAATCGAAGGGGTTCGGATGGACGTGCGTTAACCGCATGGCCGATGACGTCCGAGCCGTGGCGTCATCGGCTTTTTCGCGTGTTTGAGCCCTTGCGGGAAGGAGAGACGTATCGCTGAGAATGAACCACGTATAAACGACCGGATCCGGATCCCCCGGGTTCGTGTCGTCGGGGCCGACGGCGACCAGGTGGGCATCTTGCCCACGAAGGAGGCGCTCGAGATGGCGGTCCAGCAGGACCTCGACCTCGTTGAGGTCGCGCCCCTGGCCGATCCTCCCGTCGTTCGGATCATGGACTACGGCAAGTACAAGTACGAACAGGCCGTGAGGCAACGGGAGGCCCGCAAGAAGCAGTCCAACGTCGTGGTCAAGGAAATGAAGATGCGCCCGAAGATAGACCGCCACGACTACGAGACCAAGAAGGGCCACGTCGTTCGATTCCTCCACCAGGGGTCCAAGGTGAAGGTGACGATCATGTTCCGGGGACGCGAGACGGTGCACCCGGAGCTGGGCCAGAAATTACTGGATCAGCTGTCGCAAGACGTGATCGAGATCGCTAAGGTCGACGTCCCTCCGAAGCTCGATGGACGAAACATGACGATGGTGCTGGCGCCGCTGAAGGAAGCCATCATGCAAAGAACGCCGGGTGTGGTCGCCCCACCTCGTCAGAGACGAGCTCAGGAACCGCGCCAAGAAGAGACCGAACCAACAACGCAGGATGAGGACGAAGCCGACGACGCGACGGCTCGCCCCATCAAGGTGACGAGAGCAGAAGGAGGTTGAGCCCGTGCCCAAGACGAAAACGCATCGGGGCGCAGCCAAGCGCTTCTCGATAACGAGAAACGGAAAGATACGCAGGCGTAGGGCCTTCGGGAACCACATCCTCGAGAAGAAGTCTTCGACGCGCAAGAGGCGCGTAACGTCGATGGATGAGGTGGCCCCGGCCGATGCAAAGCGCATCCGAAAGATGCTCAAGGCCTGAGCCGCTCAGCGAGCTCATCTAGGAGGAGAAGACATGCCACGGGTCAAACGGAGCGTCGCAGGGAGGAAGAAGCGACGCAAGGTTCTGAAGAAGGCCAAAGGGTATTACTCGTCGCGGGGGAAGCATTATCGCGCCGCGCGCGAACAGGTCATGCATTCGGGCGCCTACGCGTTCCGCGATCGGAGGGCGCGCAAGGGTGACTTCAGACGCCTGTGGATCATGCGGATAAACGCGGGGGCCCGGATCAACGGACTGTCCTACAGCCGGTTCATGTCGGGTCTTCGACTCGCTGAGGTCGAGCTTGACCGCAAGGTGCTAGCCGAGCTCGCCGTGAACGAGCCCGATGCCTTCGCGGAACTAGCGACGGTGGCCAAGCAGTCACTCGACAAGGCGTCCTGAACGAGGTCGTAACGAGCCTGCGCAACCCGCGTGTGCAGGCCGCCCGAAAGCTACTGAGGCGCGCTCATCGCGATGAGGTCGGAGCCTTTTTGGCTGAGGGTCCGCAGGTGATCGGCGAGGCGATCGGCGCAGGGGCCGCCGTGCAGGAGATCTTTCTGGACGAGGGCAAGGTCGCGGGCGACCTCCTTGACCTTGTTACGAAGACCGGCCTGCCGGTCACGCGCGTGAGTGGGTCGGTCATGGCCGCCATCTCGGACACGGCGACCCCCCAGGGAGCCGTGGCGGTGATCCGAGAGACGCCGGCCGCACTGACGGAGGTCGTGGCCGGCTCGGATCTGGTGGTCGTCCTGGCGCAGGTGCGCGATCCCGGCAATGCCGGATCGTTGGTGCGTTCGGCGGCGGCGGCGGGAGCGTCCACGGTCATTTTCACTCACGGCTCAGTAGATCCGTTCCATCCCAAGACGGTCCGCGCGACGGCCGGGGCATTGTTCAGGCTCCCGATCGTGCGAGGCGAGACGCTGGAGACGGTCGTATCGGCGCTCAAGGCGGCAAGCATCCGGGTGTTTGGTGCCGCCTCGGACGCGGCCCGGCCGGCTGAGGCCCTGGATCTCACGGGCCGCGTGGCGCTGGTTCTGGGGAATGAGTCGTGGGGGCTTCCCGAGGAACAACGCTCCCTGCTCGATGACATCGTCGGGATCCCGATGCCGGGACCCGCGGAAAGCCTCAACGTCGGCATTGCCGGCTCGATCCTCTTGTTTGAGGTCGTGCGGCAGCGACGGGGCAGCAGAGGAGAAGGGAGCGGGGCGGTTTATCCTCGGCAGCCACATGGATGACGTTCGTTTTGCAGAGATGATCTCGAAGATCGCGCACGAGCTCCGCTCGCCGCTCACATCCGTGAAGGGTTTCTCCTCGACGCTTGTGAGCCGGTGGGATCGTTTCACCGACGAGCAACGCCGCCAGTTCGTCGAAACTATCCACTCCGACGCCGAGCGTATGGCGCGCATCGTTTCGGAGGTTCTAGACCTCGCTCGACTGGAGGCGAACCGCCTCGAGCTCAATCTGCAGAGGGTGGAGCTGCGCTTGCTGGTGGACAAGTCCGTCCAAAGCCAATCCGAGCTGGCCGGCGCGGCGCGTGTGACGGTCGGCATAGATGAAGACATCACGGCATGGGCGGACCCAGAGCGACTTACGCATGTGATCTCGAACCTGATCGAGAACGCGATCAAGTTCTCGGATGATGGCCCTATCGAGATCACGGCCGAGCGCACGGCTGAGGGCTCGACCCTCTTGCAGGTAAGCGATCGCGGCGTGGGTATCGCCCCGGAAATCCTTCCGCACATCTTCCAGGGGCCCGCGTCATCCGCGCAGAAAGCGACACCATCCGGTAGTGGGCTGGGCCTGTATCTATCTCGGCGCCTCATCGAGGCGCATGGAGGCACCCTCCGGGTGGCCAGCGAGGAGAGGTCCGGTTCGACCTTCAGCGTGACCCTTCCAGCGGGAGAGGCTCGCGTTGAGCCCTGAGGTCTCGGACATCATGAGGGCCTTCGAGGAGGCGCGCGCCCAAGGGCTTGCGGCGGTCACGGATGCCAAGGATGGACCCTCCCTCGACGCCGCGCGGATAAGGATCTTGGGTCGGAAGGCGCCCTTGTCCAAGGCCCGAGCCGGTTTGGGCACCGTTCCCCGGGAGCACGTGAAGGCACTCGGCATGCTCGCCAACGAGATACAGACCGAGATCGAGCAGGCGTTCGCCAAGAAGGCCCGTGCCTTCGGTCGAGCCGAGCGGACGAAGCGGTGGGAGCGAGAACGCGTCGACGTGACCCTGCCTGGTGACGTTCCCCCGGCGGGCGCGTTACATCCGTTGACGAAGACGATCTGGGAGATCGTCGACATCTTCATCGGACTGGGCTACCGGCTGGCCGAGGGGCCGGAGGTCGAGTTGTCGACGCTCAACTTCGACGCGTTGAATCAACCCTTCGAACACCCCTCGCGTTCGCCGCGGGAGACTTATTACATCGCCGGGCGGGACGACGTGGTTCTTCGTCCTCACACTTCGCCGGTGCAGATCCGGGCGATGGAGGCGCAAGAGCCCCCCATCTATGTGCTCGCGCC
>JACCXF010000226.1 GCA_013697295.1 Actinomycetota bacterium | reverse complement strand
CATCCAATTGCCCCTTTTTGATGACCCGCATGAATTCCCCCCGGTTGTCCCAGAGATTCCAGGCGCCCCCTACTCGAAACCCGGCTCGCCCTTGCGGCTCCAACCGCCGAGGTCTTCCTCGGCGTCGTGGGGGTGCAGAGAGCGATCTCGGGCGATGCCCTCGATGCTGCGCCCGCGTACGAGAGTAGGACTATTGGGTAATCTTGGCGAATGGGCGGAAGGGGATCCGCGGGGGTAGCGGGGCGACTCCTGTTGGTGGGTGCGCTGATTCTCGGGTTGTCGTCGTTCGCGACGGCGCCTCCGGCCAGCGCGGCCCCGGGCTTGCCGAGTGACGGGGTGGCCGCCATGTCCTCACTCGTCGCCGATGGCAATTGCCGGCGACTCGACGCCGCCGACGGCGACACCTCGAACGGAGTGCGACTTCCGTACCGGTTCTGCGACGACGGGGTCCCCGCCACGGACGGCGGCGACAAAGCCATACCGGTCCCGGCCGCCTACCACAGCCGCGCTTCGGGCGGCGACTGGCGCGGTTTGCCGCGTCCGGCGCGCGGCGACGAGATGGCGCGCAAGGCGGCGCGCGACGATCTGCGTCCCGAGCGGGGCAACCGCATCTCTCTCGACGTCGATGTAACGCTTCCGGTCGGACGGCGACCCAAGAACGGCCGCCCCGTCATCGTCTTCATGCACGGGTGCTGCGGGGGCAACAAGACGGGTTGGGAATCCGACCGCATCAGCACTCCCGGCGAGAAATGGCATCACTCGAACGCATGGTTCGCGGCGCGCGGTTACGTCGTGATCACCTACACGGCACGCGGTTTCGTGAATGCCAACGACGAGGGATCGACCGGGACGACCCAGCTGGACTCCCGCCGCTACGAGATCAACGACTACCAGTACCTGGTGGGCTTGCTCGCGGATCACGACGCGATGCGCCGCCGCAGCGGTCGGCGAGAAGTGTTCGACATCAACCCCCGGCGCATCGGCGCGGTGGGCGGCTCTTACGGCGGTGGATTCGCGTGGCTGGCGTTGACCGACCCGACCTGGCGCAGCCCCTTGCACGACGTGCGGATGAAGCTGGGAGCCGTGGTTCCGAAGTACGGCTGGACCGACCTGGCCGAGGCGCTCGTGCCAGGGGGCCATTACCGGGACCGGGACCCGCGCACGGGTCGCACCGTGATCGCGCCCTCGGATCCTAAGCGTGCTGTAAGTCGCAGGCCCATCGGCGTAAAGAAAGAGAGCATCGTGGATGGGTTGTACGCGGCGGGGAACGCTCCCGGAACCAACCACGCGACCTTCCCGATCCACCTTCAGGAGGCCGCCGCTCGTCTCTCCGCCGGCGAGCCGTACGACGGCGATCCGCAGCTGAAGCGCGTGGTGAATGACTTCCTCAATAACCGCTCTGCCTATTTCCAGCGCCCCTTCTGGCAGCGGGTGCGTCGGGGGATGCGTGTGCCGGCGTTCATCGCCGCGACGTGGACCGACCCGCTGTTCCCCACGATGGAAAGCGTTCGGTTCTACAACAAGCTGAAGCGGATCAGCCCTCGATATCCGATGCAGATGTACCTTGGTGACTATCAACACTTCGCCGCGAACAAGAACAAGGAATGGAGTGACATGTGTGGGGGCGACCACCATGTGTGCACCCTCGAGGATCACACCGCCGGCGGCCGGCTCCATCTCGAACGCGCTCCTTCGCGTGTGCGCAAGGGGATCAACAGTCGTATAGATGATTTCCTGGATCATCACCTGCGCAACCGCGGCCCGGCCCCGCCGCGCGACGTGTCTGCGACGACGACGATCTGTGCCGCGAATGCCACCGCTAAGCACCCGGTGGATGAACCAGGCATCGAGTACCGGGCCCCCAGCTGGCGCGCTCTCGGCCCGGGCGAGGCGCGCTTCAGCTTCGAGGGGGATGGGATGACCAGCACGGCAGCCGTCGACGGGCACGCTCCCGAGAGCGACCCGGTGTTCAGGGACAGGCAAGCGAACAAGTGCCACACGACGGCGCACACGCCCCCCGGTCCTGGGGTGGTCCAGTACACCTCCGAGCCGACCCCGCGGCGCATGACGCTGATGGGGATCCCGAGCATGAAGCTGAACTTCACCACCGATGCGACCGACTATTGGATCGCGGTCCGGTTCTATGACCTCGCCCCCGATGACCGGATGACGATGGTGACCCGGGGCGTGTGCCGGGTGAACAAGGTCTCGCATCCGAAGATCGGATGCCACCGGTTCGACCTGTTCGGCAACGGGTGGCGCTTCGGAGCCGGCCACAGGATCGTGCTCGAGCTCAGCCAGGCCGATTCCCCGTTCCTGCGCAAGGACAACGTGCCATCGGTGCTTGATTTCTCGGGGGCCGCCATCACCCTCCCCCTGGCCCCCGACCACCTGGAGCGCGATTTCCGGTCGTGACTTCTGCTCCGCGCGCCGCGTGAGCCAGAAAGCGATCGTCTCGACGATCGCTCAGATCAAACGTGTCGCACCCTCGCGCTAGGTTGAACCCATGAACGGCTCCCGGCTCGACGATCGCACCGACGGCGCACCCCGCCTCCAGCTCGACGATGCCCAGCGGACGGTCGTCGAGCACGGCTCGGGGCCTCTCGTTGCGCTGGGGGGGCCCGGCACGGGCAAGACCTCCGCCCTCGTAGAACGCTTCGTGAGACTGGCGACCCAATCGGACTGCTCGGCCGATCGCATCCTTTTCTTGGTCCCGAACCGGGCCCAGAAGATCGAGCTTCAGGATCGACTGACGCACCGGCTGTTGTTCGACGAGGGCCTCGAAGCGATCGTCGAGGTGCCCATCTACACATGGCACGGTTTCGCGAACCACTTGGTGTCGCGGCACTACCTCGACCTGGGTTACGGCGAGCCGCCCGTGCTGTTGACCAGCCCCGAGCAGTGGGGCGACGTGCGCGACGCCCTGGAGAGAGAGAATCCGGCGAACTGGCCCCACCACCGGACCCTCCTTCGGAATCGGGGCTTCGTGGACGAGGTGGTCGACTTCTGCATCCGCGCCGAGCAGCGGGCGCTCGATGATTCCCAGCTCGATGAGCTGGCCCGGACCCGTCCCAAGTGGGCCGAGTTGATCCGGTTCTTCAAGGCGCACCGCGCCCGGCTTAAGGCTCGTTCGCGCATCGATTACCCCATGCTCCTGCGTGAGGCGATCGAGCTGATCGCGAACTTCGATCACGTGCGCGAAAGGCTTCACCAGCGCTTCACCCACGTCCTCGTCGACGATGGGCAGGAACTGGCTCTCGTGCAGCAAAGGCTCCTCTACTTCCTGGCCCCACCGAGCGATCGCGCGGGATCAGAAGACCGTAGCCTGGTTCTTGCCGGGGACGCCGACTCTGCTATCGAGACCTTCCGCGGGGGTGATCCCGAGTGGATGGACGATTTCGAGAAGGAGTTCGGCGCGCACGAGACAGTCGTGCTTGCGACCTCCTACCGGTTGAGCCCCGAGCTCGGGAAGCAGGCGACGTCCTTGATAGCCCGCAACGGGCCGAGCGATCATCGGACGAACGACTTCGCCGGCGAAGGCACGCTCGAGGTGTATCGCTACGGGAGCCTTGCAGTCGAGGTCGAGTCCATCGCTCGCGCGATCCGGATGGCGCATCTCACCGATGGCGTGCCGTACGAAGACATGGCGATCCTTCTGACCTCGCCCCGCTCGATGCTCGCACCCCTCGAGCGGGCGCTCGACAGCCTCGAAGTCCCGTTCTCGATCAGCGCGCCGGATCGACCGCTCGGCCGAGAGCCCATCGTGAGGTCGTTCACCGACCTCGCCCAGTTCGCTTTCGCCGACGAGCCGGACTCCGAGCACACGGCTCAATTACTGCGTTCTCCGCTGATCGACCTCGACGACGCCGCGGTGCGCGAACTCGAACGGGAGGCGCGCGTCTCCGGGAAGTCCCTCCCCGAAGTGATCGACCAGGACTCCGACACCGAACGAGATCTGGAGGTGCGGTCGAAGATCGATCAGCTCATCGAACTGCGCGATCTGCTGCGGGCCAAGAAGGACGCGCCGGCCGACGAGGCCTTCTGGATCGTGTGGGACAGGTCGCGGCTGTGCGCCGACCTTCAGGCTCGCGCACGGACCAGTCTGGACGATCCCGCTAACCGCGACCTCGACGCCCTGGTCGCGTTCAGTCGCTCGCTGGGCCGTTTCGTCGAGCGGCGACGCGGGAGTGGCACGTTCAACGAGTACCTCGAGACGATCGGGCGGGCCGACTTCGGCTCCGACCCCTGGCTTCCGCCCGAGCGTTCCGGTGGGGGAGTCAACGTCGCGAGCTTTCACGGTGCCAAAGGCAAGGAGTGGGCCGTCGTCGCGGTGGCCGGCGTCGTCCAGGGAGCCATCCCGAAAGGACGACGCGCTTCGGGACTGTTCGATCCGTACTTCCTGGACGAGCCCAACCCGGTGGCGCGCGCCCGAAAGAACGAGATGGAGGACCGCCGGGTCTTCTACGTCGCCGTCACGCGGGCGTCCAAGCGATGCATCGTGACGACGTCGCCGGGGCCAACGCGCCGCGGCGAGCCCAGTCGCTTCATCGAGGAGCTCACCGGTGCCATGCCCGAGGTCGAGAGCCGCGCCGATCTCCCGCCGCTGACCTACACGGAAGCCGCCGCCCGCTACCGCCGTGTGCTCGCGGACGCGCGGGCCCCGCAGCCCGATCGGATCGCCGCCCTCCACGGCCTCGCCCGCATCAACGACCTCGATCCCGACTGCAGTGCGGCGCGGCCCAGCGAATGGTGGTGGCGGTGGGATTGGTCCGAGGGCGAGCTCTCGATCCGTGCACAGCAAGGCGATGCCGAGGACCTACCGCCTGACAAACTGCGAACCTCGTATTCGCGCATCGGAACCTATGACAACTGCGGTCTTCAGTACCTCTTCTCGGTCGCGCTCGGTCTCGATCCCGAATCGAGTCACAACATGGCGTTCGGCTCGTGGATCCACAAGGTCTTCGAAGAATGCGAGACCGGCGCGATCACGAACCACGACGCGGCCCTCGTTCGTTACAAGTCCCTGTTCGATGAGATGGTATTCCCGAACAAGGCCATCGCGCGACAGTTCCGGCGCGAAGGCGAGATCATGATCGACCGCTACGTGCGCTTCCTCAAGCCGGGCCAGGCGGTCGTGGCGGAGACGAGCTTTAAGGTCGAGCTCGAGGGACACCGCATCACGGGGCGCATCGACCGGGTCGACGCGATCGGTAGGAACCTCGTTATCTCCGACTACAAGACGTCGAAGTCGACGGTCTCGTGGGAGGAGGCGCGCGAATCACTGCAACTGGCGATCTACTATCTGGCGGCCCGGGAGGACCCCGACCTCTCGGCGCTGGGCGACCCGGTCTCTATGCAGCTCATCTATCCGAACGTGCCGCCGACCAAAGGCGACGTCCAGAGGCGATCGCAGAAGCCCGAAGAGTCCAGGGTCGCGCTCGAGCGACTTCCAGGATTGATGGAGGGGGTCCTCGCCGAAGACTTCCGTCCCAACCCGGAGGCGAACTGTCGGTGGTGCAAGTTCAAGCCGTTGTGTCCGCTGTGGTCCGAGGGCAAGGAGCTGCCGGCATGAGCGTCGCCGCGACCGATCCGCGCCGGTCGGATGCGATCCGCTCCGCACTCAAGGGCTACGAACCGACCGATGAACAGTGGCGCGCTATCAGCCACGATCTCGAGCCGCTCTATCTGATCGCGGGAGCGGGTTCCGGAAAGACGGCGGTGATGGCAGCGCGCATCGCCTGGGCCCTCGAGAACCAGCCGTTCTCCCCGAGTCAGATCCTCGGCCTCACGTTCACGAACAAGGCGGCCGGTGAGCTGCAGGAGAGGGTGCGCCTCGCACTGGACGCCCTACACGATGAGTCCGGCGAGGACGTGGCGGTCCAGACCTACAACGCGTTCGCAGCGAGCATCGTGCGCGACAACGGTTTGCTCGTGAATGTGGAGCCCGAGTCGGGTCTGCTGTCCGAAGCGCAGCAGTGGCAACTCGTCTTGAGTTGCCTCGACGATCTCCCACCGTTCGATGCGCTCGAGATTCGTTCCTCCTACGTCGTCGGGCAGGCGTTGAACCTCGCCGGTTCGATCGCGGACCACATGGTCGGGGTAACCGACATCGAAGCGGCGGCCGACCGCATCCTCTCGATGCAGAACGTCGACGAGAAGATGGTGTTGACGGCTCAGAAACGGAAGGAGCTGTGTCGAGCGGTCGCCGCCTACATATCCGCTAAGGAGCGTGCCGGGCGCATCGACTTCGGCGACCAGATCACAAAAGCCGTTGAGGTTCTCGAAGGAAACGCAGACGTGCGCGATGGGTATCGCGAGCGATTCCCGTTCGTCTTACTCGATGAGTATCAGGACACGAATGTCGCGCAACGGAGGATGCTTCAAGCGTTGGTCGCGCCGGGCGGTGCGGTAACCGCGGTCGGCGATGCCCGCCAGGCGATCTTCGCCTGGCGGGGCGCGACGATGTACAACCTGATCGGTTTCCCCGACCACTTCCCGCGCTTGGATGGCGCCCGTTACGAACCGGTGTCTCTGTCTGAGAACTTCCGCTCCGGATCGAAGATCCTCGATGTCGCCAACGAGGTGGTGTCTTCGATCGATATCTCGCGACGTCCCGGAGATCCGTTGCGCGCATACGCAAGCAACGAGACGGGTGCGGTAGGCCTCGGCTTGTTCGCCTCCGAGCAGGATGAGGCCGCGTGGATCGCCGACCAATGCGAGAAGATTCACGGAACCACCACCGTCGCGGGCCGGGACCCGGTGGCGTGGAAGGACATGGCGATCCTCGTGCGCCGCAAGGCCGCGATGGACATGTTGCTCCAAGAGCTCGAGGCCAGGGCCATCCCGGTCGAGGTGGTCGGCCTCGGCGGATTGCTCAAGACCCCCGAGGTCACAGAGGTCGTCGCCTGGTTGCGGGCTCTCGAATCGAAGCCGGCCGCCAACCGGTGGCTGGGCCGCATCCTGATGGGCCCGCGCTGGCGCATCCATTACAGGGACCTGTCCCTCTTGGCGCGCTGGGCTACGTCGCAGAACTGGGACCTTCGTCTGAGACTGGCCGGGGGCGACGAATCCGCCGCCCACGACATGGAGCCGGGGGATGTCGGCTACTCCTTGGCCGAGGCTCTCAACCATCTCGATGCAATCGAGCACCTGGGGCCCGAAGCCAAGCGGCGTCTGCGCGCTTTCTCCGAACGCCTTGCCTCCATGCGGAAGCGATCGGGTGCCCCGCTGCTCGAGGTCGTGCAGAGCGTGATCCACGACGCCGGCATCTCCAACGCTCTGGAATCCTCGTCGTCCCGAACCGCTCCCGCCGCACGTCAGAACATCTCGAACTTCCTGGATCAGGTCGCTTACTTCGCACCGGTAGAGGGTGAGGCGTCGCTCCGCAGCTTCCTCGCGTACCTCGACGCTGCCGAGGCCGCCGAGGAAACGTTGGAAGCCACGCAACCTGCCGAGCAGGACTCGGTCAAGCTGATGACGGTCCACTCGGCCAAAGGATTGGAGTTCGAGGTCGTGTTCGTCCCGTCGGTGGCGTCTGCCATCAGCGAACGGACCGGCGAGCCGACGATGTCGATCTTCCCGAACACCCGGGTGTCGAATCCATTGACGAGCTACAGCGAGCTTCCCTACGAGGTGCGCGAGGACGCGGACCACCTGCCTCGCTTCGACGGCAAGCTGCCGGCGTTCGCCAAAGCGGTCAAGGAACGCGTCATCGAAGACGAGCGACGGCTCTTCTACGTTGCGCTCACGCGGGCGAAACAACGGTTGGCGGTCACCGCCGCGCACTGGTATGGGCGCGACGACAGCCCGAGAGGCCCCTCGCCCTTCTGGACCGAGGTCGCCGCTCTCGAGGATCGCGGTCTGGTCGAAGTCGTGCGGCGGGACGAATGCCCCGAGGACAACCCTCTGTTCGGCGCCATGGAGGACCGTCGCACGTGGCCCCCGCCCGCGCGCACGGGCCTCGAGGACGGGCTCTTCCCTCAGGGTTGGGGCGTCGCCGCGGATACCGTGATCGGCGGGGACGGTTCGATCGACGCGCTCCTGCGGGCGCTTCCGGCCGACGCCCAGGAAGATACGCGGGCGCTGATCGAGGCACAGGGCCGGGACCTCGATCTGATCGCCGCCGCCGCTCAGCCTGACGCCGCCGGCCAGCCAGCGGTGCCCGACATCTTGTCCGTGACCTCGCTGGCACTTCTGAACGAGGGCCGGTTGGGCCCGTGGGACCTCGCACGTCCGCTGCCACAACGCCCCACCACCGCCCGGCGTATCGGCACCGAGGTGCACCGCTTGATCGAGGAGAAGAGTTTGGATCTGGCGCCGTATCCCGATGAAGGCGAGTTCGACGAACCGGCCGAGGTGGCGGACCCCACGCGGATCGGCGCGCTGCTGAAGTCGTGGGCCAAGAAGTACGGGGAGCGTGTCCTGGCCCGGCTGCCGTCGGGCGAGCCGATGGTCGAGCTGCCCTTCTCGATGAAGATCGACGGACGCATCATCCGTGGCCGGATCGACGCCGCATACGAGACCGACGATGGCGGGATCGAGATCGTGGACTTCAAGACCGGTCGCCGCTTCGAACCCGCCGCCGAGGATCAGCTGACGATCTACGCTCGGGCGCTGGCTGCGCTGGGCGTCCTTCCGAAGGGCCCCGTGACTCTCACGTACGCGTTCCTCGCCGCCGATGAATCCCACAGCCGGGCGATCGAGCCCGACGCGCTGTCGCACCCCGACTGAGCGAACACCTCTTCACGCGGGCGATCGGTACGGCTGCCGCGATGCGAAGGAGCGATCCCTTTCGCCGTCGTCAGACGCGGGGGCCCACGCCTGAGGGGAGCCGTGCGCCGCGCAGCGACGCGAGGTCGAGGGCACGCGAGATGTCGCGTGGACTGACGATGCCGACGAGGGCCCCCTGCTCGTCGATCACGAGAGATCGACCGTGTTCCGCTCCTCCGGATCGCTCCAGGAGGTCGGTCAGCGGCTCGCGGGGCCGAGCCGTGGGGACCTCGTCGAGACGGAACGCGTAGTCCCGCACCCGAGCCTCCGCGCGTTCGTCGAGCGGAGCGCCCTGGACTCGGGCAAGGGTCACGAGCCCTTCGGTGCGGCCGTCGAAGTCGTGAGTGGGGAAGGCCGAGAATCGGTGGCGCGCGGCGTATTCATCGATGAAGGTCTGCACGGTGGTCCACGCCGGCACGGAGACGACGTCGTGCGACATTATGTCTCGCACTTGGAGTCCTGCGAGTGCGCCTCGGAGGAGGACGTGAGATTCTTCGGAGCGCGCCGCGGTGGTAAGGAAGTAACCGAGGAACACGAACCACAATCCGCCGAACTCCGAGTTCACGGCGAAGTCGATCAGGCCGATCCCCACGAGCAAGTAGCCGAACCCGCGCCCCACGCGCGCTGCGACGGCGGTCGCGCGGGTCTTGTCACCTTTCCTCCGCCAGAGCCAGGCTCTGAACACCCGGCCCCCGTCGAGCGGGAAGGCAGGGATCATGTTGAAGGCGGCGAGGACGGCATTGATGCGCGCGAGCCAGAAGAAGGTGCCAACGAGCAACTCCGAGGCGTTCCCCGCATCCAAAGCCAGCCCCACCAAGAAGAAGACGAGAGCGATGGAGAGGCTCGAAACGGGTCCGGCGATGGTGATCCGGAACTCCGCGCCGGCGCTCATCGCTTCTCCACGCATCCGGGCGACGCCGCCGAAGAGCCACAGCGTGATGCCCTCGACCTCAACGTCCTCACGGCGCGCTTGCAGGGCGTGAGCCATCTCATGGGCGAGCAAGGAGGCGAAGAAGACGATCGACGCGAGGATCCCGGCGGTCCAGTAAGCACTCGTGCCGTATCCCGGATACTCGGCGGGGAGTTGCTGGCCCGCCAGGCTCCACGCGATGAGCCACGCGATGACGAGCAGGCTCCAGTTCATCCCGACGCGGATGCCCGCGATGCGGCCGAGGCGGATGCTCTCGTCCATCCGCCCAGTGTCCCAGGTCGAGGCACCTGCGGGAGCACGGTTCGGGTACGCTCGATCACAGGTGTGCCGGGAAGTCTGGTCGGCGATCGTTGACCGACGTCGTCAGGAGCAGACATGACCCCGCCAGATGCACGCCCCACTCGATCCTGGATGACCAGCGATCGCGCCGTCCCCCGTCTCATCGTCCGCCCCGTGCGGGACTTCCTCGACACCGAGGTGGCGGGAGGCCTGGTGCTTCTCGCCGCGGCCCTCATCGCGCTCGTGTGGGCGAACTCTCCCTTCGGGGACGTCTACGAGTCCTTCTGGGATACCGAGCTGGCGGTTCGAGTGGGGGAGTGGAGCCTCGTCGAGAGCCTGCGGGAGTGGGTGAACGACGGGTTGATGGCGCTCTTCTTCTTCGTCGTCGGGCTGGAGATCAAGCGCGAGCTGGTGAAGGGGGAGCTCAGCGACCCGAAGGCCGCGTCGCTTCCGGTGATCGCAGCGCTCGGCGGCATGGTGGTTCCGGCCCTGCTCTATCTCGTTCTGACCCCCGGCGGCGAGGCGGGTCACGGTTGGGGCATCCCGATGGCGACCGACATCGCCTTCGCCCTCGGAGTTCTGGCGTTGTTCGGCCGCCGGATCCCGTCGTCGCTCAGGGTCTTCTTGCTGAGTCTTGCGATCGTCGATGACATCGGAGCCATCCTCGTGATCGCGCTCGTCTATACGCCCCAGATCGAGGTCGCGGCGCTCGCGTTGGCGATGGCAGGGCTGGCGATCGTTGCGAGCATGCGGGTCTTGCGGGTGTGGTGGACTCCCGCTTACGCGCTCATAGGCGCCGGGGTGTGGCTCGCCACCTTGCAGTCCGGGGTGCACGCCACGATCGCAGGCGTCGTCCTGGGTCTCATGACGCCGGTAAGGGCTCTCGATCCGAACGCCTCGCGGGACCTTCTTCTCCGCGCTGGTCGAGACGATCGCGATCCGATCGACGACAGCGAAGACGATCGCGCTCTGGTTGGCAACTCCAGCGAAAAGGGTCGTGATCCGGCCAACGACAATGAAGACGATCGCGCTCCGGTTGGCGACACCGGAGGAGATCTCGATCCGGGGGAGGAGGAGGACCGACAGCTGTCTCCGCACGAAGCGCGCCGCGCCCGCACGCGCGCGCAAGCCTCGGTGTCGGTGGCCGAACGGATCGCGCACGATCTCCATCCGTGGACGAGTTACCTCGTTATCCCTCTGTTCGCACTGGCCAACGCGGGTGTGGAGTTGAGTGGGGAGGCCTTGGAGGCGGCGCTCGCCTCGCCCGTGACTGTCGGAGTCGTGCTCGGACTGGTCGCCGGCAAGCTGATCGGCGTCACGGGCTTCGCCTGGGCGGCCGAGCGCCTGGGGTGGGCGACCCTTCCCCCGGGGGTGGGCTGGTTCAACGTGATGGGCGTAGCCGCCATCGCCGGGATCGGTTTCACCGTCTCGATCTTCGTCTCGGGCCTGGCGTTCTCAGATGACTCCCTGGTGGGCGAAGCGAAGGTGGGGATCCTGATCGGCTCGCTCGCGGCGGCGGGACTCGGCGCTCTGCTCATCCTCTGGGGGTCGTCCAGGCCGTCCCGGGAGCCGGCCGAGCCGATCGGGTCCGGGGCCGACCCTGGCCTGGACCGCGACATGGGGACGGGCACGGAGGCGGAACCGGCGGGGAGCGGACCGACGGGGTCGACCGGTGGGACGTGATCCGGCAACCGGACCGGCGGCCCGCCGGGCGGCGCGAGCGGGGCATGATGGCACGATGACTGAGGAGGTCCTGGCCCGATTCTCGGAGCCCACGAAAGCGTGGTTCGAGGGAGCTTTCGCGGCGCCCACGGCCGCCCAGCTTGGGGCGTGGGACGCGATCACCTCCGGCCGCAATGCTCTGGTCGTCGCGCCGACCGGATCGGGAAAGACCCTGGCGGGCTTCTTGTGGTCGCTCGACAAGATCTTTTCGGAGGCTCCCCGGGAACCGAAAGCTCGGTTGAGGACGCTGTACGTGAGCCCGCTGAAGGCGCTCGCCGTGGATATCGAGAGGAACCTCCGAACTCCCCTCGCGGGCATCCGCGCCGCGGCCGAACGCGACGGGTTGCAGGTTCCCGAGGTCCAGGTCGGGGTGCGCACCGGAGACACCCCCGCGGATGAACGACGACGGTTCGCGACATCCCCGCCGGACATCCTCATCACCACGCCGGAATCACTGTTCCTACTGTTGACCTCTCGGGCCCGTGAGGCATTGCGTTCCGTCGACACCGTGATCGTCGACGAGGTGCATGCCGTGGCCGGAACGAAGCGCGGATCGCATCTCGCTCTGAGCCTCGAACGTCTGGATCACCTCATCGGCCACCCGGTCCAGAGGCTCGGCCTGTCGGCAACTGTGCGTCCCACCGATGAGGTCGCGCGGTTCCTCGGTGGCGCGCGACCCGTGACGATCGTGGACCCGCCTTCGGACAAGGAGTTCGACCTCTCGGTCGTGGTTCCGGTCGAGGACATGAGTCTGATGGGGCTCGAGACCGGCGAGGTGCTCAGCGGTTCGGCGGCCGGTGCCGAGGCGCGCACCAGCGTGTGGCCTCACGTCGAAGAGAGTCTGCTCGAGCTCATCCGCGCGCACTCGAGCACGATCGTGTTCGTCAATGCCCGCCGCCTCGCGGAGCGCCTGTGTGGACGTTTGAACGAGCTCGCAGAAGAAGAGGTAGCGCGAGCGCACCACGGATCGGTGAGCAAGGAACAGCGACGCATCATCGAAGAAGACCTCAAGTCTGGGCGGCTGCCGGCGGTCGTAGCCACCAGCTCGCTCGAGCTTGGCATCGACATGGCCGCGGTCGACCTAGTGGTTCAGGTCGAGTCGCCGAACTCCGTAGCGTCGGGTCTACAGCGCATCGGTCGGGCGGGGCATCAGGTCGGCGCCGTGAGTCGCGGCGTGCTGTTCCCGAAGTTTCGCGGCGATCTCGTGGAGTGCGCAGTGGTCGTCGAGCGCATGAAACAAGGGGCCATCGAGGAGCTCGCTTACCCGCGCAACCCTCTCGACGTGCTGGCCCAACAGATCGTCGCCACGGTCGCGATGGACGAGTGGACGGTCGATGAGCTCGAAGCCATGGTCAAGCGGTCGGCTCCGTTCGCAGACCTCCCTCGCTCGGCGTTCGAGGCGACCCTAGACATGCTTTCGGGTCGATACCCCTCCCACGAATTCGCGGAGCTCCGCCCGCGCGTGAACTGGGATCGGTCCACCGACTTGATCAGCGGGCGGCCGAATGCGCAACGCCTCGCGGTCACGTCGGGCGGCACCATCCCCGACCGTGGACTGTTCGGCGTCTTCCTGGCGGGCGAAAAGGGACCGCGGGTCGGCGAGCTGGACGAGGAGATGGTCTACGAGAGTCGTCCGGGGGACGTGTTCGTTCTGGGAGCATCGAGCTGGCTCATCGAGGACATCGGTCACGACCGGGTGCTGGTGTCGCCCGCGCCGGGACAGCCGGGCAAGATGCCCTTCTGGCATGGCGACGCGTTGGGCCGCCCCCTCGAGCTCGGGCGGGCCTTGGGTGCGTTCATGCGCGAGCTCGGTCGTGGGGACGAAGCCAAGAACCAGCAGCGTCTACGAACCGCCGGCCTGGATGAGTATGCGGCCAGGAATCTCCTCGCTTACCTGGAGGAACAGCGCGAAGCGGCGGGGCTGCCCGACGATCGGACCATCGTCGTCGAGCGGTTCCGCGATGAGTTGGGGGACTGGCGCGTGTGCGTTCACTCGCCCTTCGGTGCTCGGATCAACGCCCCGTGGTCTCTCGCTATCGAGGCTGCGGTTCGCGACAGGCTCGGTCTGGACGTGCAATGCATGTACACCGACGACGGGATCGTTGCGCGCTTGCCCGAAGCTGACGATGCTCCCCCCGCGAGCTCCATCCTGTTCGACCCCGACTCGGTTGAGGACCTGGTTGTTGGTCAGGTCGGCAGTTCTGCGCTCTTCGCGTCCCGGTTCCGAGAGTGCGCTGCACGCGCACTCCTGCTACCCCGGCGAAACCCGGGGACCAGGACACCGCTGTGGCAGCAGAGGCAGAAGAGCGCGCAGCTACTGCAGGTTGCCAGCAAGCACGAATCCTTCCCGGTGGTGTTGGAGGCGTACCGGGAGTGTCTTCAGGACGTCTTCGATCTGCCGGGGTTGATCGAGATCATGTCGGCCATCGCCCGACGTGAGGTGAAGGTGGTCGAGGTCGAGACGCCGTTCCCCTCTCCCTTCGCCAGTTCCCTTCAGTTCGGGTACGTAAGCGCATTCATGTACGAGGGGGACGCCCCGCTTGCGGAGCGGCGCGCGCAGGCTCTGTCGCTCGATCGATCCTTGCTGGCGGAGATCATGGGTCGTGAGGAGTTGCGCGAGCTCATCGATGAGGCGGCCTTGGCCGACATCGAGCTCGAGCTGCAGTGGTTGACGAGCCAACGCAAGGCCCCCAACGCGGATGCCATACACGATGCACTGCGCGCTCTCGGGGACCTGTCTCCAACCGAGTTGGCCGCGCGGGCTACCGACCCCACGCTGACAGGCGGATGGCTCGACGAGCTCGTCGGCAGTCGTCGCGCGATCGAGGTGCGAGTTGCAGGTGAGTCACGAGCGATAGCGATCGAAGATGCGGGGCGTTACCGCGATGCATTGGGCGTCGCCCTTCCGGTGGGCATCCCCGCCGCCTTCACCGAGCCGGTCTCGGATCCGCTCGCCGATCTCGTCGGGCGCTACGCAGCTACACACGGTCCCTTCGACGTGAGCGGTCCCGCGGCGCGCCTCGGCCTGGGCCCGGCGGTGTGCCGGCAGGCCCTCGAGCGTCTGGAGGTCGCCGGTCGAGTGGTGGAAGGGGAGTTTCGTCCCGGCGGGACGGCCCGGGAGTGGATCGACGTCGAGGTGTTGAGACGTCTCCGACGTCGCTCGCTGGCCGCTTTCCGCAAGGAGGTGGAACCCGCCCCCGTGGAAGCTCTGGCCCGGTTCAGCCTGGCGTGGCACGGCATCGGTCCGAGGTCGTCCAGGGGCGTGGCCTCTCCGGATGCATTGTTCCGGGTGATCGAGCAACTCCAGGGCGTGCCGATCCCGGCCTCCGCACTCGAGCGGCAGGTGTTGCCCGCGCGACTCCCCGGTTATTCCCCCGGACTCCTGGATGCGCTGGGGGCATCGGGAGAGGTCGTGTGGGCGGGCGCCGGCCCGTTGGGCGCCGATGATGGCTGGATCGTCCTGGCCCCTGCGGATCGGGCGTCGCTGATCCTTCCCCTGCCATCCGAGACGGAGTTGAGCGAGACCGCGCTCGCCCTTCAAGACGCCCTGTCCGCATCGGGAGCCTCGTTCTTCCGCCAGCTGGCCGAGCGGGTTGGCTCGACGGACGACAACGAGCTTCTGGCAGCGCTATGGGACCTCGTTTGGGCGGGGCTGGCGACCAATGACACCCTGGCCCCCGTGCGCGCATTCGGCGGCGGCCGGCGCGGCACGCGCGCGCGACCGCCCCAACGTAGAGGCCCCCGCTTCCCGGCGCGCCTCGGGCCACCTTCGGGGGCCGGCCGGTGGAGCCTGGTCGCGCCACGGGAGACCGACCCCACTCGCCGGCTCGTTGCCGTCACGGAACAGATGCTCGAGCGCCACGGCATCGTCACGAGGGGCGCGCTTCAGATCGAGCGGCTGCAAGGTGGGTTCGCTGCGGTCTACCCGGTGCTCAAGGCGATGGAGGAGGCCGGTCGCGTCCGGCGTGGATACTTCGTCGATGGCCTCGGCGGCGCGCAGTTTGCACAGTCGGGGGCCGTGGACCGGATGCGATCGCTCGTGCACTTGGCGCCGGAAGAGCTGACTACCGAGGTTCTCGCCGCCACCGATCCCGCGAATCCCTATGGAGCCGCGCTGCCATGGCCGGAACGCGATGGCCATCGGGCGGGCAGGAAGGCCGGAGCCGTCGTGGTTCTGACCGGGGGTGAGCTGATCCTGTATGTCGAGAAGGGCGGGCGTACCCTGCTGTCGTTCTCGGATGATCCCGAGCGGCTTCAACCGGCGGTCGACGCTCTTGCGCTTGCAGCCCACGACGGATTGCTCGGGCGTCTCGCGGTCGAACGCGCAGACGGCGAATCGGTTCTGGACTCTCCCTTCGCCCAGGTCCTGATGGATGCGGGCTTCCAACTCTCCTCTCGAGGGCTGAAGCTCCGTGCCTGAGGGCGACACCGTTTTCCTGGCCGCCGACCGACTCGATCGGGCTCTACGGGGGCGGGTTCTGACGCGGACCGACTTTCGGGTGCCCCGGTACTCCACGCTCGACCTCGCCGGGCGTCGCATCCACGAGGTCGTGGCGCGCGGGAAACACCTCCTGTTCCGCATTGCGGGCAACATGACTCTCCACACCCACTTCCAGATGGACGGAACGTGGCACATCTACCGGCCGGGGGAACGCTGGCGAGTTCCCGCTCACGAGGCGCGCGTCGTGCTCGAGACAGACGTCTTCACCGTTGTGGGATTCCGCTTGCCTGTCATCGACGTCCTCGACCGCGCCGCAGAGCAGAGTGTCGTCGGCCATCTCGGGCCGGACCTTCTGGGGCCCGACTGGGATCCCGTCGAGGCGGAGCGCCGTCTGGCCGCCGATCCCGCGCGCCCGATAGGGGAGGCCTTGCTGGATCAGGCGGTGATGGCGGGGCTCGGCAACGTTTACCGGTCGGAGATCTGCTTCTTGATGGGGCTGGACCCGATGACGCCGGTGGGCGAAGTGCCCGAGCCGGCGCGCGTGGTCGGACGGGCGAGGGCGGTGATCTACGCCAATCGAACCACCGGTAACCAGATCACGACCGGAGACGCGCGCCCGGGCCGGACGCACTGGGTCTACGGACGCGGGGGCGAACCGTGCCGCCGCTGCGGCGATCCGATCGAGAGAACGCACTCCGGCCCTAACGGTCGGGAGCGCGTGATCTACCGGTGTCCCCGGTGCCAGCCGGCGGGGCGAAAAGCTCACTCCGTCACACAGGTTCGAGGGCTGGCCGATGCATGACGACGCGCGTCCCCGGATCGTGGGCGATGTGCTCACGCGGGGTCAGTGGGAGGGGGGCCCTCCGGAGACGTTGAAATGGCTCGCTCGCCTCCTGCGGGACGAGGGCACCGACCTGATGACGGCTTCTTCCAGCGAACTCGAGCGCGGGACGCCCGTGTACGTGGATGCGGACGCCGACCTGAACGAGGTGCAGCGACGCATGGCGATGAGTCACATCCGGCGCATCCCGGTGGTCGACAAGGGCCATCTGCTCGGTCTGATCGATCTTCTGGACCTGGCGATGCTCGATCCCGAAGATGCGGTGCAGGTCACGGAACGCGAGGAGTAAGGCCGGCGTCGGGACGGCTGCCGGACCGACGGGCTTTCGCTCCTGCGGGTTTACGCTAGTCGGGACGCCGTTCGTTGGACAGGTCTGGAGAACGCGCATGCACGACGCCTTCATGAATCAGCTTCCGGACATCGATCCGGACGAGACACAGGAGTGGATCGAATCTCTCGATCAGGTGATCGACGGGTCGCCCGGACGCGCCCGCTTCTTGATGCATCGCATCCTCCACCACGCGCGCTCCCGGCAGATCGGACTGCCCGCGATGGTTGCGACGGATTACATAAACACGATCGCCCCGGAGCAAGAGCCCTACTTCCCAGGCGACGAGCACATCGAGCGACGCATCAGGGCCTTCATCAGGTGGAACGCCGCGGTCATGGTGCACCGCGGCAACAAGGCCTACGACGGCATCGGAGGACACATCTCGACCTACGCTTCCGCGGCTTCGTTGTACGAGGTGGGCTTCAACCACTTCTTCCGGGGGCACGACGCCGAGGGCGGCGGCGACCTCATCTACATGCAGGGACACGCGGCGCCGGGGATCTACGCACGGGCATACCTCGAGGGACGCCTCACCGAGCAGCAACTGGACAGGTTCCGCCGCGAGGCGTTCGGGGGAGGCCTGCCGTCCTATCCGCACCCCCGGCTCATGCCGGACTTCTGGGAGTTCCCCACGGTGTCGATGGGACTCTCGCCGCTGAACGCTATCTATCAGGCCCGCTTCAACAGGTACATGGAGCACCGCGGCATCAAGGACACCTCGCAACAGCGGGTGTGGGCCTTCTTGGGCGACGGCGAGATGGACGAACCGGAGTCCATGGCCGCGCTATCCCTGGCATCGCGCGAGGGGCTCGACAACCTGATCTTCGTGGTGAACTGCAACCTTCAGAGGCTCGACGGCCCGGTGCGCGGCAACGGCAAGATCATGCAGGAGCTCGAGTCGATCTTCCGGGGGGCGGGTTGGCACGTCATCAAGGTCGTCTGGGGGCGCGAGTGGGACGACCTACTGGAGCGCGATACGGACGGCGTCCTGGTCAACAAGATGAACACGACGGTCGACGGACAGTTCCAGAAGTACGTGGTCGAGTCCGGCGATTACATCCGGAATGATTTCTTCGGTGGCGATCCGCGCCTCAAGAAGCTCGTCGAACACCTGTCGGATGAAGACCTCAAGAACCTCAGGCGAGGCGGCCACGACTACAGGAAGCTCTACGCTGCTTACGCATCCGCGGTCGAGCTCAAGGGCGCGCCTGTCGTTATCCTGGCCAAGACCGTGAAGGGATGGACGCTTGGGGGCGCGATCGAGGGTCGCAACGTGACCCACCAGGCGAAGAAACTTTCGATCGAAGAGCTCAAGAAGTTCCGCGACACGCTTTATCTCCCGATCGACGACAAGGACATCGAGGAGGGGGTCCCGTCCTACTACCACCCGGGCGAGGATTCCGAGGAGATGCAGTACATGATCGAGCGGCGCCGGCAGCTCGGTGGATCACTCCCGCGCCGGCCGGTGACCTCCGGTCGACTCGACCTACCCGAACCGAAGCTTTACGACGAGTTCAACAAAGGTTCGGGGGATCAGCCGGTCGCGACCACGATGGCGATGGTTCGCCTGCTCCGGTCGATGCTCAAGGACGACAAGATCGGGTCGCGCGTAGTCCCCATCATCCCGGACGAAGCCCGCACCTTTGGTATGGAGTCGCTGTTCCCGGCGTTCAAGATCTATGCCGCACGCGGGCAGTTGTACGAGCCGGTCGACGCAGAACATCTGCTGGCATACCGGGAATCCAAGCAGGGGCAGATCCTCGAGGAGGGCATCAGCGAGGCCGGCTCGATGGGTTCGTTCACCGCAGCGGGCACGTCCTACTCCGTTCTCGGCGAGCCCATGATCCCGTTCTTCTTCTTCTATTCGATGTTCGGGTTCCAGAGGATCGGTGACGCTATCTGGTCGCTCGGTGACCAACGAGGGCGTGGCTTCCTCGTGGGCGCCACCTATGGGCGGACCACATTGAACGGCGAGGGTCTCCAGCACCAGGATGGCCACTCGGTGATCATGGCGACGACGAATCCCGCCTGCCGCGCTTACGACCCGGCGTTCGCGTTCGAGATAGCGCAGATCGTCAAGTACGGGATGAAGAAGATGTACGACGAGGACCAGGACATCTTCCTTTATCTGACCGCATACAACGAGCCGTACAAACAGCCGGCGATGCCCGAGGGGGCCGAAGAGGGGATCATCAAGGGCCTATACCTCTACCAGGAAGCGCCCGGCGAGCGCTCGCAACGCGCGCAACTCTTCGGCTCCGGTTCGATCATGCAGGAGGTCCTGAGAGCTCAGAACCTCCTGGCGAAGAACCACGATGTCGCGGCCGACGTCTGGAGCGCTACCTCGTACCACCAGATGCGGATCGATGCCCTCGAAGCGGATCGCTGGAACCGTCTGCACCCGGAGGATGCTCCGCGCCAGTCCTACGTGACGGGGTGTCTCGAGAACAAAGATGGACCCGTTATCGCAGCCAGTGACTCGATCGCAGCGTGGCCCGATCAGATCGCGCGCTGGGTACCGAACCGGTTCTTGCCGCTGGGAACGGATGGATTCGGACGCTCCGACAGTCGGGAGGCGTTGCGACGCCATTTCGAGGTGGACGGCGAGCACATAGCGGTCGCGACGCTCGCGGCGTTGGCCCAGGAGGGTGCGATCAAACCCGAGAAGGTGACGGAAGCGATCGAACAGTATGGGATCGACTCCGAGCGGCTGTCGCCGTTCCTCACGGGCGAGCCGAAGGACACGGCCGAACGCCCGGCCGACGAGGGTCGCGCCCAGGGGGGCGAGTCCGACTAGGCATCTTCGGATTGCGGCGGACGCAGCCGCCGAGCTGCTCGTCGCGCCTTGGGGCCCAGGCCCCCACCTTTCTCCGCGCTGACCGTTCGAACCGTGTCCTCGAGAGTCATGCCTCCGCGCTCTGGGAAGATCGCGCGCCGCCGTTGCCAGATGTAGAGGAAAGCATCCGCCTCCGTGACCGTGAAGATCTTGGTCAAGCCTTCGTCCCGGATCGCGCTGACGGCGGGCATGTACACGCGATCGTACCAGTCGCCCGATATCTCCTCGGGGCTCAAGACCTCGTCGCGCTCGCGCATGAGGTGATAGCCGTGGATCTTGACGATCTCGAGGAGCTCGACGTATCCACGGGACAGCGAGAACTTGATGCGGGCTTCGGGGCGCGCCCTCTCGAGCCCGCTCTCCGAAAAGAACAGGTTCTCCTGCTCGGCCGTGATGAGCTTCCCGATGTCGGCGTTCTCGGGGATCGGGTACGGCGCGCGTAACTGGGTGATCTCGGCGTCGATGAAGTCGATCTTCTTCTGTTTCGCCAGGGCAACGCGGTGATGGCCGTCGACCACGTAGTAGGACCCGTTGAACTCGTAGGCGACGATCGGCGGGAACCCGCCCTCGGGGAAAGCCTTCTCGAGCCTCACCCACCGGTCTCGAACCTCGGGCCGAGCCGGCAACCACGACTTCGTGAAGTCGGTGCGCCGGCCGGCCGTGCCGGCGATGCGGGCGACCGGGATCGGGCGGAGCCCGACGTAGGTCTGGTCGAATAATCGGATCCGGCTCTTGATGTCGTCCAGCTCGGGCAACTCGGGTTTCGGTTTCCCGATAACCAACCCGGCGAACCTTCTGTACGCCTCTTTACGCCTGGCCTTCTCGAACGTGGACGGTAGTGGATCCCAGCTCATAACTCGATCACCTTATGTCCCACCACGTTCATCACGCGCGTCTGGCCGACCTGGCGCTCGGGCATGCGCTCACCGTACGGATGGACGTGGCCGTGGAGGAAAAAGCGCGGCCCCATCCGCGCTATGAGTGCGTGGAACGACTGGAATCCACGATGTGCGCGGTCGTCCCCATCGCCGACCCCCCGTGGGGGAGCGTGGGTGATGAGGATGTCCACCGGAGGCCGGTCCTTCAGGCGCCGTCTGAGGTCCCGGACCCGGAGCTTCCAGGCTCTGGAGCGCATCTGGGTCTCGGAGTACTGGTTGGGTCCGGGGCTGTACCGGATCGAGCCTCCGAGGCCGGCTATCCGTACGCCAGCCAGCTCCTTCACCCATCCGTCCAGGTTGACGCAGCCTTGCGGACCCTTGTTGGCCCGATCGTCCCAGTGCCATGCGAACGGTTTGGTGAAGTCGGCCGAGTCCATTGCGTCGGGGGGGTGAAGGTCCGGGTCGTGGTTCCCCGGGACGAATCCGAGCGGGACGTTGAGCATGGTCACGAGGAACTCGAGGTAGTCGAACGGCAGGTCCCCACAGGCGAGGACGAGGTCCACCTCGTGCCGCAGCACATTTCTGCTATAGAGCCTGGGATCGACCTCGTCGGCGATGGCGAGCACACGAGTCATGGCAGCCATACTGACCCAGCCAGGCCGTCTGGTGATCGAGGCTCGTTCGAAGGTTCGGGCGCGACAATGCGGGTATGTGAAGCGCGGACACACCAGAGCAAGGAGGGGGACTTATGGGGGCAGGGGATTACGGCGCTCAGGCAGCAGCAGCTCTCATCATGACCGCGCCGCTCGTCATCCTGGTGTTGTTCTTCCAGCGCCGCATCGTCTCTGGACTCACCGCGGGCGCGACAACGGGCTGACCCGGACAAGCACTCATGGTTCAAGAAGGCGACCGGTGGTGGCGCGACGGCGTCCTGTATCAGATCTACCCGCGCTCGTTCGCCGACTCGAACGGTGACGGCGTCGGAGATCTGCGCGGGATCATCGGGAAGCTGGATCACCTCGCTTGGCTCGGCGTCAGCGGCATCTGGCTGAGCCCCGTCATGCGATCCCCCAACAAGGACTGGGGCTACGACGTGGCGGACTACAAGAGCATCGACCCCGAATTGGGAACCCTCGAAGATGCCGAAGAGCTGATCGAGGAGGCGGGGCGACACGGGATCCGCATCTTGTTCGACCTGGTCCCCAATCACACGAGTGACCAACACGACTGGTTCAGGGACGCCGTGAGCGGCCGAGAGGCGCGTTTCCGCGACTGGTACGTATGGGCCGATCCGAAGGACGACGGCTCCGCTCCGAACAACTGGATCAGCGTCTTCGGAGGTGAATCCGCGTGGGAGCTCGACGTAACCTCGGGCCAGTACTACCTCCACAACTTCCTCCAGCACCAACCTGACCTGAACTGGTGGAACGGCGAGGTACGCGATGAGTTCGATGACATCTTGCGGTTCTGGTTCGACAGGGGAGTGGCGGGGTTCCGCATCGACGTGGCCCACGCGATCGTCAAAGACAGCGAGTTGCGCGACAACACGCCTACCACCGATCAGGATCTGGAGTTCTATCGGAATATAGGTCAGCTTCCGGAATACAACATGAACCGTCCGGAGACTCATGACGTCCTCAGACGTTGGCGCAAGTTGGCCGACACCTACGATCCGCAGCGCATCCTTGTGGGCGAGACGTACGTTCACGACCTAGATCGCCTGGTCGAGTTCTACGGGCAGGACGACGAGCTGAACCTGGCTTTCAACTTTCCATTCATCCACGCCAACTTCGAGTCGAAGGCACTCCGTGCCACCGCCGAGAAGACGATGGGGATGATCCCACCGGCCAGCTGGCCCGTATGGACCGGATCGAACCACGACGTCGGTCGCTTCGCACGACGGTGGTGTGAGGGGGACGATGCGAAGATCCGTTGCGTCCTGATGGTGCTCCTGATGATGCGCGGGACGCCGTTCCTGTATTACGGGGACGAGATCGGCATGGACGAGCCGGAGATCGCGTACGAGGATCTCAAGGACCCCGTCGGGTTGCGCTTCTGGCCGGTGGGCAAGGGACGAGACTCGTGCCGCACCCCGATGCAGTGGACCGCCGAGCAGGGCGCGGGATTCACCGAGGCGAGCGTCGATACATGGCTTCCTCTGGGTGACTACCGGCGAACGAACGTTACGGCCCAGAAGGAGGACCCCACGTCGGTACTGCGACTCACGCGCGACCTCATCGCCCTGCGCCGGGAGGCACAGGAGCTGACCCGGGGCTCTTACGATCCGGTGGATGCTCCCGACGGCCTGTGGGCCTGGGCGCGCGGGGGACGCTGGCGGATCCTGGTGAACCTGTCGGATAACGACGCCGTGGTCGACGCCCCGCCGGGCCGCGTCGTGCTCCACACCACCCGGGAATGGGACGATCGCCCGACGAACGGAAGCCTCGAGCTCGGCGCGTGGCAGGGGATCGTGATCGACGGGGCCTGAACCCGTGGAGGGGGAGGCTCACATCCCTCGTCGTCTCGACGGTCTCTTTCAAACCCCCTGGTGCCTGTGGGGCAACCGGTGCACGTGCACCACGTGGACCACGTGCACCACGTGCACCACGTGGACCGGAGGCTTTTCAAAGAAGTCTCGCGAAGCCCCCCCTATAGCTTCGGGGCGGGGCCCAACCGGATCGCCGGATTCATCTTCTTGACGTCCCGCAGGAAGTTCTGTAGCTGTTTTCCCCCGATCCCGAGGATCAGGTGACCCCGTTCATGTCGCACCGACGGCCGTCCGATGCGGTCGTTCTCGATCGCGATGATCTCGCCGAGTGTCATACGGACCCGGCTCAACCGACTCCGGAACTCCACCAGGTCGCGGTCGAGCGTGACGTGCTGGAACACCCTCATGAAGAAGTACAGGAGCAGGATCGGAAGCAGCACCAGGAAGGGCATAAGCCAGAGCCCGTCCCCTCCGTCGAGCACGATCCGGCCCACGCTCCACAGCGCCTG
>JACCXF010000223.1 GCA_013697295.1 Actinomycetota bacterium | reverse complement strand
GCGCGGCTGGCGCAGTTCCAGGAGCAACTCGAGGTGGTGGATGTCCCTCTCGGTAAAGCGCGCGAGGTGTCCAGCGAGGCTATCGAACGGATCCGAGCGGAGCTGACGGAGGCGACGGCTCCCACCTCGACCGTGCCGCTCACGAAACCGCTGGAGGCGGCAGAGGAGATCTACTCCGCGCTCAGACTGTCGCTCGGGGACTACGCACGCAAGAACTCGTTCAACAAGGTCGTGGTCGGGCTGTCGGGCGGGATCGACTCGACCCTGACGGCGACGATCGCGGTGGATGCCTTGGGCCCGGAAGCGGTACTCGGCGTAGCGATGCCGTCCGAGTACTCGACATCGCACTCCATTGACGATGCGAAGGCGCTGGCCGAGAACCTCGCTATCGAGATGTTGCAGATCCCGATCGCGCGCACCTTCCATGCATATCTCGAATCGCTGGTCGGGTCCCTCGGACAGTTCGATCCCGGACTCGCGGAGGAGAACCTGCAGGCGCGCATACGCGGAAACCTGTTGATGTTCATCTCGAACCGGTTCGGACACCTCGTCGTCGCCACCGGCAACAAATCCGAGATGGCGTGTGGCTACGCCACGCTTTACGGCGACATGGCCGGTGGCTTCGCTCTGCTGAAGGACGTCTTCAAGACCGAGGTCTACGCGCTGTCCCGATACCGCAACTCGATCTCGGAGGTCATCCCGGAGAACGTCCTCACCAAGCCTCCGTCTGCGGAGCTGAAACCGGACCAGAGGGATTCCGATTCGCTTCCGCCGTACGAGGTCCTGGATCCCATCCTCGAGGGCTACATCGAACGGGACGAAGCCATCTCGCAGATCGTGGCCGGCGGGCACGACGAGGCCACGGTGCGCCAGGTCGTTGCCCTCGTGGACAAGGCTGAGTACAAGCGGCGCCAGGCTCCACCAGGGCCGAAGGTGACCACGAAAGCCTTCGGCCGCGACCGCCGCCTCCCGATCACCAATCGATGGAGAGACAAAGGGGCTGCAACGGCCCCTCCACCATCGGCGGGCGAACAGCCGGGCGAATAGGCGAACATTGGCATATGGCACTCACGCTCCTGCTCCTTTCGGATGGTTACGAAGACGTGAGGGAACTCCTTCCGGAGCTCCCGATGACTCCGTTCGCCCTTCGACAGGCTCCATTGAAGTCGACGGTCCCGCAGGACCTGATCGCCCTCCATCCCGATCTCTTGCTGATCGACGCAACCGGTGACTTCGACGCGGCCGAGGACGCGACACGCAAGATGGCTCTCGCGTGGGAGATCGGGCTTCCCCCCCTCATAGTCATCGTCGACTCTTCAACGCTTTCCCGGTTCCGGTTCGAGACCGGCGCGGACGACTTCCTGTTGACCACGGCTTCGGCCGACGAGATCTCGGCGCGCTTCGCGCTCGCCGCCAGACGCGCCGGACAGGGTGATGAGGCCACCGTTCTCAAGGTCGGCGACCTGACGGTGAATCCGGACAACTATCAGGTCTACGTACATGGGAAGCCGTTAGACCTCACGTACAAGGAGTTCGAGTTGCTGAAGTTTCTCGCGCAGCGGCCGGGCCGGGTCTGCGACCGCGATCTCTTGCTGCGAGAGGTCTGGGGGTACGACTATTACGGGGGCACCCGGACCGTCGACGTTCACGTGCGACGATTGCGCGCAAAGCTTGGCCCGGAGCACGAAGCCCTGATCGAGACGATCCGCAACGTCGGCTACCGGCTGGTGCCGCGTCCCCGCGATCGCTGATCGCCCATGTCGCTCATCATCGGAACGATCCTGGCCTTCACCTTTCTAGAGGGGATCTGGCGTTTCCTTGCGATCATCCCGTTGGCGTTGTTCGAGGCCCTCGAGATCACCCTGTGGCTCAAGCTTCGCAACATGCGCTCGATCACGGGGGTCGAGGCATTGATCGGAGCGAAGGGCCGGGTGATCAAGGACTGCGACCCCATCGGCAGCGTGCGCGTCAAGGGACAGCTGTGGGCGGCATCCTGCCCCGAGGGAGCCAGGCCGGGCGCGGACGTCATCATCCAGAAGGTGAACGGGCTGCGCCTGGAGGTAGAGAGGCTGGAACAGCCTGCGCGTTAGGCTCGCACCGCAAGGGCCTCTAGCTCATCAGGTAGAGCACCGGACTTTTAATCCGGCGGGCAGGGTTCGAGTCCCTGGGGGCCCACCGACTAGCTTCTGACCTGCGGTTACGCCCTCTACTTCTGACCGAGCAGCCTTGCATACCGCTCACTGAGCCTATAACTTGTCCCCCATGACTAGCAAGACGGAGATCGACCAGATACGGATTTTGGCCGAATCCTTCCGCCGTGGCCTGCTCGCCACCAACCGAGCGCCTCGAAACATCGACTCCTATATGGAAGCGGTGCGGCTGTTCGACAGGTTCCTGGTGTCCAAGGGAATGCCGACGCGCGTCGGCGCGATCCGGCGTGAGCATGTGGAGTCGTTCATCGCCGACATCCTCGAGCGCTTCAAGCCCGCAACCGCTGCGAACAAGTACCGATCCCTCCAACAGTTCTTCCGCTGGCTCCTCGAGGAGGGGGAGATCACCGACAGCCCCATGAAGAACATGCGGCCCCCGGCCGTACCGGAGGAGCCCGTCCCGATCCTCTCGGAGGACGAACTGCGGAAGCTGTTCAAGGCTTGCGAGGGGAGGCTGTTCGAGGATCGCAGAGATAACGCGATCGTGAGCCTGTTCTTGGATACCGGGATGAGAAGGAACGAGCTTGCTGAGCTGAAGCAATCGGACATCGACTTCGACGCCACGGTCGCCGTCGTTATGGGCAAAGGTCGGAGGCCTCGCGCGACCCCCTTCGGCCGCAAGACAGCCGTCGCCCTGGATCGTTACCTCCGAGCTCGCGCCGGCCATCCTCTCGCCGAGCTCCCCAACCTTTGGCTCGGTCAGCGTGGACCGATTACGAACTCCGGTATTCGGGACATCGTGAAGAAGCGCGGAGACAAAGCCGGGATCAAGGGTCTGCATCCACACCAGTTACGTCACCAGTTCGCTCACGAATGGCTGTCGGAGGGTGGGACCGAAGGGGACCTCATGCGGATAGCAGGGTGGAGATCGCGTCAGATGCTCCAACGGTACGCCGCGTCCGCGGCCGATGAGCGCGCCAGGGACGCGCACAAGCGGCTGTCCCCAAGGGATCGGCTCTAGTGGTGGGTTCTATATCGCAACAGCGCCAGAAGGCTTACCGAGATCGGAGGCCGTCGCCGGGGGACAGCAGGCTCTAGACGTAGACGACCGAGCGCCCCCGGACCCAATGAACCTCGAGCCGACCGATCCGATCCGCTCGGTGCTGGGGG
>JACCXF010000220.1 GCA_013697295.1 Actinomycetota bacterium | reverse complement strand
CCGTCGTCGAGCATGCCTCCGAGCAAACGCCGAAGCTGTCCCAGAACCTCGCCGCACACGCCGATCAGGTCGCGATCAACAAGAAGCTGTCCACGCTCGCCGAGGTCCCCGTCGAGGGGGCCGAGCCCCACGAGTTGAAGATGGGCGGGTGGGACCTTGCGGAGCTCGAGGAGTTGTTCAAGTCGCTCGAGTTCCGAACGCTGCTCGAGCGCCTCCTCTCGGACCTCCCCGAAGCCGCCGAGGGCGAGGGCACTCCGTTCGAGCTCCAGCTCGAGGTGTACGACGATCCCGGGTCGCTCGGGGACCTGGCCCGGGAGCTGTCCACCGCGAGGTCGTTCTCGATCGACGTCATACCGGCCTCGGCGCGCGGGGTGCCCCGCGCGATGGCGTACTCCTGGGGCGACGGCTCGGTTGCCTTCGTCCCGTTCGGTCCTCAGGGAGTGTCCGTCGCCGAGGCGTCCACCGCCCTCAAAGGCGTGCTCGAGGATCCAACCGTCGAGGTCGTCGCCCACGGGGGCCGGGAGGCCATTCTGTCGCTGGCCGCCATGGATGTGGATCTCGGTGGATTGAGCCTGGACACCGTCATCGCCTGCTATCTGCTCGATCCCGCCGCTCCCGCCTATGCGCTCGCCGAGATGGCGCGTAAGTACACGGGCCGCGAGCTGCAGGCGGTCGATCCGGTTACACGGCCCGACGACGGAGCGCAGACCTCGCTCGATCTGGCCGATGGTGCGGATGAGGCCGAGGCGGAGGACGCATCGTTACGTGCCCTCGCGATCATCGAGATCGCTCGGGCTGTCGAGCCCGAGCTCGAGCGCCTGGGGATGGCCGACCTCTATCGCGATGTAGAGCACCCCCTCATCCCCGTGCTCGCGCGGATGGAGACCGCCGGTATCAAGATCGACCTCGAGTACCTCAGCGAGATGGCGCGGACGCTGGACAAGGACGTTGGCGAGCTCGAGGCCGAGTGTTACGAGCTCGCGGGGGAGCGCATCAACCTGGGCTCCCCACAACAACTCCGCACCCTGCTCTACGACAAGTTGGGTCTCAAGACCACGAGACGGACGAAGACGGGGCTGTCCACGGACGTGCGAGCTTTGGCGCAGCTCGTCGACCAGCATCCGTTCGTCGGCAAGCTCATCGAGTATCGCGAGCTGGCCAAACTCAAGAACACCTACGTGGACGCGCTTCCGCCCCTGGTCGACCCGACTGACGGACGCGTGCATACGACCTACGAGCAGACGGCGACCACAACCGGCCGGCTGTCCAGTACCAATCCGAACCTGCAGAACATCCCGGTGCGCACGGAACTCGGGCGGAAAACGCGCCGGGCCTTCGTTGCGGAGGAGGGCTGCGTTCTGCTTTCGATCGACTATTCCCAGATCGAGCTTCGTGTGATGGCCCATCTGTCCGAGGACCCGATCCTGGTCGAGGTCTTCGACAAGGGAGACGACATCCACACGGCCACGGCGGCGCGCATCTTCGATCTCCCTCCGGAACAGCTCGAGACGCGCCATCGCTCGGTCGCGAAGATGGTCAATTACGGGCTCAGCTACGGCATGGGTGCGCCGGGACTCGCCGAGCGACTCAACGTCCCGGTCGCCGAAGCCCAGACGTTCATCGATGCATATCTCGAACAGTTCGGCGAGGTCAGCGAGTTCCTCGACGAGATCGTCACGCAGGCCTACGCCGACGGGTTCACCACGACGATGTTCGGGCGCCGGCGCTACCTGCCCGAACTGGGCAGCGGCAATCCGCGCGTCCGTGCGATCGGCGAACGACAGGCGCTGAACGCGCCGATCCAGGGATCCGCGGCGGACATCATGAAGCTCGCGATGATCAACGTCGACCGGGCCCTGCAGGCGCAGCGATCGAGCGCCCGGATGATCCTGACGGTGCACGACGAGCTCGTGTTCGAGGTCCCCGAAGGGGACCGGGCCGAGGCCGCGGAGCTCATCGCGACGGAGATGTCCTCCGTGGCCGAGATGAAGGTGCCGCTCGTCGTGGACGTCTCGTACGGGATCAGTTGGGCCGACGCCAAGGGCTGACCCGTTCCCTCGGATAGGGTTCATTCGAAAACCGGGGCGCGTGGGGGCATCGAGAGACATATCGCGTCCTTCTGATGTCACAAATTGGAGGCTTGGGAGACATGCCGAGGAAGTTGGTGGCCGTCCTGGCTGCGTTGTTGGTCCTGGCCGTCGCGTGCGGAGAAGCGTCGGATGATTCCGCCGGTGAAAGCGGAGCGCAGGGAGGCTGCGAGTTGTCCGACCCTCCGACCCTGGAAGGCGGAACGCTCACCGTTGCGACCGACCGCCCCGCATACCCGCCCTGGTTCGAGGGTTCCCCGAAGGATTACTCGGGATTCGAGGGGGACCTCGCCGCCGCCATCGCCGAGCGCATGGATCTCGACATCAAGTGGGTCGTCGAGCCCTTCAACAAGTCCTATGCACCGGGCGCGAAGAACTACGACTTCGACATCAACCAGATATCGATCACGCCGGAGCGCGCCCAGGCGGTCGACTTCAGCGATGGATACTTCAACAACAATCAGGGGTTTTTGGCCGCCGAGGGTTCCGACATCGGGGAGGCCACGAGCCTGCCCGACCTCGAGGGCGCTCAGCTCGGCGCCCAGGTCGGTACCACGAGTCTTGCCTTCATCAACGAGAGTATCCAGCCGGACTCCGACCCGAAGGTCTTCGACACGACGAACGACGTGAAGTCGGCACTCGAGAGCGGACAGATCGACGCGCTGGTAACCGACGTGGTGACCACTGTCTATCTGCGTGACTTCGAGATCAAGGGCACGGAGGTCATCGGTCAGTATCCGACCGAAGAGCCTTTCGGC
>JACCXF010000171.1 GCA_013697295.1 Actinomycetota bacterium | reverse complement strand
CACGACCGATCTCAACAACCTCACGCTGGTCTGTTGTTTCCACCACAAGCTGGTGCACGAATATGGGTGGCGGGTGGCGCTCGACGACAACTCGATGGCGACCTGGTTCCGGCGCAGCGGACGGCGCTACGACCCGGGCCCGGATCCCCCACTACGACTCGATCTCGCGCTCGCGCCCGAGACGGGGGTTCGTACTAAACACGAGATCAACGCACCGCCACCGATCGCGGACAGGACCTATTTGCCAGAGCCCCGCTCGGATGGTGGGTCGGCACTCCATCCGACTGGCTTCGATGAAAGCGTGCGCGATCGCGAGCTGCATGCTGCGGCATTCTGAGAACGAGGTACCTGTCCGGGTGATCGTGATTCGAGGCGCGATCAGGGAAGGGGCGGAGTGGGCACACAGGCGCCACCCATGCCCAGCGCCCACAGGCCCTCGCGGTCGGCTCCCCCCCACGAGGCGGCGCGCAGCCCGATGATCGGATTCATCACCGAGGCGGGATCGTCGACGTGCCCGAGCCCAACGATGTGGCCGAGCTCGTGCAGCATCGCTTGACCCCACGTCTGGCCTCCGAAGCCCGGGCGTAGATCGGCGCCCGCATCGAAAGCCGCTAATCCCGTCACATACACCGGACGTCCGTCTTCGTTGAACTCGTAAACACTGCCACCGGCCCCGATCGCG
Organism: Actinomycetota bacterium; assembly: GCA_013697295.1. Classification (GTDB taxonomy): domain Bacteria; phylum Actinomycetota; class CADDZG01; order CADDZG01; family WHSQ01; genus JACCXF01. The sequence goes on along the minus strand of JACCXF010000171.1, from coordinate 6,050 downwards.
CTCGCCCCGGCTACCTCGCTCGTGATCGAGAACGGGGCGCCGGAGGCCCAGCCGATCAGAACGGGAGCCCACCGTTGTCCATACCGGTCGGGTTGATAGGACGACCGTTCCGGGGTTGGGATCTCGTCGGTCGTCCCGTCGTACACGAATTCCATGCCGGTCGTCTCGGCCGTCATCTCGAAGGCGGTCCGGACGTCCTCGATCGCCGACGGTGGGGCCAGTGCGGGATTGATTACGTAATGGATCGCTTCGCACGGGTTGTAGCGCACCGGAGTGTTCGAGTTCACGTCGACGAACGACGGTCGGAACCCGCGCGCCTCGATCGACCCTGGGAGAGGAAGGGAACCGCCCCGGGCTCCATCGTCCCTATCCATGCTCCAGCCGGCGACCACGGCGATGAGAACGAGTGCGATGGCGGGGAATCTCTTACGCAGGTTCGCACGCGGTGGACCCTGTGGAAGGGCGGCTCGAGGGGCGAGGACGCGGCCGCCTTCGGGCGCAGGAGCTCGCGGCCGGGCGAGGCCGGAGCCGACTACAGACGCAGGAGCTCGCGGCGGGGGTGGCGCGGGTTGGCCCGGCGAGCGGGGTCGGTCGGTCGACCGGCCATGAGTGATGGCGCGACAACGGGCGCAAACATGCGCGCTGGAATCAACATTCGTCTGGCAGTCCGGGCAGACGACCCCGATTGTCCCCACATGCATTCGTCGGCATCGTTGCGGTTGCGATTGAATCGCGCCGCGGGCGGCCGCGGCGCGAACCAGTCCTTGTTCCCCCACGACTCCCCTTACCAAGACTCCGGGACGCAAGTATCTTGACCCAGATGTCGCCGACTTACCCCAACTCCGTCTATTCGGCTATTTCGCCGATCCCTTCTTTTTTGGGCCGGAGGTGCATCGACCGGCTCGACTGGAGCTCGGGCGGCCCTACCTGTTCGGGCCCGAGACATACCCCCCCGCCGGCGCCTCCTCCCGCGTGACCATCCTCGAGGACGTCCTCGGAGCCAACCCAAAGCCCGAGATCCTGGTGCGAGCGCCCGGCCGAGCCAACCTGATCGGCGAGCACACCGACTACAACCTCGGGTATGTCTTGCCCGTAGCCCTCGAGCTCGCCACCTATCTCGCGGCGACGCGCCGGTCGGGAGTGGTCCATCTGCGTTCGCTAAACGAACCCGGTGAGGTCATGATCGATCTCGAGTCACCTCCGGAAAGAGTCGACGGATGGGGGCGATACGTCTCCGCGGTCGTGCGAGCTCTGATCGATGAGGGCGTTCCCGTGCACGGCCTCAAAGGAGTCATCGGCTCGTCCGTGCCGTTGGGGGCCGGATTGTCCTCCTCCGCCGCGCTGGAGATAGCCCTCGCAACCGCCCTGAGCCCGGACCTGGACCCGGTGCACAAAGCGGAGCTCTGCCGTCGGGCCGAGCACGACTACGTCGGGGTGCAGGTGGGCATCATGGATCAGCTTGCCTCAGCCGCAGCGCGCGCTGATCACGCTCTCCTGATCGACTGCTCGGACAACAGCATCGAGCATGTGCCCATCCCCCGCGAGCTCGCCGTGCTCATCATCGATTCCGGCACCGGGAGAGATCTGCAGAGCAGCGCGTACAACGACCGAAGAGGCGATTGCGAAGAAGCAGCCCGCGTGTTGAGCGCGTCCTCCCTGCGGGAAGTCACCCTCGACGAGCTCGAGGATGGGCGCGACCGCATGGGGACGAACGCGTACCGAAGGGCACGCCACGTGATCACAGAGAACGAGCGCGTCCTCGCGACGGTCGCAGCGTTGGACGCCGTCGACTTCGATGCGGTGGGTGACCTCTTCGCCGAATCTCATCGCAGTTACGCTCAGGACTTCGAGGCCTCGCTCACCGAGATCGATGCACTGGTCGATATCGCTTGCCGCACACCCGGCGTCGTGGCAGCGAGGCTCACGGGTGGCGGTTTCGGCGGTTGCACCGTCAACCTGGTGCATCGCGCGGCGGCCGGAGAGGCGGCGCAGACGATCTCCTCAACCTACGAGGACTCCCTCGGGAAGAGCACTAGGTGGTGGCTTTCAGAACCCGCCGCCGGCGCAGGACCCGTGGACCTCGATGGCGCTCAGGTATTGCCTGGGAGAACGTAGGTTTGGCTGCGACGTCGATCAGAGGGGGCTCCGTGGGCCTGGCGACACTCGCAGCAGATGTCGGTAAGGGCCTGTTCTCAGGCGCGTTCGGCACGGTTGCCATGACCGTTTCCAGCACCGCCGAGATGAAGATCCGAGGCAGGGAAGGGAGTTCTGCGCCGTCCGACGCGGCCGGTCGCGTCCTCGGTGTGCAGCCCCGCAACGAGGCCGGCAAGAAGCGCTTCGCCTCGGTGGTCCATTACGGATACGGAACTGCCTGGGGTGCCGTGCGTGGAGCGCTTGCTTCATTGGGGCTCAGAGGACCCGCCGCCACCGGAGCTCACTTCGCCGTCGTCTGGGGCAACGAGCTGGTCATGCTGCCCGCGCTCGGGGTGGCTCCCCCGGCGACCGAATGGGGACCGAAAGAGGTTGCCATCGACGCGTTCCATCACCTCGTCTACGCGACGGCGACCGGTCTGGCATACGACTACCTGGATCGCCGCGCCTAGACGATCCCTATCGGCTAGTCGTCGTCGCCGGCTTCGTCCGTTTCGTTGGCGCCATCATCATCTCGCTCCGACCCGATGACGTTGAAACCCTCATCGAGATTCACTTCGACGACGTTGCCATCGTCCTTGCGGATCTCAACTCCGTACGCAGCGCCGTCGTCACCGACCTCGGTTTCCACGACTGAGCCGCCACCGACGTACTCGAGCGCCGCAGAGGTCGCCCGGTCCAAGGCAGTGCCGCGAAGAGGCTTGTCGTCATCCCCGCTACCGGCTAGGACGGCCCCGGTACCGGCGCCCGCCAGCAGCAGAGTCGCGATCCCGACTATCACTACTTTCTTCTTGTCCACGTCTCTCCTCCATTGTTCGAGGTCTGTCTCATCTCATTGTGCTCAAGCAACCTGAGGCTCCGCTGAAACTCAGGTCACTTAGCACGAGGCAGATGGACCTCGAAGCGGCTTCCGCCAAGCGGAGAGTGAGCGACACTGGCGAGACCGCCATGGCTCCTGGCTACCTCGGCAACGATGGCGAGGCCGAGGCCGGCGCCTCCGGAGTCTCGATCCCGGGCCTCCTCGAGGCGAACGAACCGTTCGAAGATCCGGCTTCGATCCGCGGGAGGAACACCCGGCCCGTCGTCGTCCACTCTTAGGATGACTTCCTGAGCCTCCTCTGACAGAGATACCGCGATCGCTTTGTCCGAGTGACGGACGGCGTTGTCCACAAGGTTGGCGACCATCCGATCCAGCTGTCTGCGATCCCCCAACACCCTTCCGGCAGAGATACCGCTCGTGTCGAGCGACCTGCCGTTGCCGGCGCGTATCCGCTCCATGTGCGCGAAGACGATGTCGTCGAGATCCACCGGTCCTTCGCCATCCTCCGAGTCGTGCTCGTCCATCCGGGTTAGTAGTAGGAGGTCCTCGACGAGGCTTTGAAGCCTGGAATTCTCCACGAGGACGACATCTGCAAGATCCTGAGTCGACGTAGAAGTCGGATGGGCGATGGCCACCTCCGCGTGCTGGCGAATGCTGGCTACGGGTGAACGAAGCTCGTGGGACGCATCGGATACGAACCGTCTCTGCCGGGTCCGCCCCTGCTCGAGGCGCGCCAGCATCTGGTTCATGGTCGCCGCCAGCCGCCCGATCTCATCTGCCGTATCGGGCGCCGGAACCCGTCGATGAAGATCCTTCATCGAGATCGTCTCGACCTGTGAGCGGATGGCTTCGACCGGAGACAACGCCTTCCCCACCAATCGCCAGGCGACTGCTCCGGTGAACAGCACGAGCAGAGGGACACCGATCAGCAGGATCCCAACGAGAGCGGAGTTCGACTCGACCACGTTGTCGAGGCTGCGGCCGACGACCACCGTTCGTCCATCCCCACTCACATCGGCCACGGCCAAGAATGGGTCATCATCGAACGGAACGTCGACTTCGGCGCCGCCTCCATCCTGCAGGACATTTCCCGGCGGAGGCGCACCGGCCATGTTCTCGCTCGAAGCGACGACACGGCCGTTCCCGTCGAGGATCTGCACGTATTCGTCGTCCCCGAATGTGCCCGTGAAGGTGGCCGGTGGAGTGCCGCGCGCGAGATCGCTCGAGATGGGCGCGGCCCTCACTCGGGCAGCCGAGCGCACGTCGTCGGTGAGCGAACGCCGGATGAACACCACCAGGGCGACGGAAGCCACGATCAAGGACAAACCGAGAACCGCCACTGCTCCCAGGGTGGTCCGAACCCTCACGGTGCTGCTGCTCTCGCGCAGCCTAGCCGGCCAAGACCCCGCGCGGTCAGGTCCCATCGGCTTCCAAGCGGTAGCCGGCGCCCCGCACCGTCTCGATCGAGGCTTTCCCGAAAGGCCTGTCCAGTTTGTTGCGCAGATGGCCTATGTAGACCTCGACGATGTTGGGATCGCCCATGAAATCGTCATCCCAGACGTGCTCCAGGATCTGTCGTTTCGAGACCACATCCCCTTTTCGTCGAAGGAGGAACTCGAGTAGCGACGTCTCGCGCGCCGTGAGCTCTACCTCGGTCGCGCCCCTCGACACCTTCCTCGAGCCCGGGTCCAGCCCTAGGTCCCCTGCTTCGAGGATGGTGGGTCGCTCGGGAGCTCCGCGGCGCAGGAGGGCCCGGAGGCGGGCGACGAGAACGACGTGAGAGAACGGTTTCGTCAGGTAGTCATCTGCGCCGAGATCCAGCGCCTCGGCCTCATCGAGATCGCCGTCCTTGGCAGTCAGCATGAGGATCGGCGTCCACCTGCCTTCACGTCGAAGCGAGGAGCAGATCTCGAACCCGTTCAACCCCGGCAACATGATGTCGAGAACGATCGCGTCATAAGGATTCTCGCGAGCCATCCAGAGACCGTCGGGGCCGTTCAGGGCCACATCGGTCGCGAACCCCTCTGCCTCCAGCCCCGTCTTCAGGCCCGCGGCGAGCCGCTTCTCGTCCTCAACCACCAGTACTCGCATCTCGCTCCTTGCTCGCCTACGCCCGTTTCATCGCGTGCCCATGAAAGCTTGACTGAAGGCCTGCTGAAAGCAAGCCCATTGATTCAGCCCCACTTCAGGTCCGGGTGGAACTTTTGTCGGGAGGTCCCGAGGTCCGTAGCAGAATGAAGACGATGATCAGGTCTGGGACGCCCGTCGACGCTGAGGCGATCCAAGCGATCTACGCTCCGGTTGTGCGGGAGACGATGGTTTCCTTCGAGACTGAGGTGCCTTCGGAACAGGAGCTCCGAAGACGCGTCTCCAGAAGCCATGAGTGGCTCGTCTACGAACGCTCAGGGCAGGTCATTGGATACGCGTACGCAGCGCCGTTTCACGAACGAGCCGGTTACAAGTGGTCCGTCGAGGTCTCGATCTATCTTGGAGCCGAGGCGAGGGGTTCGGGCCTGGGCAGAGAACTCCTTGGCGCTTTGATCGAACGGCTCACCCATCGAGGTTTTGTGAACGCCTTCGCGGGGATCGCGCTTCCGAATCCGGTGAGCGTCAGGCTCTTCGAATCAGCCGGCTTCGAGCAGGTGGCGGAGCACCGGAATGTTGGATTCAAGCTCGGCGGGTGGCACAACGTCGGCTGGTGGCAGCGCCAGATCAACTCCCCCACCGACCCACCGCCCGAGCTGATCTGATGCCGAGCCACTCAGGGCCGGTTCCGAGCGACGGGATCGATCCCCCTCGGATGTTGGCTCGCGGCCGCCCAAGTTTGCTAGCGTCTACGTCATGACCATCGTGCATCTCCCGGCCTCGCTGCGCGAGCTCAGCGGAGGCGAGGGCCAGGTCGCTGTCTCGGCCGACGATGTTGGCACCCTTGTGGGCGAGCTCGAATCGCGCTATCCAGGTCTTGCGCGTCGCATCACGAACGAGCAAGGTGTGCTCCGCCCTCACGTGAGGATCTTTCTCAACGGTGAGGCCGTAGGGCTCGACAACCCGATCGTGGATGCGGACGAGGTGCGCATCC
>JACCXF010000120.1 GCA_013697295.1 Actinomycetota bacterium | reverse complement strand
GGCACGAGTTGGAGCAGGGTCGCTTCCGGGCGACATGCGAAGCGGATCGGCGTGAACCGCCCGGTTCCGAGGCCCGGACTCACGTGGAGCCAGCCGTGCCCGATCCTGCGCAAGCCGCTCGCAAGCTGTGTAGGAAGGTCGCAGTTCGTTACTAGCGCACCCATGCCGGGCACCCGGACCTGGCCCCCGTGCGTATGACCACCGAGAACGAGATCGAAGTCCGCCAGGATCCACTCGGAAACGACATCCGGAGCGTGGACGAGCGCGATCGCCGCGACGTCGCCCGGATCCCGCTTGATGTGATCTGTGGAATGTCGGTTCAGATACGGATCGTCAACGCCCGCTACGCGCACGGGACCCGCAGGCGAGTCGATCACGTGTGCACTATTCGTAAGAGGTATCCAACCCTTTTCCCGCAAACCCGTCTCCAGGGCGAGAGTATCCGCGCGCTGTGCCTTGATCGGAGTGTGATGTTTTGCGAAGTAACTCGTCGGGAGTCGGAAACGCGACACGTAGTAATCGTGTGATCCAAGGACGTAGTAACGACCAAGCCGAGCCTCGAGTGCGTTCAAAACCGACACGGCTGTCGACACGCCACTGTTGTCCTCGATGAAGTCTCCGGTGGCGAGTACCAGATCCGGTAGGCTTCCGAGTCGCTGTGGGATCGACTTCACCCACGCTGCCCGGCGTTCGTCCTTCGCCTGTAGATGGGTGTCGGAGATATGAAGGATCGACAGCGACGGGGTCCCTGGCCTCACGGGGACCCGGGCGAAGGCCAGCCTGTATCTGTAAGGCTCATAGAAGGCGTACGCAGATGCCGCCCCCGCGCCCAGAAGCATCCTGTGTTGAGCTTTCATCGGTCGAGGATACTTTTATGGTGAGACTTTCCCTACGCCAGAAGATCGTCGGTGGCTTCGGCCTCCTGATCTTCTTGATGCTGTTGCTCGGCTGGGTGACATTGCTGCTGTTCGGATCCGTCCGGAGCGTCCAAGGACGGGTATTCGACTCAGCCGTGCCCGGTGTTATCGCCGTTGACGAGATCGTCCGCTCGTACACAGCGCAGTCGGCTGCGATCCGGGGATTCGTCATCAATCCCAATCAGCGCTCTCTCCTCGCAGAGTATCGAACCGAGGTGCAAGCCTCCGAGGCCGCTACGGAGCGCGCACGAGAGCTCTTCACCTCCGACCGCGAGCGAGAACTGCTGCAGGACATCGAGGCTGAGGGAGAAAGCTTCCAAACCCTTGTTGATGACCGCGTTGTGATGCTGGCTGAAAGCGGTGAACGGGGGTTGGCATTTGGCGCACTGGGCTCGGAGGGCGCCGCCGCTATCGATCAGATCCAGGCGCTTGGCCGTGGGTTGCGGCGTATTCAGGCGATCACCCTCGATCGAACAGAATCCGACCTGGTGGCGCGCTCGAACCAGGCCGTGATCACGTTGCTGATCGTTCTGATCGGGGTCATCTCTACAGGCGTCTTTCTGACACTCCTGATCCCCCGTCGGTTGGCCCAGGATCTCTCGCGTTTGGTTGAGGCGGCGCGTGCTATCGGGCGCGGAGACTTTCATCAGCGAATCGAGATCAAGTCAGGTGACGAGGTCGAGGAGCTGGCATCTCGGTTCGAGGAGATGCAGGCCGGGCTCCGTCGCCTGCAGCAACTTGCGCTCCAGGACCGGGAACTGCAGATAGCGGGCTCGATCCAGCGCAATCTGCTGCAAAGGACGATGCCCGAATCGCCGGGAGCCCGTCTCGTTCCACTGCAACGGCAGGCCAATCTCGTTGGTGGTGATTGGTACGACATCGACGTCGACGGCCGGACGCTGACCGCGGTGGTCGGGGACGCCTCCGGAAAAGGGATCGGAGCTGCCCTGATGGCGACGGTTACCTTGTCGGCCCTCCGCGCCGAGCGCAGCGTCGGGTCGGGCCCTCGACGGGTGATCGCGAGGGCCAATGAGGCTCTGCTGGAAGCTACGGAACCCGATTCGTTCACGACCTTGCTATACGCCAGCATCGACCTCGTGTCGGGCGAGGTGCACTGGCTCAACATGGGCCATCCCTCGCCCTTCCTGATCCGCTCTAACCTTTCCGGCAAGGGCGCGGGGTATTTCCTGGAGGGCCCCCGCAACCGGGCTCTGGGGTGGTTCGAGGATCCGGGGTTGGCCGAAACCGTGATCAAGCTCGAGCCCGGCGACCGGCTAGCCCTCTACACCGATGGATTCCTCGAAGCCAAATCCCCGGACGGGGAGATATTCGGAGAAAGCCGGCTGGCCGAGGCCATCATCTCGCTTGCCCCGCTTGACTCCGAAACGATCGGCCAGGAGCTGGTTCGGGAGGTGGAGGGTTTCGCGGCCGGTAAGCTGGAGGACGACCTCACGATGCTGATCATCGAATTCGAGGGTTCTCCGGCGACTGAGGTGGCGCAGGAGAAGCTGACGGGAGAAGAGCCGTGGCACAGCAGAAGGTAGAGATCGACATCGAGGACGCAGGGGGGTACCAGATCCTCCGTCCTAGCGGCGATCTCGACGTTTACACGGTTGGGTCTTTGCGAGATGCCCTCGCGACCCTGATCGAAGACAAGACGCCAAAGGTCGTGGTCGATCTCGACGGCGTCCCCTTCATGGATTCGTCGGGTCTAGGGGCCCTGATGGGCGGCGTGCGCCGGATGCGGGAAGCGGGGGGCGACCTCGCCATCGCCTGCACCCGGGAGCAACATCTCAAGCTGTTCACCATCACCGGCTTCGGCGAAGGCGTGTCGATCGCCCCGACCGTGGACGAGGCAGCTAAGGGCTTTCGCGACTAACTAACGTCGCCCTGTAGCCACGTAGACGTAGCCCGCTGGCGAGCCCGCTCGCCCCGGTCCCGCGTCATAGTCCGAAATAGCTACGCGCGGTATGGCCCTTCAGGACTGTATGAAACCCTTCCAACGGACTATCGGTTTTCGCGGCTCCCTTCATTAAGGTTCCAGAAGGAGGGGCGCTTCATCTAATCCAGGAGGGACAGGGATTTGTCCATAGCCGCTGCTGAGGTCGGCTCGCACGACACCGTTGACCAGAACTGGCGTGCACATGCGACGTGCGCGCAGATGGATCCGGACCTGTTTTTTGCGGCTGGGGCGATCGAGCACAAGGTGGCGAAACGCATCTGCCGCTCGTGCCCGGTCCGTCGCGAGTGTCTCGCCTATGCCATGGAGGCGCCGGTCGACCATGGCATCTGGGGCGGCCTTACAGAGCGAGAGCGTCGTCGCTTCCGCCGCCGCGCCGGGAGCGACTGGCGGGAGAGTTTCGCTCAGGGCGCCTAGTTAAGTGCCCTCTCAGGGCTTTCCCTAGGTCCTCAGGGTGATGTCGAGGATGTCGCACTCATCGCGCCATCTCCGTGCGGTGTCTTCGGGAAGACCCGGGATGTTGAGGCGTTTCTCCGCGATCTTCTCGGCTACGGCGTCCCATTCGGGTCCGGGTTCGAGAGCCCGGACCGAGGCCGGGATCTCTGCCACCCGTGAGTTCCTTCCCTTCCACCGGAGGATCACGTCGGCCTCGCGCATCTCCCCCGCCCCAGGGAGTGTCTGCTGCCTTTCACCCGACAAGACGTAGAGCTTGTCGACCTTCTGATCGTAAAGAAACCACACGGGCATCGTGTGGTTCCGATCTTCGTGCTTCCAGCGTAGCCAGATGATGGTCGATTTCTTCAAGGATTCCTGAACGGCCTTGCTCGTTGAGGTGCCGGCCAACGCCTTGTGGTGCTCGGTGAAACCGATCCCGTCCTGTGCTTCGTAGACGACATCGCTCCAGGTGAGATCCGTTGCGGTCAGCACGTACCAAGACGATAGGTTGAAGAAGCCCTCGACTGCTTCGGCGGGGGTGGGGTAGTCACGGTGATAGGCGAGCTGGATCTCACCGTCCGCGCGCTCGTGGAAGCAGAAGACCCAGTTCCGAAAGTCTGGTGAGAGATAGGCCTCCGCCCAATGAACGCGAGGTTCGGCCACCTCCAGGTGCAGGCCGATCGATCGGCCGGGTATCGCTGCCTCGAACGGCGTCCAGTAGACCTGCACGATGCGCTTGACGTTGTCCTCTTCGGTGACGCGCAGCACCCCTCTCGCTCCCGCCGCCTCCCCCTGCTTGATGCCGTGGCGACCGATGGCGCGTGCAACTTCGTCCACGATGGGGGCTAGACGATCAGAGGCCCGACTCTCGGCGACGGCCATCAGGTGAACGGAGACGTCTGATAGGCGGACCGCAGCATGAAGAAGGCCACCGGCGCGAAACCCACTGCGAAAAGGACCAGCTCGGCGTATGCGAACTCCTTCTGCTTCAACGCTAGAGAGGGCCAGAAATCGAACAGGATGATGCGCAGGCCGTTGAGAGCGTGGTACAGAACGGCCCCGATCAGCAATACCTCGAAGGGCTTGAACCACCACTGCTTGTAGAGCTCGATCGTCTCGTTGTAGAACTCCGGGCCGATCCCCGCTCCGAACGTGTCGATGATGTGGCCGAATAGGAAGGCGAGCACCCCGAGTCCGGTGATGCGATGGGCGGCCCAGGACCACTGACCGATGCCGCCCTTGTAGGCGGGCCCTTTCTGGCTGCTCTTCAGGCGCATCAGGTCGACGAACAGGAACAGCGCGAAGAGCCCGGCTCCCACCGTGAGCAGAAACACGATGCCTTCCACGATCTTTGGACCCATGTGTGACGAGATGTTACCCGTTGGGTGGCATCCCCGCCCCGACTTATCCCTTTGTGAACAGTTGTTCTGCGATCGCTATGAGGCCGGGAAAGTCCACAGCCTCTCGTTCTAGGTACGGCACCCGCACCCACCGATGACGCGGGACGTTAAGCGCTAGATGATCGAGGTTTTCTTCCTCGAGCCGAACCACTCTCATAAAAGCCTCCTCGTTGTCGAGGAGCTTTGCGAGGAGTTGGGCGACCTCTCCTCCCCGCTCGAGCTTGGCAAGCTGACGTGGCTTCACGTCTGCCCCGTCGCCGAAACGCGGGTGTACGCGGTTGACAACGAGGGCACCAAACGGAAGTCCCGCCTCGTTGAGCCGCGATGCGAAGAACGTTGCCTCTGCCACCGATTCCTCCGCGGGAGAAGTGACGACGACGAACGAGGTCGACGGCGATTGGAGGAGGGCCGCCACCTCGCGCGCCCTCTGTTTGAACCCTTCGTACATGCCTTCGAGGTTGGAGAAGAACTCAGCGGTGTCCTCCAGCACTTCGCTCCCTACGATCCGCTTGACGATCTTCAAGAACGCCGCCGCTGCGACATTGGCGACGCGCATGATGCCACCACCAGCTTTCATATATGGCATCAGGAACCAGCGCAGGACCCGGCTCTCGAAGAAATCGGTCATCCTCCTCGGCGCATCGAGGAAGTCCAGGGCGTTCCGGGTAGGGGGAGTGTCGATGACGATGAGGTCATAGCCACCATCGGAGTAGAGCTCGTAGAGCTTTTCCATCGCCATGTATTCCTGGGTTCCTGAAAGCGTTCCGGAGATGTTCTTGTAGAAGCGGTTGGCCAGGATGCGTGCGGCTTGTTCTGGAGAGGGAGCGTAGCGAGTCACGACCTCATCGAAGGTCGATTTCGTATCGAGCATCATCGCGTGCAGCTCGCCCTTCGGCTCTAGACCAGCTGCACTGAACTTGCGGTTGTTGACCTTGCGAGGCGAGTTCGTGAGTTCCTTCAATCCGAGCGAAGAGGCAAGTCTGCGCGCCGGATCGATCGTCAATACCGCAGTCTTCTTTCCCGCGACCGCCGCCTGAAGGGCGATCGCTGCTGCCGTCGTCGTCTTGCCGACGCCGCCTGCTCCGGCGCAAACGATGATCTCCTTGCGAGCGGTTAGCTCTTCGATGGGATTCAAAGCTCCTCGACCTCGCGCTCTATCACGTCTGCGAGTGTCTCGATGTCGGGTAGCGCGAGGCCCGCCGAGAACAGGAAGGGCAGCTCGAGGACGCTTTGGTCGGCTTCTTTTTGGAGTTGTTTCAGATAGACGCCCTGGATCGACCGCCGGGACGCGAGGAATCGTTCGTAGCCCAAGAGCCCATCTATATCCTCCTGCTCCAGGTCGAGCCCCACCGCCTGCGCTTCTGCACAGAGCTCTGTGGCAGGATCGGTCGACGTGATCCGATCGAGTGTGGCCTCTTCCTTCTTCGTCAGAAGCTGGCTGAAGATGCCATTCGCGAAGATCGGTCCCTGTTGGATGCCGAGCCGGCCATCCAGCGCGGCCGAAGTCTCGAGGCTCTCCACCACCGGCATCTCTTCGGCGAGCGTCACGAGGTGCACTCTGGTTCTTGAAGGGTCCTCGAGCATCTCAACCAGCCACTGGGCTTGCCGGCGGATCGGCCCCACTCTCACAGCATCCGCAAGTCCGCTGGGTGCCGAAAGGAACGTCAGCATATGCCCGGCCGCGGGAGCATCGACGATGATCGTGTCGAAGCCATGCCCTCCGGTGCCCTCGCGATTCTGCTCCAGATACCAGATCTTTCCCAACACCAAGATGTCCTTTAGCCCGGGCGCCGCAGTGGTGATGTAGTCGACGAAGTGCGTGCTTGTGAATACTTTCGAGATACGTTTCATGTGGTACTGAACCCGCAGGTACTCCGTCAAGGCATCTTCCGGGATGATGTTGAGGCCCCACACCCCTGGCGACAGCTCTTCTGCATCGTAGGTGCTGCCCTTTGTCGTCCCGAAGAGTTTCGGCAGGGTCCCCTTCCGGTCCACCTCCGCAACGCAAACCTTGCGGCCGTGGCGCGCGGCGACGAGGGCCAGTGACGCCGCGACCGTTGTCTTGCCAACACCGCCTTTGCCGGAGACGATGAGGATCTTCGGACGGAGGAATTCGTCGATGTTCACGGACTGTGTCTACCCCAAGCCTGGGCCCTCTCCACATACCAGCTGCCCCCGGAGTAACTAGGCGGAGTTTGCTAGTGAGCTTCAGGCCTGTGACCTGCGCATTCAATCTCTTTTTCCTTTCAGCCGATACAAAGGTGTCCGGGGATGGCCCCGAGACAGCACGCTGTTCGAACGAGAGGTTGAGATGGGACGCCAGTTCAAGGTTCTGTTGATCGGAGCCGCTTTCACGGTCGTGGCGATGGGTTTCGCCTATGCCGTGCCGCGTGCGATGCATTCGGCGGCAAACGAACCACCGCGGAACTCGATCGTTCTTCTCACGGGGGGGAACGAGTCACCGTCAGGCTCCCCAGAGGGCTCGGGCGACGCCTGCGACGAGCCCACAGCTTCAGACGAGCCCACAGCTTCAGACGAGCCTTGTGATGACGACGACGGTACGGATGGCGCCGAGGACCCTGACGGCGGCGATGATCAGGGTGAGGACACCGAAGGTGGTGCCGGCTCGGCCACGAACCACGGGTCGGCGGTAAGGGTGGCAGCGCATTGCCCCGTACGGGGTCGAGCTCATGGAAAGTTGGTTCGGTCGATCGCGCACGACAAGGAGGCGACCGTCGCGAGCGCCGAGCAGGCTTGTGCCGACGCGATGGCAGAGGATGCGCAGGATGGATCGAAAGCCAAGTCAGGGAAGAGCAAGAAGACGAAGAAGGTGCACTCGAGCGGACACGATGCCGAGCCCTCGGGATCCAACTCTCCGAAGGCTCCGAAGGCCCACGCTCCAAAGGCGCCGGCCAAGGCGAGCTCGACAGCCGGATCCGGAAGCGCAGCTCCCGGTCACTCTGCCGGGCATGGAAAGGCTAAGGGCAAGAGCAAGTAGTTCGGTCGAGCCCAGCTAGCAGAAAGCGGCGTCCGTAGACGCCGCTTTTTCGTGCTCATGAATGGCCGCTCTCCCTGGGAGGATGGTGCCATGGCTATCCACCCCGCGCGCCCCCGCCGTATGGCCTTGGCTTTGCTCTTGACGGCGATGTGCTTGGTGTCCTTGACGGCGTGTTCTGCACAACCTCCGTCAGCGGAAACGATCGACGTCATCCAGCTCGAAGGCGTGATCGATCCGCCAACGGCGTCCTACCTCATCAGCAAGCTTCAGCAGGCTGAAGAAGATGGGGTTCAAGCCGCGGTTATCGAGATCGACACGCCGGGCGGACTGGACGTATCGATGAGAGAGATCGTGAAGGAGATCTTGGAATCGGATGTTCCCGTCATCTCGTGGGTTGCGCCCCCCGGCGCGCGGGCGTCTTCGACCGGCACGTTCATCGTTTACGCGTCCAACCTCGCTTTCATGGCGGAGTCCACCGAGCTCGGCCCCGCGACGCCGATAAACCTCGCGGGGGCTCACCCGGACACTGTGGATCAGAAGGTCACCACCGATGCCGCGGCGTTCATCCGCGACCTCGCAGTCGGGCGGGATCGCAACCCGGAGTGGGCCGAGGACGCCGTTCGAGACGCTGCTTCCATCGGGGCTGCAGAAGCGACGGACATCGGCGTGGTGGATGGCACCGCATCGTCCCTTGCGGATCTCCTCGAGCAGGTTGATGGGGCGGATGTCGAGACGGCAGATGGATCGAGCGTCGTGCTCGAGACCTGGGACGAAAGCGAAGATGTCCTGTCGGCCTCGCTGCGTTTTCAGAATCCAAACCTCCTCCAGCAGCTTCTTCATCTCGTGACGGATCCTGAATTCGCTTTCTTGCTGTTGCTCATCGGCGCGTTCGGACTCATCTTCGAGGTGTACAACCCGGGGATCGGTTTGGCCGGCATCCTCGGGGCCGTGTCGCTGCTGCTTGGTTTCTATGGACTGTCGGTTCTTCCGACGAACTGGGTGGGGGTGTTCCTCATCGTTCTCGGGCTGGTGTTCTTCATCGTTGATCTGCAGATAGCGGGTCTGGGGTTGTGGACTGCAGGCGGTTTGGTGGCGCTGATCTCCGGCTCGGTCCTGCTGTTCGCCGGGGCGGACGAATCGTTGCGCCTCAGTCCGTGGGCGATCGGGGCGGCCGTCGCGCTCACGCTGCTCTTCTTCATATCGGTGATGACCGCTGCATTGCGGGTGCGCCTCCGGAGGCCGATCACAGGGGAGGAAGCGCTTGTCGGCGCGGTTGGTGAAGCCAAGACCGATATAGCCCCCGAGGGCACCGTGATGACTAAGGGCACTTTGTGGCGGGCCCGGACCATGGAGATGGGTATCGCTGCAGGTGCACAGGTCCGCGTCATGGCGACCGAAGGCCTGGTGTTGCTGGTTGAGCCCGTACATGAAGGCTCACCGACAACAGCGGACATCGTCAGCGACCCGTAGCTGCCGGTAGTGGGTCACCCAGAAGGGAGCCGCAGGGACCCTACGGGCGACGCGCGAGGGTGGTCGCGATCGCTCTGGGTTCGGGAGCCGCCATGATCTGCTCGAGCGTGCGTGGCAGGGCGCGCGACCAGTTCGGGAACTCATCGGTTGTGCCGGGCTGATTCGTTCGCTCTTCGACGGCAAGCGCGTCTTCCAAGGTCGCGGTAAGGATCGCGCTCGGTGCGGTGGCCAGAAGTCGATAGGCCTCCTGCACGATCTTCTTCGCAGGCGCGCCCTCACCGAGGCCGGTGCTTTCGGACAGGCGCAGACGAACGCGTTCGGCGGCCACGAGGTCCGGCTCGAGACCCGCGTCGGTCTGGGCACGCAGATCCTTTCCACTCCATACTCCGGCGATCGTTGGTAGATCGTGATTCGTGATCGTGGCCACCGCTTGCTGCGGATAGTCGCGCGGAGGCACGTCTTCGAACCAGAAAACCCGGTACGACAACATGTCCCGTCGCGCCATCTCCTCCCGAACCACCGTTTCGACCGTTCCGAGGTCTTCGCCGACGATGAATGCAGCCGCTCGGTGGCTCTCGATAGCCAGGATGTCGAGCAGCGTGGTCGCCGGGTATCTCACATAGGTGCCGGCGGCCGGCTCCGCCCCTTCCGGGATCCAGAACAGGCGCCACAACCCCATGACGTGATCGAACCTCATACCTCTGGAGTGACGGAGCGCGGTGCGGACTGTTTGGATGAACGGTTCGTACCCGGCCCGATCGAGTCGGAAGGGATCGAAGGCAAGCACTCCCCAGTTCTGACCCGCCGAATTGAACTCGTCCGGGGGCGCCCCGACCGTGACGCCCGAGGCGAACTGCTCCTGCCATAGCCACGCGTCCGCACCATCCGGGTCCACCCCGATCGCGAGATCGGTGATGAGCGAGATCTCGGTCCCCGCCCCTTCGAGCTGGTGGTCCAGCTGCGATTGCACCCACCTGTGAAACGCGATCCGATCCCCATGGGCCTGCCTCCAGCGGTCGACCTCGGGCCCATCAGGACGACGTAAACCTGCGGGCCACGCGCGCCAGGGCCCGGGATTCGCCTCGGCAAGGGACGCGAAGAGTGCGAATCCTTCGTAAGCCGCTGCCTCCGCGAGTGGATGATCCCGTCGGCGGTCGCGCGCGGAAGCGTTCCAGATCCTTTCGAGAGCGGCCATCTTGAGGTCGTGGATGCGATCTCGATCGATGATCGGGGCGTCGTTCAACTCCCGGCCGGCCGATGCGATGCTATCGATGTCCACACCAGCCTCCGAGGCCCCTTCCACCTCCTCGATGCGCAGGTAGAGCATCTCGCGGGCGCACCTGCTGCTCGGGAAGTACGGGCTGGGCTGGCGCGGTCGCCCGGCACCGGCCGCATGAAGGGGATTGACCATGAGGATCTGCGCCCCGAGGTTCGATGACCAGCGCGCGAGATCGCGCAGGTCCCGGAGATCACCTATCCCCCAGCTGTGGTGGGAGCGCACGCTGTAAAGTTGCGCCGCCCACCCCCAGGTCCGGAGCCGGGCAGCCGACCAGCATCTTTCCGGAGCAACGATCAGACGAGTGCGTGTTCCGGTTTCGAGGTCGAGCAGCTCGTGATAGCCGGTGGGGATGCCGGGCGGGATGTGATCGTGCAGCTCGAGTCGGGATCCATCCTCTAGGTGCAGCTCGTGGGGCATCGCTATCGGCGTTGCCGTCCCCTCGGTGATGCTTCGTGTGAGAGGGGAGTGATCGTCACTGGCCGGCTGGAGGATCGTGCGGAAGAGTCTCAGCGTCTCCTCCGGCGGTTCGCGCCAGCCGCCTTCGTGATCCAAGTACCCGGACGCGATCGCATCGGCCTCGATCGGCTGTCGCCGTTTCCGTGCCACGACGCCAGTGTCTCACCCGGCCGCCCGCAGCTTCTACGAGAAGGGGCGCCCTCTGCCGACGACGGGAAGGATCAGTTTCGTTCGACCGGTTTTCCAACCGAGGGTCACCGTGTTGCACAAGGGTGAGTCGCAACCCGGATAGAGCTTGGGTATGCCCCAGTCGGCGATCTCGGTCTGGATGCTGAGACCGATCGAATGACCCTTCTTGAAGGTGTAGTCCTGTGGCTTCTGCACTACGGTCATCCCGAAGAACTGTCCGGGTTCGATGTCTTGCTGCCGGGCGAGCCCGTTCCGGTAGCGTGAATCAAGCCACCCTCGCGTTACAGACACCACGCCTCGTCCGTCGCTCGTTACTTGTTGGCCTGCGATACCGGTGCGACCCTCCGGGTCGATGTCGATGACGGTGGGCGTGTAGGTGACCCAGGTGCGTTGCACCTGGGACCAGATCTTCACCTTGGGGCTCCCGAAGATCCTCAGGTCGTTTTCGAGGCCCGGAGACTCGAAGAACTTCCATCCTGCGTTCGCCCTCGGGTTGGCGTTGACGGCGGTTTCCGTGACGGCACCGGATGAGACGAAACTGGCCGCAGGTCCCTTGTCATCGCGCGGAGTGCGGGCGAGTAGTCGCCATTCGTAATCGTCGGCTGTTGGTGTTGCGCGGTGCTGAGCGTGAAGGACCATGGGAGTCGTGTTCGGGACGCCACCCTCGTACCAAGAGCCGGCTCCGTCATAGTCAGACATCTGGCTACGAACCTGGGGGCCACGAGCAACCCCGTTGGCGTCACCCATCAGGTAGTGATCAAACCACCGCGTCACGGTCCGGTCGTAATCGCCACCAGGCGTGCCATGTCCTTCCCAACGCGTACCGAGAAAGAGCTTGCGAACGCTTGCATTGTCGAGGGCATTGAAGAGGTTGATCGCCCCTTCTTGCTTCACGTTCCAGTCGCCCCAGTTATGTGCGACCAGCACCGGGATCTGGATGTCCTGTGCGTCCTTGATGTAGTCACGTTCGAGCCAGAAACGGTCGTAGTCGGGAGTGAGGTCGTACCCATGCTCCGTATGCGTGATCTCGTCGCAGGGGATCACCGTTGATTCCACGCGTTCTCCCCACGCTGGGTTGTCGACGTCCAGCGGTGGCGGGATGGCGAACCCGAAGTCGAACGCAAGGGGAGTGTCAAGTCCTTCGTCCGCTGCGGAGCCAGGGCCCTGGTTGCCCGCGGCCTCGTTGGTCCACGAGTAACGGATCCCACCCGAGTACGCGTACTCGTACCAGCGGGAAATGGCTGCTTCCGGAATGATGGTCGTTAGGTGAGGGGGCGACGTAACGGCCGTAGCTATGGCGGTGGTCCCGTTGTAGGAGCCACCGATCATGCCGACCTTCCCGGTGGACCACGGTTGCCGGGCGATCCACTCGACAAGGGCGTGGCCGGTTCGCTTCTCTCTTGTCCCGCCGTAGTCGTAGCAGCCTCCGGAGTTCCCGGTCCCCACTACGTCGGCCCAGACACGCACGTAGCCGCGCGGAACCCAGCGGTCCTGATCGCCATTGCGTCCCAAGACGGAGTACGGGGAGTAGGTGAATATCGCCGGGCCCTTTACCGACCGTTCGCCCTGCATAGGCCGCGCGACTTCCACGTAGATCTTACCGAACTTGGTCTGAACGACGTGAGATTCGTTCTTGATGGTGTAGGCCTCGGTCTGACCCGAGGCGGCGGCGGGCGAGAGCAGCGTCAAGCACAGACCGACTGCGCAGCAGGCGGACAGCACTCTCACTCGGCTCATGGGACGTTCCTTCCTCAGAGCATAGGGAGAATCGAGGCTCCCTTGATGGTTCTCCCTCGGCCCCCCGAGTCCTCCTGCTACGCATGGGAGGGCCGCGCGGGCGAGAATGCCGGGGTGGCTCCGGAAGGCACGTCTCAGAACGAAGTCCCTCTCGTCCGACTGGCCCTCAGGAGGGCCGCCCGGCGGGTTCGGGCCGAGGCGGCCACGCCCCAGTTCGGCAGGCTGTTGCTGATGCAGGCTTTCGGCGCAGGCGGCGACGCCCTTATCGCTCTTGCTCTGGCCGGATCGCTCTTCTTCTCGGTTCCCGAGACGACCGCTCGGGGGCGGGTGCTCCTTTACCTGCTGCTCACGATGGCGCCGTTCGCGATCGCTGCCCCGTTGTTGTCCAAAGCCCTGGATCGAAGCGCCGCGAGCCTCCGAGCAGCGCTTGTTCTCGCCGCTGCGGGCAGAGCAGCAGCGGCGTGGTTGCTCGCGACTCGACTCGACTCCTTGCTTCTGTTTCCGATCGCGTTCGCGATCCTCGTCCTCTCGAGGGTCGCCTTGATCGCACGAGCGGCTCTGCTGCCCACCATCGCTCCCGAGGGCCGCACCCTAGTTCGCGCGAATTCGTCGCTGTCCAAGTCTTCCGCGATCGCCGGCATCATCGCAGTGCCTCTGGGCCTGGCCGTTCTGAGTGCGTTCGACGCTTCAACCGAGCTGCTGGTCGCTGCTGCGGTCTACTTGATCGGTGCCGCCCCCGCCGCACGCCTTCCCGCTCCCCGCCGGACTCGACCTAGGCACGAACGCATCGGGGCTCGCTCGGCGGCGCGCTCGATGACGGTGCGCCAAGCCGTGGTTGCTACCGGGGGGATGCGCTTCCTGGTTGGGTTCCTGGTGTTCCATCTGGCTTTCGC
>JACCXF010000117.1 GCA_013697295.1 Actinomycetota bacterium | reverse complement strand
GGCGCGAGCTCCGGTTCGGTTGCGCTCTGGATCCATGCCTCGCAGAAGAACTTCTCCGCCGGTTTCCCTTCGGCCGCCGCTGCGCAGGCGTCCTCGAGGTAGTCGATCGATGGGCTGATCGTGATCGTCCCACGATGCTCCGGGCCCACTCCGTTGCTCGACATCCCCTTGAAGTGCGGCAATCCCGAGAGTGCGCAGTTCACCTTGACGACCGTCCCATCCGTCGGGATTAGATCGACGTCCTCGATGTACTCGGGGGGGAGCGCGTCCGGAGGGATGAAGGACACCGTTCTCTTGGGATCGGCGTTCGAGATCACGATGGGAGCTTCGATCTCCTCCCCGGAGGCGAGCACGACACCGGCCGCCCGACGCCGGTCATCGAGACGGACCTGTGCAACGGGATCCTCGGTCCGGATCTCGCCCCCGTGGGAGCGGAGCACGTCCGCGAGCTGGCCGGTTATCGCCCCCATCCCCCCGCGCACGAAACCCCATACGCCTGAGCCCCCGGTGGCCTCGCCGAACGCGTGGTGCAGGAAGATGTACGCGGTTCCGGGAGTCCGTGGTCCGGCCGCCGTGCCGATGATCCCCTGGCTGGCCTCGATCCCCTTCAAGAGCTCGGATTCGAAATACTCGTCGCAGAGTTCGGCGATGGAACCCTCGATCGTCTTGCGGTAGAGATCCTCGTGCTCGGCGCGCCTGAAGGCCCTTTTCACCTGCTTCGTCGTCGCCGGATATCTGAGTAGCGGGCGGAAGATGTCGACGGCCTCATCCCACAGGGCGTCGAAGCGCCCGTAGGCCTCCGCATCTGGCTTCGAGTGCTCGGCGATGGATTCCATGCGCTTCTTCAGGTCGCTCCACAGCAGGAGTCCTCCACCGTCTTCGTAAGGTGCGAAAGCGACGGGGTCTTTGTGTCTGATGTCGAGCTGAAGTCCGAGATCCCTGATGATTTCCGGAAGGAGAAGCGACAACGAGTAGGAGGCCGTGGAGATCCTGAAGCCCGGGAACAGCTCCTCCGTGACGCAGGCTCCCCCCACCCTGTCCGTACGCTCGACCACGAGAACCTTGAGCCCGGCCTTGGCCAGGTAGCACGCACAGGTCAGGCCGTTGTGGCCGGCCCCGATGACGATCGCATCGTGATCGGCCATCTACGAGCACTTTCCCTGGTCAGGGGGGTGGATGGCGCTACTGGCAGCTTGGAAGGGCACACAAAACCTCCGCTGGATTGGTACTTGGGGCCAAGTCAGGCTACTTTCTACTTCATGGCCCTTACCGCGTTCTGCAGCACCTGCCAGCGGACCGTCTACATCGAAGAGACCGACACGCCCGTCTGCCCGGTGTGCTCGACGCCCCTGCTCGAAACGGTCGAGGACGAGCGCACCGACCAGCAGGACGAGAAAGTCACGTAGACGATCCGTCGTCCGGCGGCTTGAAGTACGAGGCCGTGACGACCCGGTCACCATCCAGCACCAGGGTCGTCACCGATCCCGTATGACACGGGAGCCTCCCCAACCACGGTGGCACGCGCTGCCGCGCAAGCGCGAGACGCGCGACGAGCACGGGGGTCTGATGAGAAACCACCGCTAGCTCACGACCGTCCGCCTTGACGATGGCGTCATCGATGGCGGACAGCATCCGCGCGCGGATCTCCGTGAACGACTCTCCCCAGCTCGGCTTCATTGGATTGCGAAAGCTCCACCATCGTTTGGGGTTGCGGAAGAGGAGCGCCACGTTGTGGCTTACACCCTCCAGTGTGGTGCCGCTCTCGGTCAACCTTTCGTCCGTGGTGATCTCGAGGCCGTGGGGCTCCGCGATGAACTGCGCGGTCTCCTGCGCACGTTCGAGGGGACTGGCCCAGACGACGCCGAGATCGGCCTCGCGCAGGTGTTCCGCCGCTGCCTTCGCCTGGCGCTGGCCGCGTTCGGAGAGCGAGTACCCCGGTAGGCGGCCGTAGATGACCCCCTTGGGGTTCTCAACCTGACCGTGGCGAACGAGATGGATCGTGACCATGACGGTGATTGTCCCGCGTCTTTCGGCCGCGCCGGTCATGGGGGCAGCCTGAACCGTGGATGGGTAGAGTCCTTACATGCCCGACATCCTCCTGTTCGGCGCCACCGGTTACACCGGCCGTCTCACCGCCCTGGCACTCGCCCGACGAGGGGCTAGCTTCGCGATCTCCGGCCGAAGTCCATCCAAGCTCGAAGCCGTCGCCACAGAGACCGGTCATCCGGAGATCCGCACGGCGACCGTCGGAGACACGGCCTCCCTCGTTGCGGCCCTCGAAGGCACCAAGGTTCTGCTGACCTGCGTTGGCCCGTTCGAGCAGTGGGGACACACGGCGGTCGAAGCCGCGCTCGAAGCGGGCGTGCATTACGTCGATTCGACCGGGGAGGGGACGTTCATCGCCGGGCTGATCCGTGAGCGGGACGCTGCTGCGCGCGCCGCCGGTATCGCGATGGCACCGGCACTCGCCTTCGATGAGGTGCCGGCAGACGTTGCAGCGACGCTGGCTTGCGAAGGGATGAACCGACCGGAACTGGTCCTTACGTACGCGGTCCCTACGTCCGCATCATCGGGGACCGTCAATTCCGCGCTCGGCATCATCTCGCGGCCCGGCCCCTGGATCGAAGACGGCGAGACGAAGTGGGTCAGGACCGGGCGGTACCGCCGTTGGGCTCCCCTCCCCCCGCCGCTCGGCCCCCGTCCGACGGTGTCCGCGCCGCTGGCCGAGCTCTACCTGGCGCCCCGCCATCTCGACCTGCGTTCCCTCCAGCTCTACATGACGTCCGGGCGACTGCAGACCCTGGGGATGAAGGTCGGGCTGCCGGTGCTGAGCGCGGCCCTGTCCGTGGGGCCGACCCAGAGCGCGATCCGATCCGTCGTGAAGCGGGTCGTGCCGGCCCCGGATCCGAAGGAGGGGGGGCGCCGGCGATTCACGATCCTTGCGGAAGCTAGCTCGGGACGCGACCGGCGCAATGTCGTCGTCACGGGCGCGGACGTGTACGGCCTGTCCGCCGAGCTCCTGGCCTGCGGCGCGATGCACATGGCGGAGGAGGGATACGACAAGACGGGCGTCCTGGCTCCCGTCCAGGCGGTAGACATCGACATCCTCCAGAAGGAACTCATCGACCATGGAGTCCTGATCGAGGTTCACGACTGACCGAGAGGAGTCTCGTTGGGAGCAAGGCTTCAGTACGCGAAGGTCATAGATCGGGGCCTTTTCATCGATCAGGGGGGCCGGATACACCCCGGCTTGCAGAGCAAGGTACTCCTTCAGGACGAGCCCGGAGAGGCCGCTGCGTTTCTGGTGATGCGTGCGTGGGGTGACGATCACGGAACCTTCACGG
>JACCXF010000112.1 GCA_013697295.1 Actinomycetota bacterium | reverse complement strand
GCGCGGGCGTGTCCGGAGCGGCCGTGTCCTTCGCGCTCAACGATCGACCGGGCGTCGCCGATACCACCCGCGCCCGCATCCTTGTGGCGGCGAACGAACTGGGTTGGCGACCCAACGCCCGGGCCCGCGCTCTGTCACACCGGCGTGCCTTCGCCTTGGGGCTCGTGATGTCAAGGCCCCCGGAGTTGCTCGCGGCCGATCCCTTCTTCGCACACTTCCTTGCCGGGGTCGAAAGCGCTCTCGCCGCGCGCGGCTACGCCTTTCTCCTCCAGGTCGCCGGGAGCGACCCGGATGCGGAGGCGGGGTGCTATCGGCGGCTCGCCCAAGAGGGCCACGTCGACGGCGTGCTGCTCACCGATCTCAGGGCCGAGGACGATCGGTTCGAACTCCTCAAGAATCTCGGCCTTCCTGCCGTTGCCGTTGGACTGCCGCACGGCGATTGCCCTTTCCCCTTCGTCAGCCACGACGACCGCCCCGGTATCCGAGCGGTCGTCGAACACCTCGTCTCTCTCGGGCACCAGAAGGTGGCCTACGTCGACGGCCTTCCCGGCTTCGTCCACACCGCATCCCGCCGCGAGTCATGGCGCTCGGCCCTCGAGTTCGCCGGACTGGAACCTGGTCCGATCGTCGCCGGCGACTTCACAGGGCCCGGAGGGGCGACCGCAACGACAACGCTTCTCGAAGCGACGGAGCGCCCTACGGCCATTGTCTATGCCAACGACCTGATGGCCATCGCGGGCATGGGGATCGCATTGGAAGGAGGTTTCAACGTCCCCGCTGACCTCTCGGTAACGGGTTTCGATGACGTCGCGCTCGCGGCCCACGTCGTTCCCGCGCTCACTACGGTTCGCCAGAACGCTTTGGAGTGGGGGCGAATCAGCGCGGAGACGTTGCTCGCAGCGGTCGAGGAGCGCTCTTCGCCGAACGTGCAACTCGACCTACCCGCGCTGGTTGTAAGGGCGTCCACCGGACCACCGCCGTAAACAGACGAATCCACTAGACGGAGGGGATAGCAATGAGAGGAACCAAGTTCGTACGCACTAGAGCGATCGTCGCCATCGTGACAGCCTTCCTGTTCGTCGCGGCGGCATGTGGAGGCGACGAGGAAAGCGTCTCCGAGGCGCAACGTTCGACCGGCCCAATAAAGATCTGGTACTCGAACAACCCCGAGGAGATCGAGTGGGGAAAGCAGGTCGTGAATGCCTGGAACAAGGAGCACCCCGACGAGGAGGTCACCGGCCAGGAAATACCGGCAGGCGAGACTTCCGAGGAGGTCATTGCCGCCGCCATCACGGCCGGCAACACTCCCTGCCTGGTCTTCAACACAGCGCCGGCGGCTGTGCCGCAGTTCGACCGCGCGGGTGGCTTGGTGAACCTTGCCGAATTCGAGGACGGTGTCTCCTATATCGAAGAACGCTCCGGCGATCGCGCCGCTCAGTACGGGTACCCCGAGGGCGAGTACAACCAGATGCCGTGGAAGGCCAACCCGGTGATGATCTTCTACAACAAGGACCTGTTCAAGAAGGCCGGCCTCGACCCAGAGAACCCGCCGCTGGCGACCTACGACGAGTTCCTCGCCGCCAGTCAGGCCCTCGTCGATAAGGGCGGCGTCCAGGCCGCCATCTGGCCCGCTCCATCGTCCGAGTTCTTCCAGTCCTGGTTCGACTTCTACCCGATGTTCATCGCCCAGACCGGCAGCGGCCAGCTCGTCGAGGACGGGCAGGCCCAGTTCAACAACGAAGACGGCGTCGCTGTTGCCGAGTTCTGGCGCCAGATGTATGAGGAGGGGCTTGCTCAACAGGAGACTTACAACGGCGATGCCTTCGCAGATCAGAAGTCCGCAATGGCGACCGTGGGACCGTGGGCAATCGCGGTGTACGGCGAGGACATCGATTGGGGCGTCTCCCCCGTACCAACCCAAGACGGCATTGCGCCCGAAGAGACGTACACGTTTTCCGACGAAAAGTCGATCGGCATGTACACGTCGTGCGAGAACCAGGGGACCGCCTGGGAGTTCCTGAAGTACGCAACCAGCGAGGAAAACGACGGACTGTTCCTCGAGATCTCGGGACAGATGCCGATGCGCACCGACATCATCGGCACCTATTCCGAGTACTTCGAAAAGAATCCCGAATACGAGGTTTTTGCCGAGCAGGCCGAACGCACCGTCGAAGTTCCCATGGTGTCTGGCTCCATCGAGATGTGGCAAGAGTTTCGGAATGCCTACTCAGCGTCAGTGATTTTCCGAGAAGAAGACATTCAGCCCGCGTTCGACAGCGCTGCGGAGACGATCAACGGACTTGTCGAGGAAGGTTCGTAGTCAGTGGCGGTCGCAGCGAGACCGCCGCGCCGGCTGATCAACCGCATCGCCGGCCGGCATCCCGTTGGGGTGGCCTTCGCCGCGCCATACATGATCTTTCTCGTCGTGATCTATGCGTACCCGATCATACTGGCGATCTACATGTCGTTTCACGATTACTTCTTCGCGGCGCCGGGCGCGCACGTGGACAGACCGTTCATCGGCCTCGACAACTACATCACCGCCTTCGAGGACCCCGCCTTCCGAAGGGCCCTCTTTAACGTCGTTGTATTTCTGGTGATCAACGTGCCGCTGACGGTCGGGCTCGCTCTCGTGCTCGCCTCGGCTCTCAATACGGCGCTTCCGTTCAGGACATTCTTTCGCGCTTCCTATTACCTCCCGTACGTGACGGCGAGCGTTGCGCTCATCGGAGTGTGGCTGTGGCTGTTCAACAGCGATGGCCTCGTCAACGCGATCATCGGCGAGGCGGGCCCCGATCCCACTTGGTTGGTCAATCGTTTTTGGGCGATGCCGATCATCGCCTTGTTCGCGACCTGGAAACAGCTCGGCTTTTACGTACTCGTCTATCTCGCCGCGCTGCAGAACGTCCCCCAGGAGTTGTACGACGCGGCGGCCGTCGACGGTGCTGGCAAGCTGCGCAGCTTCCAGCACGTCACCGTTCCCGGAGTCCGCTCGGCCACCACGCTCGTGATCATCCTCGCCACGATCGTCGGAGCCAACTTCTTCACCGAGCCGTACCTGCTCACGGGCGGAGGCGGGCCCAACGGCGCATCGATCTCCCCCGTTCTGCTCATGTATCAGGAGGGCATCGAGCAGAACAAACCAGGCTACGCCGCAGCCATCGGCGTGATCCTGGCCATCGGCGTGGTCGTCGTGAGCCTTGTCAACCGCTTCCTGTTGGAGAGGGACTAGCGTGGCCGAGACCATTCAAGCAGACGACGTCGTCGACCCAGTAGCGGCCGATGAAGCCGAGCCGCGCGCGCACCAACCCGAGCTTAGAGCACCGGGTGAAAGCTGGAAGCGCGTCGGCTTCCTAACCTGCTTGACCGCGGGAGCACTCGTCTTCCTTTTTCCCTTCTACTACATGATCGTCGGTGCGCTACAGACGGAGCCCAACCCGGATGTGTCTGGCGCGTTTCCCGACCCATCGAATCTAACCCTCGACAACTTCGCCGACATCAACACTGCGCTGAACCTGCCCCGAGCGCTCCTCAACTCCGGTATCTTCACCGCAGGCGTCATCCTCGGAACATTGGTCATCGGGCTACTTGCCGGATATGCGCTGGCGCAACTCGAGTTCCGTGGTCGGGGGGTCGTGTTCAGCGCGATGCTCATCGTACTCATCGTCCCGTTCCAACTCCTCATGATCCCTCTGTACGTAATGATCGTGCGCTGGTACGGTCTCGCCGACACGCACTTGGGGATGATCCTTCCCTTTGCGGTCAACGCCACCGCCGTCTTTGTCTTCAGACAGTTCTTCATGCAGATTCCCAAGGACGTCTTTGACGCAGCGCGCATCGACGGTGCGTCGGAGCTTCAGATCCTGATGCGAGTCGCCATACCGATTTCGAAACCGGCCCTCCTCACGGCAGTTCTCGTGACTTTCATCGGGCCGTGGAATGAATTCCTGTGGCCGTTCTTGATCACAAAGGAAACCGACATGCAGCCGCTCGCGGTCGCGCTAGCGAACTACATCAGTAACGTCGCAGCCCGCGCTGCGAACCCGTTCGGGGCGATTCTCGCGGGCGCTACAGTTCTCGCTATCCCGGCGGTAGTTCTGTTCCTGGCGTTCCAGAGGAAGTTCGTCCAGGCTCATCTCGGCTCGAGTGTCAAATAGAGCCATGGGCTTGGAAGGCTGGTCGATGACGCGACTCGGCGTCGTCATGTCGTCCGACGAGAACGATCCCGCTGAGGCGTGGGGCGTGCTCAACCCCGGAAGCGCCCGTGACGGAAACGGAGATCTGCTGCTGTTTCCGCGCATCGTTGCCGAGGGCAACTACTCGCGCATCGGACGCGCGCGCGTCCTGTTCGACGACGAAGGGACGCCTGTTGGAGTGGAACGCCTCGGAGTTGCCCTCGAACCGGACGAGCTGTGGGAAAGAAACGCTCGAACGGCGGGGGTCGAGGACCCGCGCATTACATACATCGACGAGCTCGGGATCTTCGTGATGACCTATGCAGCTTACGGTCCGATCACGCCCAGGATCGGGCTTGCTGTATCCAACGACCTGGAGAAGTGGCGGCGCCTCGGCCCCGCGCTGTTCGCGTACGATCCGGACCTCCGGGTCGACCTCAATCTCTACGCGAACAAAGACTCAGCCTTCTTTCCGGAGCCGGTGCGAGCCCCAGACGGGAGGCTCGCGCTCGCGATGTTGCATCGGCCCGCATGGGATCTGTCGGAGTTCTCGATCGACGGGGGGGCTGCGGTGCCTGATGGGATCGACGACCCGCGTCCGGGGATCTGGGTCTCCTTCGTCGATCTGGAGGACGCGCGAGCCGATGTCGGAAGCCTCGCTCACTTTTCGAGCCACCGGCCGGTTGCACTGCCTGAGCAGGATTGGGAGTCGCTCAAGATCGGAGCCGGCCCTCCCCCAGTCAAGCGACCCGAAGGATGGTTGCTGCTCTATCACGGTGTCCAGGGAGAGCTCATCGAGGGCACCGACCACCAGCCGAATGTGTGCTATTCGGCCGGAGCGATGCTCCTCGATGCCGACGACGTAACGCATGTCCTGACGCGCTCGACGACCCCCGTGCTGGAACCAGAGACGCTGGAAGAGCGCGAAGGCATCGTCTCCAACGTCGTGTTTCCCACGGCAATCGACATCAGATCGGAAACAGCAATCGACGTCTACTACGGCATGGCCGATTCGCGCATCGGAGTTGGAAGGCTCATCACCAGAGATCGAGGGGGCAAGAACAACATGCGGCCCTAGTGTCTGGTTAATGCGGATGCGGCGGTTGAGGACGACGGCGAGGGTGACGCGGCCGAGATAGCTGAGGGCGTGTGTCGCAGCGGGCAGCGATGCCGCGAGCCAGGCGTGCGGCCGTTCGGCGGTGTTGTCGAGCACGAACGGGTGGCGGCCAAGAGCCCGATGTTCGTGCTGGGCCAAGCGCATCCGGCACCACCTTCGCCCCAATCGGTTTGCGCCACGCATGCGCACCGTCGACACTTACCCGATGGCGGCACCTCCCACATTCGCGTCGATTCAGGAGCACGTCTCGCGCCTCGGTGACGTCGACTTCTGGTGGCCCTACGTCGCCGAGATCCTGGAACGTCACGACCTAACCGACGCCGGACGGGAGCCGGTTGCCGGTTTCAACGCGACGTATCCGACCTTCCTCTCCGGCGATGTTGTGGTGAAGCTGTTCGGCTACTCCCGATCGTGGCGCGCGAGTCACGCTGCCGAACGCGCGGCGCAGGCCCTAGTTGCCACCGACCCGGAGATCGCCGCGCCCAGCCTCCTGGGCGAGGGGCGATTGTATGACGATGTCGACGCCCCGTGGCCATACCTGATCACCACACGGATGTCTGGGGTCGCTTGGTGGCGTGCCGGATTGTCAACCCAACAGCAGCTTTCGGTCGCCGCGGAGCTGGGAAGGCAGGTTCGCCGGGTGCACGCGTTACCTCCGGTGTGCCTAGCAACGGACGCGAACTGGCCGGCCCTGAACGTGGCAACGGCCGCAGAGCAAAGTTCGCTACCGCCTCATCTGATCGCGCAGATCGACGACTACCTCGCCCGGCTCGGGTCTTTCGACCGCGTCTTCGTCCACGGCGACCTGGTCGCCACGCACGCGTTCGTGGAGAACGGCCGCCTGACCGGGATCATCGACTGGGGCGATGCG
>JACCXF010000088.1 GCA_013697295.1 Actinomycetota bacterium | reverse complement strand
AATACGATCCTCTACGGCGCGACGGGCGGACGCCTATTCATCGCGGGGCGAGCGGGCGAGAGGTTCGGAGTGCGGAACTCCGGGGCGGTAGCGGTCGTGGAGGGCACCGGCGACCATGCCTGCGAATACATGACCGCCGGGGCCGTCGTCATCCTGGGCCCGACCGGGATCAACCTGGGGGCCGGCATGAGCGGAGGCGAGGTATACGTCCTGGACCCGGAACACACCATCGCCGAGCGGATCAACCCGCAGCTCATAGGGGTGTACGAGCCGACGCCGGGGCAGATCGAGTCGCTCGGGCGCGTGGTGACCCTGCACGTCGAAGCCACGGGTTCGGCTCGAGGCGCGGAGCTCATGGCCGATTGGGGGACGTGGAGCAGGCGCTTCAAGCGCCTCGCCCCCAAAGCCGAGGTCGCTCGCCTCGAGGCCCTGTTCGAGGGCACCGAGGCCAGCTGGGTCTAAGCCTCGAGGATGTCGCGCGCTCGCCGGAAGATCGCGTCGAGCATCACCTCCGTCAGCTTCCCGGTGAAGGTGTTCTGCTGGCTCGGGTGGTACGAACCGATCAAGATGTAAGAGCCAAGATCCACCTGCGCCCCGTGCCCGAAGCGCGGCTTGGGTCGCGGCTGGGGCCTGCCCAACGCCCGGTGGGCCCGCAGGGCCGCGTCCCACGCGAACGATCCCAACGCGACGATCACGCGAACGTCTTCGAGTGCCTGCAGCTCCCCCTGAAGGTACGTCGCACAGGTGTCACGCTCGACGATGGTGGGTTTGTTGTCCGGGGGCGCACACCTGACGGCTGCCGCGACGTACGCGTCGATGAGGCGGAGGCCGTCGCCGGGATGCGTCGCGAGCGCCTGGTTCGCGAAACCGCAGCGATGGAGCGACGCGTAGAGCCAGTCTCCGGACCTATCTCCGGTGAACATCCGGCCCGTTCGATTCCCTCCGTGGGCTGCAGGGGCCAGGCCGACGATCAGGAGGCGCGCGCCGGGGTCGCCGAAGCTCGGTAGCGGTCGGCCCCAATAGGTCTCGGTTGCATAGGCCGCGCGTTTCGTTCGGGCGACCTCTTCCCGCCACGCAACGAGCCGGGGGCAGGCGCGACAGTCGACCACCACCTCGTGGATCGCGTTCAGAGCTCCCCTGTCGTTCACGCTTGCAAGCATGCCGCGTCGTGAGTCACCCGTGCGCTACCGTCCCGTCATGCTCAGAGCCTCGGACGACACGCCGTGAGGGGCGTGGGAACCCTCATCAACCTGGCCACCGTGCTGGCCGGAGGCCTGACGGGGGTCTTCATCGGCGACCGGCTCCCCGAGCGCGCGCGCCGCACCGTCATGCAGGGGCTGGGACTCGTGACCATCGCCGTAGCCGTCGTCGGTTTCGAGCCGCTCTTCGACCCGGAGGAGGGGCTCAAGCGGTTCGTCATCCTGATCGTCTCGATCATCGCCGGCGGATTGGTGGGCGAAGCGGTGGGGCTCGAGCAGCGTCTCGAGGGCGCCGGCGAACGCCTGCGGAAACGATTCGAGAAGATGACCCGTTCCAAGGACGATGGTGATCGCGGCAGGTTCGTCGAAGGGTTCCTGATCGCGACCACGGTCTTCTGCGTGGGCCCTTTGACGATCCTCGGGTCGGTGGAAGACGGGCTCGGGCTCAGCATCAGACTGCTGGCGATCAAGAGCACGTTGGACGGTTTCGCCTCGATCGGGTTCGCGTCCATCTACGGCTGGGGGGTGCTGGCGTCGCTCGTCTCGATCGCGGTGATCCAGGGGCTCATCACGGCCTCAGCCGTTCTCGTCTCGCCGCTCATGACCTCCGAGGTCATCGCCCAGCTCGAAGGGACGGGCAGCCTCCTGGTCCTGGGGATCTCTCTTCGCCTCCTCGACATCGTAAGAGTGCGGGTCGTGAGCTTGCTGCCGGCCCTCGTGATCGCGAGCGTTGCGGCTGGAGTCGTGGAAGCGGTGGCCTGAATCCCTAGTCCGTCACCGTGATCTCGCCGGTCATCCCCTCGTAGTCGTGGTAGCGACAGAAGATCTGGTAGGTCCCGGGCTCGAGCCTCTCGCCGACCGACGACAACCGGAACGATTCCCCCATGCGGATGTCGCGGTCGATGTCGGTACCACGGATGCTGACGTTGTGCAGGTTGCGCCCCTCGTTCCGGATGACGAAGGTTCGATCATCAGCTATCTCGACGTTTTCGTTCCGATGGATGTCGTGGAAGTGGTTGTCGACGGCGACCGAGACGTAGGGTCCATCCGTCGGCTGGATCTTTCCGGGCAGGATCGCTGATGGATCATCGTCTCGCGCTGCTCCACCCGAGCATGCGGCTAGGGCGAGCGCGACGAGCGCAAGGACAGCGGACCTTTTCACGAGACGACCCTAGAGGACGTGCGAGAGGAACGAGCGCGTGCGCTCGTCACTAGGATTCGAGAAGATGTCTTCGGGGGCACCGTCCTCGATGATCACGCCGTCGTCCATGAACAGCGCCCTGGTTCCGACCTCGCGCGCGAAGCTCATCTCGTGCGTGACGATCGCCATCGTCATGCCCTCTTCCGCAAGCTTCTTGATCGCGTCCAAAACTTCTTTTATCAGCTCCGGGTCGAGGGCCGACGTGACCTCATCGAACAGCATGAGCTTCGGTTTCATCGCGAGGGCCCGGGCGATCGCCACGCGTTGCTGCTGGCCCCCCGAGAGCTGTTCCGGATAGGCATTGGCCTTCTCGGCCACTCCAACCTTCTCGAGCTGTTCCATCGCCCGCTTCTTCGCTTCGCCGGAGGCGACCTTCAGGACCTTCTCGAGGGCCATCGTGATGTTGTCGACCGCCGACTTGTGGGGGAAGAGGTTGAACGCCTGGAACACGATCCCCATCTCGGTCCTCACCTTGTTGAGGTCGGTGCGGATGTCGGTGATCTCCCTGCCGTCGAAGAAGACCTTGCCCTCGGTTGGCTCCTCCAGCATATTGATCGTGCGCAGCAGGGTGGACTTGCCGGACCCCGAAGGGCCGACGATCGTAACGACCTGCCCCGGTTCGATGGCGAAGTCGATCCCCTTGAGCACGTGCAACGCGCCGAACCACTTGTGGATGGCCTCGAGACGAACGAGCGAACCGTCTTCGTTCATTGCCCCACGACCCCGGTGAGACCACTTCGGAGCCTGCTCTCGACCCAGTTGACCAATCGGATGAGGGGCAGGGTCACGGCCAGGTAGCCGACCGCCGCAGCGACGAAGAAGGTGGAGTTGAAGGTCGCGCTGTAACCCTCGCGCGCCACCGACAGGAGGTCGTACTCCGAAGCCAGCAGGCCCAGAACGATGACGAGGGCGGTGTCCTTGATGAGGATCACGAACTCGTTCATGAGGGGTGGGATCACCCGTCGCACGGCCTGGGGGACGATCGAGTAGCGCATCGCCTGCATGTAGGACATACCCAGCGACCGAGCCGCATCCATCTGCCCTTTCTCGATCGACTGGATCCCGGCCCTGAACACCTCCGCCGCATACGCTCCGGTGTTCAGGCTGAAGACGATGATCGCGACCTGAAAGGCCCCCACGTCGAGGTTCAGCCCGAGGGCCAGGCCGAAGTAGAAAACCAGCAGCTGCCAGACGAGCGGGGTGCCGCGGAAGAAGTTGATGTACACGCGGGCGGGCGCGCGCACGACACGGCGCTTCGACAGGACGAGCATGGCCATCACGAGCCCGAGGATGATCCCTCCGATCTCGCCGGCGAAGGCGAGGAGCAGAGTGTTACGCGCACCCTGTAAGAAGGCGCCGCCGTAGCCTTCGAGCACCTCGATGTTGAAGAAGACGCGCACGAAGGTGCCTAGTTCAGCCTGGCGAACCCACAACAACGCCAGAGCCACGATGAGGCCCTGGACGCCGAGGACCGCCCCGGCGATGCATTGTTCCCGCATGCGCTTGGAGGGCATGTGCCGGTAACGCCAGAAGCCGGCGACGATCGCTGAAACACCGGTGATGATCGCGAGGAGCAAAACGATGGTCTGCGCGCGAGAGCGGAACGCCTCGAGGATGTTGCACACGCCCCCCGCCCCGGTGAAGTCGCGCTCGACCCCTTCGGCGACGCATTCCTGTGTGACCTGGGGCCCGGCAAGGGCCTGAAGCAACTGGAGGAGCAGCGTCCCGCCGATGGCCGCGCCGATCGAGACCCATCCCGTGATGAGGATCGCCATGGGCTCGCGTGCGGTCGGGCCGCGCGTATCCGGCGGCGTCTCGGCGACGGCCTCGCGCGTGGCGGTTGCCGACATCCCTTCAGCTCCGATCCCCGCTCAGTGCTTCAGCGGAAAAGGGGAGCTTAGTTGCCCTCGTACTCAGGCGGAACCGGGAGGTCCGGGAACCACTTGGAGAAGATGTCGGCGTACGTGCCCTCATCGATGATCTCCTGCAGGGCCCCGTTAGCGGCTTCGGTGAGTTCCGGGTTGTCCTTCGAGAAGGCGAAACCGTACTTCTCGTCGGTGTCGATGGCCTCGACGATCTCGAGGCCGGAGCGCTGCTCGACCTCCGCGATCGAGGACCCCTCGTCGTTCACGACCGCCTGCACGTTGCCCGCCTCGAGATCGGTGAACGCGTCCGGAGCGGCATCAAAGGTCTTGATCTCGGCGCCATTGGTGGCCAGATTGTCCTCGGCCCAGAGTTTTCCCGTGGTGCCCTTCTGGACGGCGACGATGTCGCCTTCACCGACATCCTCCGCCGACGCGATGTCACCCGACTCTGCGGTATTGATCGTCAACGCCTGCCGCGAGTTGAAGTAGGGATCGGAGAAGTCGACGATCTCTTCGCGCTCGGGAAGGATCGTCGATGCAGCCGCCACCATGTCGAACTTGTTCGCGGCTTGCGCTGTGAAGATCGTGTCGAAGTTCGCTTTCTTCCACTGGACCTCGAGATCGAGCTTCTCGGCGATGGCCTCGACCACCTCGACGTCGAAGCCCTGTTCCTCGCCGTCCTTCACGAACTCGAACGGACGGTAGTCGAGGCAGGAGCCCACGGTGAGGGTCCCCTCTTCGATGGTTTCGAATCCTGCGCCGGCGTCTTCTCCGCCGCCTCCGGTGTCGGTTTCCGGAGCTTCTTCCCCACACGCCGCTGCGAATACCAGCAGCAACGTGCCCAACAGAATCACCAGTTTAAGCCGGCCGCTCGCGGTCCCACTCATTCGTTCCTCCCCCGTGAACTCTTCCGAATGAACTCCTCCGTGATTTTTGGGAGTGTAGTCGACCGAGCCGGTCCCGCTTCCCGAAGGCTGCGGTTGCGGACCCGGCGAAGGCCCTCTGCATACCTCTGCATACCAGGCTGGCTCCTTACCCCTCGCCGAGGTAAGCCTTTCGCACCTGATCGTTCGTGAGGAGCTTGTCGGCATCGTCCTCGAGAACGATCTCTCCGGTTTCGAGAACGTAACCTCGATCGGCGATCTGTAGCGCCACCTGC
>JACCXF010000077.1 GCA_013697295.1 Actinomycetota bacterium | reverse complement strand
CTTAGAGTTCGGTGTGCAGGGACCGCGCCGGGCTGGACGGTCTTCAGAGGGGTACGTAGGTGAGCTATGCCGGCTACGGAGCCCCCAAGCGCGATGTCAGGGTGGATCGCGCCTTCGCCGCCTTTCTCGTGAGCATGACCGCGCTCCTCGTGGTTCCAGCGTTGAATGACCCCCCGAAGCCAGCCACCCCTGCGACGCAGAACAGGTTGCCCGTCATCGTTCGGACCACCCGCGGGGCTGCGGGAGCGGCCGAGCAGGCGGTCATCAAGCTCGGCGGCCGGGTTAGTCGCGACCTCGCCCTCGTGGATGGCTTCGTCGCCCGGGTGCCTGAGGGAGCCATCTCCGAGCTCAGGGCGGTTCCCGGCGTGGCCTCTCTTACGTTCGCTTCGAAGGTGGGCCGGCTGCCGTAGGTCCCTCAGCCTCGCCCCTCCGCCTCCTTCTCCTCCCCCGATTTCCCCGCCGCTGGACTCCCAGCCGCAGCCCGGGAACAACAGCCACGCTCCGAGGTGGGGGGCACGGGCGACATCCTCCAGGGCTGTGACAACGGCGACGTTCTCTACGGCGAAGGAGGGGACATCCTGAACGGCGGGCAGCGATGTGCGCCGTGTCAAAAACGGTGGCGACCGACAACGAAGTTGCTGATGCGCAGCTTAGAAAAGACGCAAGACAGGCCCCCGGAGACGGGGGCTTGTCTGGTTTCCGGTGGGGGTCGCCGCCCGCGGTTCCCAACGTGAAGACATCTCACGCTCGGCTCCCGAGCGCGTAGCCTGTGGCCGACGACATCCAGATCATCAAGGAGGCAGCGGTGACTGAAGCGATGCAGGAACGGTCGAACGCGACCTTCGCCTCGCGAGCCGTTGCCGCAACGAAGATCTACGGTTCTGGAGAGACCTCCGTCCGCGCCCTGGACAGCGTGACGGTGAGCTTCCCCTCGGGAGAGTTCACCGCGATCATGGGACCTTCGGGCTCCGGCAAATCCACCTTGTTGCATTGCCTGGCAGGTCTAGACGACCTCACCTCCGGCCAAGTCTTCATCGGTGACGTGGAGGTCACCGCCCTCGATGAAAAGGGGAAGACGCGCCTCCGGCGAGACCAAGTCGGGTTCATCTTCCAGTCGTACAACCTGGTCCCGACGCTAACGGCGGAGGAGAACATCCGGCTCCCCCTCGACCTCGCCCGACGCGACGCAGACGAAGAGTGGTTGGCGAAGATCATCGACATAGTTGGTCTCGGGGATCGGCTAACCCATCGGCCGACTGAGCTCTCCGGCGGGCAGCAGCAGCGCGTGGCCGCGGCGCGCGCGATGGCCTCGAAACCCGACATAGTCTTCGCCGACGAGCCCACTGGAAACCTCGACTCGAGGCGCGGCTCCGAGATCCTAGAGTTCATGCGCACCGCGGTGAAGGACTTCGGCCAAACGATCGTGATGGTCACCCACGATCCGATCTCGGCCAGCTACTCGGACCGTGTGGTCCTTTTGGCCGATGGCCAGATCGTCGACGAGGTTCGCCAACCGACGGTGGAGCGCGTCCTCGACAAGCTCAAGTCCCTGGAGGGCTAGGCATGTTGAGGACGACGCTCAAGAACCTGATGGCGCACAAACTGCGCCTGGGCCTAACCGCGCTTGCCGTTGTGCTTGGCGTCGGATTCGTCGCGGGGACGTTCGTCCTGACGGACACGATGAGCCGGACGTTCGACGATCTCTTCACGGACGTCACCAAAGGGGTGGATGTCTATGTCCGCAGCGAGAGCTCGTTCGAGGCTCAGATCGGCGGAAGCAGGAAACCGATCCCCGACGACCTCGTGCTACGTGTCCGCGACGTCGACGGAGTTGCCATCGCCAGCGGGTCCGTGGACGGATACGCACAGTTCGTGGATCAAAGTGGCAAAGCGATCACTCCCAACGGGGCGCCCACGCTCGGGGTGAACTGGGTCCCCGAACCCCTTACGCCTCTCACGCTCAGAGACGGCGACGCGCCGGTGGGACCAGATGAGGTCGTGGTGGATGCCGGCACCGCCGGGGATAACGGGTTCGAGGTGGGCGATCGCATCACGGTTCTCACTCAGGCCGGCGCCGACGAGTTCACCGTCTCCGGCGTGGCCGGTTTCGGCGAGGCCGACAACCTCGCCGGAGCGACCCTCGCTGCGTTCGATACCGAAACGGCCCAGAAGCTATTCGACCGCAAGGGTCGCCTCGCATCGATCGAGATAGCCGCTGAAGACGGGGTGGCCACCGCGGACCTGCAGACCCGCATCGAGGAGGTCCTGCCGCAGGGCGTCGAAGCCTCCAGCGGTGCCAGCGTCGCTCGCGAGCAGGCTCAGAGCATCCAGCAAGGATTGGGATTCTTCAACACCGCACTCCTCGTCTTCGCGGGAGTCGCTCTGTTCGTGGGCGCGTTCATCATCTACAACACATTCTCGATCACCGTGGCTCAGCGAATGCGCGAGTTCGGACTCCTGCGCGCACTTGGGGCGAACGGCCGGCAGATCATGGGGTCTGTGCTGCTGGAGGCGTTGCTCGTGGGCGTAACGGCTTCTCTCGTCGGACTGGGGGTTGGAGTCGCGATCGCCGTCCTACTACAGGTGCTCTTGGCAACCTTCGGGATCGAGCTTCCTTCGACGACACTTCAACTCCTACCTCGTACGATCATCGTGTCGCTGCTCGTGGGGACGATCGTTACGGTCGTGTCCTCTGTGTTGCCTGCGCGCAAGGCGTCGCGCGTCACACCGATGGAAGCTCTGCGTGACGCCAATCCATCGGATGCACGGTGGTCCGTCGCCAGGACTGTGACGGGAGCCCTTCTGACGGCTGCGGGTGTGGCCACTCTGATGTTCGGTCTGTTCGGCAACTCGTCACAGGGTCTATCGCTGG
>JACCXF010000067.1 GCA_013697295.1 Actinomycetota bacterium | reverse complement strand
TCGCCGGACGGCATCAAGCCCTGCCTCGCGCACTGTTGCCTACGCCCTGAGCCGACGCGACGAACTCGCGACGACCGCGACTGCCGCTGTGAAGGCCCAATCGCCCGCGGACACGGGGCCCCAGCCTCTGAACGACCATCGTTCGGTCTCCCAGTCGTTCAGGTCGGCCGGGAGGAGCAGCCTTCAGCAAGAGCAGACGCGCTCCGCAGTCTGAGCATGCAGATCCGATCGAGGATTCCGCGGCGCGCGATGCGCTCGAGACTGGCTTAGCCGCGGCCGGCGGGGTGTGCGGGCGGGCTCCTTTCACAAGTGAGCGATACGCCGTGAGCCGCGCGGGCTGCTTCGTTTCCGTTTCGGGCGCCCGGGCAGGTATATGCCTCAACCGAAGACAAGGAGACAAGAATGGCTCGCATCGAAGAGACGATTGACGTCAGCGTGCCCGTGAGCACCGCCTACAACCAGTGGACGCAGTTCGAGCAGTTCCCGAAGTTCATGGAGGGCATCGAGAGCGTCCAGCAGGTCGACGACACGCACCTTGTCTGGTCGGCCGAAGTTGGCGGCAAGAAGGAGCAGTGGCGGGCGGAGATCACCGAGCAGCATCCGGATCACCGGGTTGCCTGGAAGGCAACCGAGGGCCGGGAGAACTCCGGCGTGGTCACGTTCCACCAGATCGACGAGAACACGACGCGGGTGGCCGTGCAGATGGACTGGGAGCCGGAGGGCGTCGTCGAGTCCGCCGGGGCTGCGCTGGGGGCAGACAGCCGTCGTGTGAAGGGCGACCTCGAGCGGTTCAAAGAGCTGATCGAGGGCCGCGGCGTCGAGACCGGCGCCTGGCGTGGCGAGGTCGAGAACAGCGCCGACAGGGCCTCGTAGGCTGGCGTCGCGCGGGGCGGGGGGCATTCGTTTCGCCTCACGGCACGAACCAGCCGGCCCGCCCCGCGGCATCCCCTTTCGCAGTGACGTCCACAGCGGGCGGAAACGAAACCGCCCCTCACAGCGTCTAAGGAACTCAGAGGGGCGGGCCAGCGCTCAGGGGGAGAGGATTCGCCGGCCCGCCCGCAGACGGCTGCCATCGCGATCCTACTCGGGTTCTACCCCATCTCGAAACCCGTGCGTGCTCGCCTCGCTTCTCGAAGACGCCCGTGTTTGGACATTGTGAGCTTCCCCGCTCTTGCGTTTTCTGATTTCCCTTCTGAGCAA
The DNA here is from genome assembly GCA_013697295.1 of Actinomycetota bacterium. Taxonomy (GTDB): domain Bacteria; phylum Actinomycetota; class CADDZG01; order CADDZG01; family WHSQ01; genus JACCXF01. The sequence continues at coordinate 1,957 of JACCXF010000067.1, read as the reverse complement.
CCTACTCGGGCTGGCATTCAAAGAGGGGGAATTCAGATGAGACACACGCTTCGGAAGAGATGGCCGAGCAACATCACCGCGCTCGCACTGGCCACGATGTTTGCACTTGCTGCAATGGCGGGAGTTGCGACGGCCGCTCCGCCGGCCAACACGTCACCGCCGACGATCACCGGTACGCCGACGGTCGGGCAGACGTTGACGGCCGAAAACGGGACCTGGACCAACAGCCCGACGTCGTTCAGCTACCAATGGCTTCGCTGTAACGCTGGCGGAAACGCGTGCGTGAGCATTGCCAACGCGACGTAGAAGACCTACACGCTCACGGCTGCGGATGCCGGCCGCACGATCCGCGTGCGGGTGACCGCTACCAACCCCGACGGGTCTGCTTCGGCGCAGTCGGACGAGACGGCGACAGTCGCCGCGGCGAGCTCTCCCGCACCTCCCAGGAACACCGAGCGGCCGACCATCTCGGGGACTGCCCGGGTGGGGCAGCAGCTGACGGCGAACGAAGGGAGCTGGACGGGGAACCCGACCGCCTTCGCATTCCAGTGGCAGCGGTGCGACGCCGTCGCCGCCCTGCAGATGTTTGGGGAAAAGACAACCCCTGCTGTGGAAAAAACGTTCCTGGTGGTTCTGGAGGAGGCGTCGCGGGCACCGATCCGGTTGTGGAAGCCGAAATCCCACCCGTTCGGGCAGGGCCGCGCGCTGTCCGCATAGGCGACAATGGCGGCATGCAGATCCGCGTCGAGGATCAGACTGCACGCAGCGCGCTCGAAGCCGCATTCGCCGCGGCCGGGTGCCCGACGATGCCAATCGGCGAGACGTTGGAAGTCGTCCATCCGGACCCGGTCGAGTTGGACTTCTTCCTGCGGGCGTGGGTCTTGCAACACCCGGACGTCCGCCTCGAGCTCGCCTGACTAGGAGCCCGGCGTGAAAGGCATGTCCTCGTATGGACGGATGAGGCCCTGCTGATAGGCGAAGCGGGCGGCCTCGGTCCGGTTGCCCACGCCGAGCTTACGGTAGATGTTCGTGAGGTGGAACTTGATCGTCTGCTCGGATAGCCACAGCTCCTTGCTGATCTCCTTGTTCGATAGCCCCCGGGCGACCCGGCTGAGCACGTCGAGCTCCTTCGGCGTCAAGCCGCCCGAATCGGGGCCGCCGTTCGCTTCCTCGGCGCGGCCGATCGCGCTGTAGATCGTTCCCTCGACGGCCTGGCGGATCGCCCCCGGCAGGTCGCGGGGATCGATCTGCTTCAGGATGAACGCGCTCGCACCGCGTCGGAGTGCGTCCTGGATCAGCTCCGGGTCGTCGCTGCCGGAAAGCATGATGACCTTCACGTCCGGGTGGTGCTTACGGATCCGGTCGAGCACCGCGAGGCCGTCCATGTCGGGCATCCGGAAGTCGAGCAGAACGACGTCCGGGTTCGTCTCGCCGACGAGGGGGAGAGCCCGGCGACCCTCGTTCGTGTCGCCGACGAGCTCGATCCCCTCGGCGTCCCGAAGAGCGAGCAGCAGGGCGTCGAGCATCAACCGGTGATCGTCGACCATCACGACCCGCAACGTGCGCATCGATTCCCCAGACTGCCTCAGTTTTCGGACTCGAGCCGCCAAGCCTCCCGTGCTTCCTCCTTGCGCACGCTCCCCCTCAGCAGCGTGGGCGATGCATTGTAGGCCGCAGTGCGTGGCTTGACAACGGATCAGCCGTGATCGTGGTCACGCATGGTCGGCAGGTCTCGTGAGGCGTTCCCAGCCCTCGCTCGCCTTTTTCCGCGACCTGCTCGGGCTTCGACGTGACCTACGCGTTCCCGGCCAGGAGTGGGGTGAACGCAGGCTGCGGTCGCCGATCCGGACGGTGCCGTCGTCCACGTCGGTGCAAGCCGGAACGAGTGAAGCCCCGCTCCCTCGGCAATCGAGGGGCGGGGCTTCGGGTACGGAGAGGTGGACTAGGCTGCTTCGGG
>JACCXF010000058.1 GCA_013697295.1 Actinomycetota bacterium | reverse complement strand
GGGATGCGGACGTCGCGCTCGACTTCCATGATCACGCGGGCCGCTCCGGGGGCGAGGCGCAACGACTTGACCTGACCAACCTTGACGCCGGCGACCCTCACCTCGTTACCGGGTTGAAGGCCCGCCGCGTCCTGCAGGTCGGCGGAGAGCGTGTACACGCCGCGTAAACCCTCGAAGCGATTGATCGAGAAGGCGAGTCCCACACCGGCGGCGATCAGCACCAACGACAGAAGGCCAACGACCAACGGACTGCGTTCTCGGAACGATCTCATGGGGTCCCCCGGCGACCGCAGATGTTGAGATCGTCCCTGCACGCTTCGATCAGGTGGATCATCGACCACTGCCCGTAGGAGTTGATCCGCTCCACGCCGACCAGCATCTCCGGCAGCGCCCGTAATGCACCCCGGAGATCCGCCCGCTTGTCGTCCACCGCGTCCAGCAGGGTCGCCAGGTCCCTGATCTCGCCTTCGATCGCAGCATCGTTGTTGTCGACCAGCCGGCCCAAGCGCCCTGCGGCGTCGTCGAGAGATACGAGAGCCGCGGCCAGCACATCCTTGTTCGCCTGGAGCTCACCGAGGAACGTGTTGAGGTCCGCGACCGTTGACCGCAGCTGCCCATCGCGCCCGGCGATGTCTTCGGTGATGACGTTGAGGTTCCGCAGCAGGGTCGTCAACTCCGAGTCCCTCGACGCGACGACATCGGAGATATCCGAGACGTTCGTCAGAAGACTCTCGATCTGTCCGCCCCGCCCTTTCAGCGCCTGGACCAGAGCGCGCGTGACCGTGTTGATGTCCTCCGGATCCGTCGAACGGATCAGGGGTCGCAGGCCGTTGAACAGCTCGGTGAGATCGAACGCCGCCTTCGTTTGCGCCAGGGGGATCGTGTCGCCGGACTCCAGCAGGCCGGCGGCTCCGGTGCGCCCCTGAACCAGCGTCACCATCCGCTGACCGATGAGGTTGCGGAAACGCACTTCGGCGTTCAGGTCCGCCGGAAGTTCGTTGCCTTCCTCGATGGACATGGTGACCAGAGCCAGGCCGTTCTCGATCTCGATCGATTCGACCCTGCCGACGGTGACGCCGGCAGCCTTCACTACGTCGCCCCGGAGCAAGCCGGTCGCGTCCGTGAACTGGGCCGTGATCTCGTACGGATCGGAGAAGAGTTGGAAGTTCCCGATAAGGGTGGCGATCCATACCGTGACGACAACGGTGACGGCGGTGAAGATCGTCAGCTTGATGGAGGTCCAGGTCAGTCCGCCCATCAGGGAGCCTCATCCTGACGCGCGTCCTCGGCCATCCCCGCCTCGAGCAGCGCTACGAGACGAGGCGAAGCCTTCCGTCCGAGGGCGTCCTCGAGCGCCTCACGAGCGTCCGCTCGACTCGACGGGGGGGCCAGAGCTCGAAGCAGACCGGGGTCCCCCGGTTCGTTCGCGGCCGGCGCCCGACCCCGTCCGTAGAGGCCCCGTGACTCCAGTCCGGGCGGCTGGTAGACCTGCCAGCACGTCATGTCGCCCTCGAAGGGCCCGTCGCACGGCTGCCTCAACCCCGAGTTCCAGACGGTGGTGAACGCCTGCAACTGCACGATGATGTCGACGAGGTCCGACCTGTTATCGCGGAGGAGCTCGGCGATCGTGGCTCCACCCTCGGCGAGTCTCCCCAAGTTTCCCTCGTTGCGGGCCTGGAAGCTCGCCAGGTGGTTCAAGAACACCGGCACCGAGCCCAACGAGCTCGTGAACTCCGGAGCCGCCCCCACCAGCGCCCGGTTCGACCGATCGAACGCGTCCAAGAACGCGAGGAGGTTCGCGTCGTTCTCGTTCAACCACCCTGAGAATTCGCGCAGCTGCCGGAGGCTCGTATCCAGCTCATCCGCTCGGGAGTTGACCGCACGGAGTGCGACCAATCCACGGTCCAGCGCGTTACGCGCGTCCCCCTCCTGCCCCGAGAAACCCTCCGCCAGGGTACGGAAGACGGTGGTTAGATCTTTCAACGGGATGCGCGACAACAGCTCGTGCCCCAGCTCGAGGGATCGTTCGAGCTCCACCGGTTCCACCGTGAGCTCGTCGGGGATAACGCTCCCTTTGGCGAGGAGGGTGGCCGTCGAATCCGGGGCGGGGATCAGCTCGAGCCACTTCTGACCGAAGACGGTTTTCGACCTGATCTCTGCACGGGTGTCGCTGGGAAGCTCCACACCTTCATCGAGGCGGAACTCGACCACCGCGTTGCCGCTCTTCGAGAGCACGATGTCCGAGATCGACCCGACCAGCACACCGCGAACCTTGATGTCGCCGCCCACGGGCAACTGTTGTCCTACTCCCGGAGATGAAAAGACGGCCCTTACGGACCGACCGGAAACGAAGCCTCCGTGCAAGAACATCCAGGTAAGGGCCAGGGCTGCGGCGAACGCGCACAGCGCGGCAACGCCCAGCGCCGCTCTCGTGGCGCGATAAGACGTGGACGTCACCTAGGTCCGCCGTCGTTCGTGTTCAACCCCACACTTTCCGTCCGCTCGCTCCGCTTAGCGTCCCACGCGCAGCGGGGCGCCCAGCCACGGGCGCCCCGCCAGAAGTACCGGTT
>JACCXF010000054.1 GCA_013697295.1 Actinomycetota bacterium | reverse complement strand
GGGTATCTAGAGAAAGGATCTGAGATGAACTCGGCACGGCGGAACGACGACGTTGCAAAGCCCGGCGGAGGCGTCGCTCTTCGGGACGGGCTTCATCCTCGCTCGGGTTCGGGGGGGTCCGAACGGGACGGCAGCGCCGCCGAGGGGTCCGTTGCCCGTCGCTCGGGCGCCCGTCACGAGGGACACGGGGGGGCGTTCCGGGACCGCTTCTGGGTCACTCTCGCTCTAACGGTCCCGGTGGTGTTCTTCAGCGAGATGTTTCAGATGCTGCTCGATTACGAGGCCCCCACGCTACCGGGTGGTCGATGGATCCCTGCCGTGCTCGGCACGGTCATCTTCGTCTACGGGGGTACCCCGTTCCTGACCGGAGCCGTCCACGAGATCAGGACGCGCCGCCCCGGCATGATGCTGCTCATCGCCCTTGCGATCTCGGTGGCCTTCATCGCCAGCTGGGCGACTCAGCTCGGCGCGGTTGATCTCGATTTCTGGTGGGAGCTGGCCGCACTGATCGCGGTCATGCTGCTCGGCCACTGGCAGGAGATGAAGGCTATCGGCCGCGCCAGTAGTGCGCTGGATGCGCTTGCGGAACTTCTTCCCGACGAGGCCGAGCGAGTCGTCGGTGACGCCATCGAAACCGTGAGGGTGGGCGATCTGGTCGTTGGCGACCTCGTCCTGGTGCGACCGGGGGGCCGTGTCCCGGCCGATGGGGCCGTCGTCGAGGGCAGCGCCGAGGTGGACGAATCCATGGTGACCGGGGAGTCGAGACCGGTGCTGCGCCAAGAAGGTGACGCTGTGGTCGCGGGAACCGTCGCTACGGACTCTGCGATCCGCGTTGGCGTGCGCGCTACCGGTGAGGGAACTGCCTTGGCGGGTATCCGGCGCTTGGTGGAGGAGGCTCAGGGTTCCCGGTCACGTGCGCAGGCGCTCGCGGACCGCGCGGCAGCGTTCTTGTTCTACGCGGCATCTGGTGCCGGAATCATCACCTTCGTGGTGTGGTCGCTCCTCGGAGATACTCGGAGCGCGGTCGAGAACATGGTGACCGTTCTGATCATCGCCTGCCCCCACGCTCTCGGCCTGGCGATCCCTTTGGTCGTGTCGATCTCGACGGCCCTGTCGGCACGCAACGGCATCCTGGTGAAGGATCGCTTGGCGCTGGAGCGCATGCGCAAGGTGAACACGATCCTCTTCGACAAGACGGGCACGCTCACCGCCGCGAGACACGTCGTAACTGGCGTCGCGTCCAGGGACGATGATTCCGAGTTGCTCGCGCTTGCCGCGGCCGTCGAGAGCGATAGCGAGCACCCGCTCGCTCGCGCGATCGTCGCCGCTGGTCGGGAGCACGGACCGGTGCCGACGGCATCTGGCTTCCGATCGCTCACCGGCCGAGGGGTGGAAGCCGATGTCGGAACGGAGACGGTCGCCGTGGGGGGGCCGGCGCTGCTCCGGGAGCGCGGTACGCACGTTCCGCCGGCCATTGAACAAGAGACGAGACCTTGGATCGAGAGTGGCGCGGCCGTTCTCTACGTGCTGCGCCGGGGAGAGGTGTTGGGCGCTTTGGCTCTCGAGGACGAGATTCGGCCGCAGTCGGCGTCTGCGATCGACGCGTTGCACGAGCTTGGCATCGAGGTTGCGATGATCACTGGTGACGCTCGTCAGGTGGCCGAGCGAGTCGCCGGTCGCCTGGAGATCGACGAAGTCTTCGCGGAGGTCCTTCCGGAGGACAAGGACGCCGCCGTGATCGACCTGCAGGGCCGCGGGCGCGTTGTCGCCATGGTGGGCGACGGGGTCAACGATGCTCCGGCGCTCGCTCGAGCCGACGTCGGCATCGCGATCGGTGCGGGCACGGATGTTGCGATCGAGTCCGCGGGCGTGGTGCTTGCGTCCGATGATCCGCGCGCTGTGCTGGGCGTGATCACGCTGTCGCGAGCGTCCTACCGCAAGATGATCCAGAACCTTGTGTGGGCGACGGGGTACAACGCGGTGGCGATCCCACTCGCGGCCGGAGTCTTAGCGTGGGCCGGCATCACGCTCGCCCCGGCGGTTGGGGCCGTCCTCATGAGCCTGTCCACGATCATCGTGGCGCTGAACGCTCAGCTACTCCGGGGCCTGGATCTGACACCCGCGGGGAAGAGCGAGGGGATGGAGCCGGCGTCGAGGCGCGCAACCGCGACGCTCTGATCAGACCTTGAGGGCGCTTCGCTCCCGCGGACTCGACTCGACCATCGCGGCGTAGTCGAGGGCCTCACCGACGAGGTCGAAGTTCGCGACCGGATGGCCGTCCAGAAGGACCTGCCATGCGATGCCGTCCGCTTTGACGTGCACTTTCCCTGCCACCACGATCTCCGATCTTTAGGCGTTGTTTCTTTATCGGAAACCGGCCGCCGTATTGGAAGCCTTGTGACATACGCAGTTTGCGCATGTCAGGTTCGGGAGTCGGGGACCTTGTGGCGCTCCCGGTAGGCCTTTGTCTTGGTCCTGTTACCGCACACTGTCATCGAACACCAGCGCTTGGATCTGTTCTTCGAGTGGTCGTAGAAGACCCACTGGCATGACTCTCGTGCGCAGGATTTAAGGCGGGGCCAGGTCCCGTTCGAGACGGCGATGACGACCCCCGCCATGATCTCACCAAGAGCTCCCCGAACGCCCGAGCCGGTGGAAGCTATCCGCGGCTCGGCGTGGGGACCGAACAAGACCGTCAAGGGATAGCGAGCAACCACATCGTTGATTGCGGAGATCTCCTGGGGCGATAGCTCGGCACCGTTGTGTGCGGCGAGGACCGACCGTAGCGATCCTCGCAAGGAGATGGCTTCGCGGTGGTCCCGTTCGGACACGGGATCGTCCGCCTCAATAAGGTCCTGATCCACCAACCACGCCCGCGACTGGGCCGGGGTGCCCAATTCCTCGGCGCCGGGCTCGATGTCGATCGTGTTCGTGAAGGCATGCACGAGCTCGAGCTCCTGCGGTAGAGCGGTGGCGTTGCTCATCGTTTCCTCCCGGGCGACCCTAACACCATCAAAATGCTTTAGCCGGTTGCACACTGGCCGACACCAGTATACGCTGTTGACTGGTGTCGAACGCAAGTGCAAGTGGAAGGGGAGGTCCAGGCATGCAGAGTCAGATCGCAGCGATAGTTGCAGGGGTCCACATCGAAGAGCTCCGCAGAGAGGCCGCCGTTGGACGGGTAGCCCGGCGGGCACGGAGGGAGTCCCGACGCAGTCGTACGTCTCTAGCCTCTTTGGAGGCGTCCATCTCCGCCCGGCGGGCGGCACAGAGGGGGCCGGCCGGCGAGGCGACCCCCTCTCCGGCGCCTCGCTAGAGGTCTTTTAAGCGGGACCGGACTGAGGTGGCTTGATCAGGTCCCGGGCGCTCTGTCGCGCGGCTCCGCTGGCTGCGCCGACCAGCGCGATCCAGGCGGCTTTCTTCGCCGCTGGGACGGCTTGATCGATCTGCGGAGGGTCCTCGCGGGTCACCAGCCGCCACAGGGTCGTGATCACGTAGGTCGCGAGCTTGACGGCGATGATGCCCGCCACCATCGCTCCCACCGTCTGAAACAGAGTCGGCTTCTGAGGGATGGAGCCGTCTGGTTGAGGCATGTCCTTGGCCATCTGTAAGTCTCCTTGTGGTGTCGCCGCCGTTCGTACTATGCCCGACTTGCAGCGCGCCTATGCCTGTGCCATCTCCCTACGCATGCCGACGAGGTCGTCGAGCTCCTCGCCACCCTCGGGGGGGCCGATCGCGATAACGCGGTCGCCGGGTTGGAACACGAAACTCGCTTTGGGCCGGTAGGTCCACCGGCGCCCTCGCTGAACCGCAAGGATGAACATGCCCGTCTCGGTTTCGACCGACAGATCCTTGATCGACCGATTCGCAGCCGGAGCACCCTCACCCACCACCGATTCGTGTCCCACCTCGTCCGACTCGACAAGAGCTGCGGCGATAACGGGATGTAGCTCTTCGCCTTTCTCCACGAGCCTCGTCATCTCTCGTGCGGAGTCAAAGATCATTTCCGACGCGTGAGCGAGGCGGATCAGGCCGCGGAGGTCATCCGGGTTGCGCGCCTCTTGGGCGCTGCGCAACACCCACGACTCCAGCTCGTCGTGGATCGCGTCCGAACGGGCTTCGAGGTTCGATACTTCGGCCGAGAGTGCTTGATCGTTGAACAGCAATGCCGAGTACGCAAGACCGACGGCGACCTCGGCAGAGTTCTTCATCTCGACGAGGAGGTCGACGGCCCGATCGAGATCCGAAAGGACTATCTCTGCCCTCTCCGGGGGTTCGGGCAGGGGTGGCGCCCCCATGAGCTCGCGAGCGAGGTTGATCCCGTCCTCCGGTCCCTTCATGAGGAGAACATCACCGGTGGTCACTACGTAGTCCGGGCCGGGGTCGAGATCCCATTCCCCACCTCGTCGTCGGGCAAGGACCCACATTCCGATCTCGACGGGCATCGACAGGGCCCGCAGCGTCTGCCCGACCGCCGGAGCCCCCTCTCGTACCTTCGTCCGAGAGTGGACTTCGTCCGCGTGCCTCAGGTCTTGGCGAAGGTCCTCGACGATCCCGAGACCCGAGCTGACTACCCGGGCGATGTCGTCGGCCGCGTCCGCGATGTGTTCGACGGCGGAACCGATCTCGAGCACTCCCGCCATGTGCTCTGCATCCTCCGGACTTCTCGCGGAGAGGATCGAAAGCTTTCGCAGGTCGTGCAGGTGGCTGAACATACGTTCTTCGAGACGCGTAACCTCTCGTGCGAGGTCTTCGTCCTGGAAGAACACGGCCGCATAGGCCAGGTCGACCATAAGTTCCGAGGAGTCCTTGATCTCCGCAAGGACCCCCTTGACAGTTCTCGGGCCTTCTCCCGTATCCACGAGGTTAGGTCCCCCCTTCCCACATCAGGCTACTCCGAAGATGGTCAGTGCCGTGATCAGACAGATGACTCCGAGCAGGTCCATGCCGCTGGTCACTAGGGGGATCGTGTGGTTGTCGGGGTCGAAACCGAATCGATAAGTGATCGTCGCGGCGTAGTAGCCGATAACGGAGGCGAGCAGAGTGGCGATCAGCCCGCCAACGATGGTTATTCCGGCAAACCGGAAGGCTCCCGGATATGCGTAGCCGAACAGGTTCGCGACCAGCAGCGTCGATGCCGCGGTGAGCGTATAAATCGTCAACCCGAGCACGAGCACGATGGTCCCGTCGAGAAGAGCCGGCGCCTCGGGGCGAGCTCGAGGCGTGATGGCACCGAGATGCAGCTTCGACCCCAGGCGCGCGGCGAGGATCGATCCCAGGGCGCCGGTGTTCTCGAGAAAACCCGGGATGATGATGAGGAACGCAGGGAAGGGAAGGAACACTCCCTCGATGCGGGGATCCACGACGGCACCCGCCAGGACGTCCAAGACGATCGCGATACACAACACGGGAAAGCTTTCTCTCACGATCCTGCGCGTCAGAAGTCGGAGGGTCGACCAGCCGTTGTAGAGAGCGAAGATTCCGCTGACAACAGAGAGAAGCCCAAGCACGAAAGTCACGTACTCGATATTCACCAGGAACGACGCAGCGAGGATCGCGGGAAGAGTGACGACGTCGCCGATCGCGGTGATGAGTGGCGCGCCGACCGAATCGAGATCCCACCCGCGGCGGAACGATGTGATGGAGAGCACGACGGTGACCGCAAGGACGAGGACGGAGGAGATGAGGCCGCCGATCAACGCCACGACGATGAAGTCCCAGACCGGAACCGTGTTTATGCCCAGCAGGTTGGCGATCCCCCAGGCGATCCCCCCCATGGCCACAGACGTCGCCACGGTCAGCAGGATCGCGCCGTAAACATTCTGCGCAAGAACGCCTTCTCGGTCGCGAGAGACTTCGAACAGTCCCGAGTGGATCGATGTGCCGAGACGGGCGGCAAGCGCGCCGAAGATGTTCCCGCGCATCCCGATCGAGACGGGGATCAGCACGAAGAGGCCGGTGACGGCCTCGACTCGACCCCGCATTCCCGCGAGGGTCAGTCCCGCCACGAGGGACGTAAGCGACGCGATCGACACCGCTACGAACGCCTGCCGGACCGTGACTCTCTCCGAGGACCAGTAGTCGACGACCACACGAGCCGGATCGGCCACCCGCCTGGCGGTTCCTCGAAGAGCCCGGGCCGGCGGCCTCCCTAGGACCTTGACCAGCGCCCCCAACCATCTCAGGGGGAGCGAGAGATACCGGGGCGACCCGTCCCGCCCGCGTTTCACGATCCGCTCCAAACCGTATCGGGGGCGGCGTGCGAATAGCTGATGAAGGTTGGTTCGAGGGTCACGCCCCCACGGTAAATGGGAGGGGCGGCTTCGGGCCGGAGGGAGGAGTTTCGATGCGAAGCCAGTCCGCCATCCGTGGGTCGAAACCACAAGCCGTTCCCCGTGCCTCGCTGCGCAACGCCCAGGGCCGGGTGTGCGGGCATGATGGTTGCGAA
>JACCXF010000036.1 GCA_013697295.1 Actinomycetota bacterium | reverse complement strand
CTCTCGACGAACTGAGGTTCGATCCGGCGTCGATCGAGGTCGAGGCCGGAGAAACCGTGACCTTCGAAGTGACCAACGCCGGTGAGAATGATCACGAATTCTCTTTGGGCGACGACGAGTTTCACATGGAGCACGAAGAGGAGATGGCTGGGGACGACTCGATGATGATGGACCAGGACAACGCTGTGTCACTCGCCCCCGGCGAGACGAAGGAGATCACCTGGACCTTCCCGGAGAGTGGTGAGGTTACCTACGCGTGCCACGTGGCCGGACATTTCGAGGGAGGGATGGCCGGGGTGGTCGCTGTCAACTGAGACGTGACCGACTGTCAGATTTCACTGCCGGAGACCATGAGCCCGTAGACCCTGTTCCTTGCTTGTCGTGCTAACTTCCCCATCCGCGAAACGCCGTGTCGGGGATCAGCTCCGAAGGTTCTCGGAATGATGGGCGAGCAACGCGTGGTGATCGGTTCCCTCCTCAGCACGGGGACTCGTGTGGATAGACGCACGGCGTAAGTGTGGCACCTGATGGAGAAGAAGATGGTGGGCTTGTGCTGAGATAGCGTGCGCCTCGACGAGGGTGAGGCGAGGATCCGAGACGATCTCGCATTCGGCGCGCAGCTCGTGCCCAACCCAACGTAGACGGACACTATCAACGGCATCGATCCCAGGCACACTCCGCAGCAGGTCCTCAACCTCGCCGACGAGATTCGGATCAACGGCGTCCATCAAGCGACGGTAGACATCGCGCGCTGCGCTACGCAGGATGCCGAGGATCGCGACCGTGATCAGCAGTCCCACGATGGGGTCGGCCAGCGGAAAGCCCGCCACGACTCCGAGTGCACCGACGACCACAGCCAGGGAAGTCAGCCCATCCGTTCGCGCGTGTAGCCCATCCGCAACCAGTGCCGCGGATCCGATGCGGCGTCCCACCCGGATGCGATACACCGCAACGATCTCGTTGCCCACAAATCCGATCAGCCCCGCGACCACCACCCAACCGATGTGTTGCACCTTCGTTGGCTCGAAGAGACGCCGAGCCGACTCCCATCCGGCAACGCCAGCGGAAATAGCGATCATCAGCACGACAAATGCGCCGGCGAGATCTTCAGCCCGTCCGTAGCCGAACGTATACCGTCGGGTCGGATGACGTCGTGACAGAAGAAAAGCGACACCTAGCGGAAGAGCAGTCAAAGCATCGCCAAAGTTGTGGATCGTGTCGGCGAGAAGCGCAACCGAACCGCTCACAAGAACGAGAAACACCTGGAGGACCGCCGTGAGCATGAGGCCACCAAACGAGATCGCCAGCGCCCGCAGGCCCTCGGAACTCGCCTGTAGAACATCGCCCACGTGCTCGTGGTGATCGTGACTGTGCCCGAAGATGCGTTTAAAGACCTTCATGGTGCTACTTCAGGTTGATCCAGACGGACTTCGTCTGTGTGTAGGTCTCCATCGATTGCAACCCCAGCTCCCGTCCGTAACCTGACTGCTTGTAGCCGCCGAAGGAGATACCCGGATCGTAGAGGCCCGCGGTGTTGACCCAGACCGTGCCCGCACGGATCCCGCGGGCCACCCGGTGTGCCTTCGACAGGCTCTCAGTCCAGACCGCGGCGGCGAGCCCGTAGATCGTGTCGTTCGCCACGGCGATCGCTTCATCGACGTCGTCAACCTTGATCACCGCTGCGACCGGGCCGAAGATCTCCTCCTGCGCGATACGCATTTCATTTCGGACGCCAGTGAAGATCGTCGGATTGACGAAGTACCCACCGTTCAGATCGCCGGGCACTCCCCCGCCGGTGGCTACCTCGGCCCCTTCGGACCTGCCGATGTCGATGTAGCCGGTGACCCGCTCAAGCTGTTCTTTCGAGACGACCGGTCCCATCCCGGTGTCCTCCTCGAGGGCGGGGCCCACCTTCATCGACTCCGTGGACTCGACGAGTGACTCGACGAACTCATCATGGATCGAGCTCTCGACGAGGATCCGAGACCCTGCGGTGCAGACCTGCCCGGAGTTGAGGAAGACACCCATCATCGAACCTTTGGACGCGCGCCTGATGTTCGCATCCGCGAACACGATGTTGGGCGACTTGCCGCCCAACTCGAGGGTGACGCGCTTCAGATTCCCCTCGGTGGCGTGCAGGATCTTTCGACCCACTTCCGTCGAGCCGGTGAAGGCGATCTTGTCGACGTTGTCGTGTTGGGCGAGAGCCTGGCCGGCTTGTGGCCCGAGTCCCGTCACCACGTTGACCACGCCATCCGGTACCCCGGCCTCGAGACACAACTGCGCGAGCCTGATTGCGGTCAAGGGCGTCTGCTCGGCCGGCTTGAGCACGACCGTGTTGCCGAAGGCGAGCGCAGGCGCAACCTTCCAGGAGGCCATGATCATCGGGAAGTTCCACGGGATGATGCCTCCGCAGACACCCAGCGGCTCCCGCAAGGAGTACGAGAACATGTTGTCGTCGGTGGCGTTGGTCTCGCCGTGGAACTTGGTCGGCCACCCCGCGTAGTAACGGAACGCTTCGGCGGCGGCCCAGATCTCGCCCGATGCGAGCTTCACGGGCTTTCCGGAGTCGAGCGACTCCAGCTGGGCCAGCTCCGGGATGTTCCGCTTGATGAGATCGGCGATCTTGAAGAGGACCTCGGTCTTCTTGCCCGGACGGAGCCCGGCCCATCGACGATCTTCGAAGGCCTCGCGAGCCGCGGCTACGGCGGCATCCACGTCTGCAAGGTCGCCCAGAGGCACTTCGGTGAAGGCCTTCCCTGTGGATGGATCGATCACTTCGAAGGTCTTCGCCGTTACCGCGTCGGCGGTCTTGCCGCCGATGATCATCTTCGGCTGCTCCGTGAACTTGGTGACCTCCGGCAGCACCTCGGCCTGGGCCATCGTGAACCTCCCCGCCTGCATCTTGGTTGTGTGAGCGCTTCAGACTATCCGTTCGCCCGGGCGATTCAGGCCTGGTTCTTCCCCATGCCGCCGGCGTAGCTTCCGAGCAGTCTGGTGAACGTCGCATGCTCGCTGACCTCCGCAAGGGCCTCGATCATCGCGGGAGACGAGGCCGGCGCTTCGACATCCACGTAGAACACGTACTCCCAGGGACGGCCGGCGCGAGGCCGCGACTCCAGCTTCGTGAGACTCAGGTGCCGTTCGGCGAACGCTCCGATGCATCTGTAGAGCGAGCCCGCTACGTGACCAACCCCGAAGACGAGAGATGACTTGTCGGGTTCACCAAGGGGAGCGGGACTGCGCGACAGCAGGCCGAAGCGCGTGTAGTTGTCCGGGTAGGTCTGGATACGCTCGGCAAGGACGTGCAACCCGTAGAGTTCGGCGGCCCGGCGCGAGGCGATGGCCGCCACCCCTTCGAGCTTCTCCTCGGAGATCTTGCGGGCGGCACCGGCCGTGTCGTACTCGGCTCGAGAAATTGCGGAAAGGGAACTTAGGAACTCTTCGCACTGCGCCAGCGCTTGCGGGTGCGAAACCACTTCGACGAGGTCGTCGATCGAGGTGCCGGGGAGAGAAGCGAGGCAATGGTCGACCCTCACCAGGGTCTCGCCGACGAGGTGCAAGCCGTGCTTGAGGAAGAGGTCGTAGGTTTCATTGATGCTTCCCGCCTGGGAATTGTCCATGGGAACCAGACCGAGATCGCATCGCCCTACCTCAACCGCCTCGAACACCTTTCTTATAGAAGCGTAGGGGCGACGTTCGGCGTCGGGGAAGAGGAAGTTCACTCCGGCCTCGGAGTACGCCCCTGCTTCCCCTTGGAAAGCGACTACGAGATCGCTCAACTTCCCGTGTCCAGTGGGAGCCGGGCTTCGAGCAAGGGCGATGGCGTATCCGGGTCGTCGGCATCGGTGACCATCAACACCAGGATCGCATCCGCTTCGATGCGCGCGCTGAGGCCCTCGACCTTTATGGTCTGGTCGACCTCGTCGATGAAACTCACGTCGCCGTCAGGGGTCATCATCCCGAGGGCAGACCCTACGATCGCGCCGTCTCCCCCGCCGTGCGAGTCCTCTGCCGAAGCGGCGAAGACCTGCCGGTCATCCTCGAGTGGCGATGAGTCGGCGAAGCACAGCGACACTCCCTTGAGATCGCCCAACGAGCGCGCCTCGATCCTCGTCACTGCGTCTGGGGGCCACGGCTCGCCTGCGTCGAGGGCCGCGAGGACCGCTTCGAGCTCGAGATCGACGATCCCGTTCATGGCATCGCCGTCGTTCCCGCGTTGCAGGAGACGAACGGTATCGCCGACCACCGATGCCCCCTCGATATTCACTGCGCCCACGTCGGGCTTCAACCGCTCGTAAAGAGGTTTCAGGTCGACCGTGATGTAGTGCCCCGCCGGCGCGCCCTCGCCGTTGAGAGGTAGCAAGGCGCCATTGCATCTATCCGGCTTGGATCCCGAGCCCAGCGCCATCACCCCGCCGTGAGGGTGGTTCTCGAACGGCGGGACCAGCATGGCGCTTTCGAGGTCGGGCTTCTGTTTCTTGCGCACCTCGATGTCGGACGAGAGGCGCCCCTCCAGGATCTGCACCATGTGCCCGTGTTCCTTGGCATCCTGCGGGAAGATCCCGATGTCGAGCTCGTCGTCGGCGATCACGAAAAGGGTTTCGCCGATCCGGACCAGGCTGCTCGCAGCCGAGATGTGCGGCGAGTTGGCGGCCCCCGACGGTTTGTCCAGCGTTAGCTCACGAACGGTGCGAATCTCGATCATCCCAGTCGTCCACCTTCTTCAGAGGGCCAAGTTCATAGATGCCCGCCCCGCCGGTGACCAAACGGCTCCGACGGCAGCCGAGCTCACCATGAACATAGACGTGATGTGGGCCCCTCGGCATCAGTCTCGAGAGTCTGATGGGTTGCCGGCGGGGTGCTGTTGTTCATCGTCGCCCTCGAGATGTTGCGGGGAGGTGGCGACCGATCGCGCGCTGGTCCCGCTTGGGTCTCGAACCCTAGGATCCGTCCCGCTTGAGCAATGGGACCCATTCCGGGTGGGCCTCGGCGACCCACGCCTGCTCCTGTTTTCCGAGCTCCGTGAGGGAGGGCTCGTCCTCCCAGAATTCGAGCGCCATGGCATGCCAGTTACGGGTTGCCTCGAGGCGACCCAATAGAGACGCGACGCCGAAGGACATGCGATTGAAGGTCACCATGATCCCGGGGATCCCGACTTTGCGCAGCGTCTGGAACGCGCTCGAGCGCGGATCGAAACCCGCCGACGCCATGCTTTGGATCAGTTCACGATCCATCTTGAAAGGCGCGTCGGTCAGGACCGGGCGATTCATCTCCAACAGATGCTCCCAGATGGCGTCCACCTCCGGCGTACGCCGGTTCAGGATGCCGATCCCTTCGAGAGCCCGCTGTCCTCGCGGCTTG
>JACCXF010000326.1 GCA_013697295.1 Actinomycetota bacterium | reverse complement strand
GGGCCGGATGTCTACTACAACTGGTGCAAAGGCCGAGATAGCGGCTGCCCTCTTTCATGGCTTTTCCGAGAGAACGAGGATCTCGATCCTTCTAGCTCTCCTTGAGAAGGAGAAGCGGGTCGTGGATCTCATCGAGGACATCGGCGGGTCCCAAAGCAACATCTCCGGCCATCTCGCCTGCTTGAAGGACTGCGGCTTGGTGACGGATCGGCCCCAAGGTCGCCAGACCTTCTATGGGATCGCGAGCAAGGAAGTCGTCGGGGTACTCCGGGCAGCCGAGAAGCTCCTTGCGGTCAACGGGCACGCGATCGAGATGTGCCCGCGCTATGGGACAAAGCGCAGACCGGCTGGCGCTGGATTTGGGAGGGCCTCGTGACCGACGATTGCTGTGACGTTTGCGCGACGACGGATGAGGCAAGGTCCGGAGCTGAATCGACCATGGCGGCATGGCGGGTGCCAGAGATTCGCGCCGCGGGAGCATCCGGCCTCTTCCTGATCGCCGGGTTCATCGCGCTCCAGCAAGGAGCCTCCGCTGTCGGTACGGCGTTCTACATAGCCGCGCTCGCTATCGGAGGGTGGACGTTCATGCCCGAAACCCTCAAGGGCCTCCTGCGAGGGCAGTTGGGCGTGGGCACGTTGATGACCATCGCTGCGGCAGGTGCGGTTGCCCTCGGCGAGCTCGGCGAGGCGGCAACCCTTGCTTTCCTGTTTTCCATCTCGGAGGGATTGGAAGGCTACGCGCTGACGCGGACCAGACAAGGCCTGCGTGCGCTCCTGTCGCTCGCGCCGCCCGAGGCGACTCTGTTGCGCGATGGCGTTCAGGTCGTGGTTGATGCAGTCGAGCTCCAACCTGGGGATCTCCTTCTCGTTCGCCCGGGCGAGCGGATCGCGACCGATGGGGTCGTCCGGTCCGGGCGGAGCTCGCTCGACAACTCCGCCATCACCGGCGAATCCGTACCTGTTGAGGTCGTTCCTGGCACAGAGGTGTTCGCGGCAGCGATCAATGGCACCGGCGTGCTCGAGGTCGAGGTCAGCGCCCGCACGCAGGACAACTCGCTGGCGCGCGTCGTTCGGATTGTTGAAGAGGCACAAGAGCGTAAAGGTGTGAACCAGCGGATCGCCCAGCGCGTCGCTCGTCCGCTGGTACCGGGGGTCATGGTGGTGGCCACGGGGATCGCGGTCGCTGGGTCGTTACTCGGAGACCCGTCCGTATGGATACACCGTGCTCTTGTCGTGCTCGTCGCGGCCGCACCCTGCGCGTTTGCCATCTCTGTCCCGGTCACTGTGGTCGCAGCGATCGGGGCCGCGAGTCGCTTCGGCGTATTGATCAAAGGTGGCGCGGCCTTGGAAGCACTGGCCGGGGCCGACATCGTTGCTCTCGACAAGACCGGGACGTTGACGCGCAACGAGCCGAAGGTGATCGATGTGCTCCCGGCACCTCAGGTCGATGAGGACGACCTCCTCGATGTCTCTGCAGCGCTTGAAGCCTCGAGTGAGCATCCTCTGGCTGCGGCGATCATCGCTCACCGTCCCGCTCGCCTGATCGCGACGGATGTCGAAGCTGTCACGGGCAGCGGTCTTATCGGCAACGTCGAAGGTTCACGGTGCCGGCTCGGCAAGCCCAGTTTCATCGAACCGGGACCGTTGGGTGATGACGTCACGAGGTTGCAGGAAGACGGAGCCACCGTCGTCATGGTCGAGCGCGAAGGCTCCCTGCTCGGTGCCATCGCCGTGCGGGACGAGTTGCGGGACGAGGTACCTGACGTGGTGAGCACGCTCCGAAGCGCCCCGCTCAAGGTTGGTCGAGTGGTGATGCTTACGGGCGATAACGAGCGCACGGCCACAGCGCTCGGCCGCGCCGCCGGCGTGGATGAAGTCAAAGCGGAGTTACTTCCCGAAGACAAGGCAACGGTGATTGAAGCGCTGCAGCGCGGGGGCCGGGTCGCGATGGTCGGGGATGGAGTGAACGACGCCCCCGCTCTCGCCACCGCCGATGTCGGCATCGCCATGGGCGCGATGGGCAGTGATGTTGCGATCGAAACCGCCGATGTGGCTCTGATGGGACAGGACCTTCGACATCTTCCCGAGGCGATGATCCACGCTCAGCGCGCGCTCCGCGTCATGCGACAGAACCTGGCGCTGTCTGGTGCGATCCTGCTCGTTCTGATCCCTCTCGCCGCCGCGGGAACTCTCGGATTGGCAACCGTCGTCGCCTCCCACGAGATCGCGGAGCTCTTTGTGATAGTCAACGGAGTACGTGCCGGCCGCAGATGTCCCTAGGTTCGCACGGTTGCCGATCGGTAGGTACGCCGAGGAGGAGAGGTCGTGAGAAAGCTCTTGTTGTTCGCCGGCTTGCTGTTTGGACTAGCGGCGGTCAACGCCAAGATCGACTCGGCGAGGCAGTGCTCCTGTCAGCCTGAGTGCTGGTGTCAGAAGCCGGGCCTTCGTCACTTCCGTTGGGTGGTGCCGATCGGGCACAAGGATGTCCGCTGACCAACATGGGGCAGAGGTCGACGTTGCAGCTGCTCTTCGGCGCCTTTGCGGTCCAGGTCAGGGCCGTGATGGCGACGAATGGGGTCTCCTCGACAAGTGGGCCCGCGAAGGAGAGTGGCGAGCACTTGATCCCGTTCGCCGACGCCGCCCGCTACTGGCTAAAGCTCGGGTTCATCAACTTCGGTGGACCTGCCGGCCAAATCGCGATCATGCATGACGAGCTGGTCGACAAGAAGCGATGGATCAGCAACGACCGCTTCCTGCACGCACTGAACTACTGCATGTTGCTGCCAGGCCCTGAAGCCCAGCAACTCGCGATCTATATCGGCTGGCTGCTCAACGGCACCTGGGGAGGCATCGTCGCAGGTGTCCTCTTCCTCCTGCCAGCCTTCTTCCTCATCATGGGTCTCACTTGGACCTACGCCGTGCATGGAGATATCGGGTGGGTTGCCGCGATCTTCTACGGTCTGCGAGCCGCGGTCATAGCGCTCGTGCTAGCCGCTGTCATCCGGATCGGCTCCAAGGCCCTGAAGAACCCCATCTTGGTAGGACCACAGACCTCGTCCTGTGGTTACCGACATCCAGCTGCACGCATGTTGTGACGCAGTTCTGTCCCGAAGTGAACTTCTTCTGCAGCCGTGAGCACCTCGACGCGTGGCGCGCCGGAGTTGGCCAGCCAGTCGGCGAGGTTCTTTCTGCCGAAGAAGCCCAGCTTGGCCGGGCATGGTGGGCATACCTCCGCCCTCAAGCGGGGCAGGTCGAAGCAGGATGACCACCATCACGTTGCGCTACTTCGACGGCTGTCCCAACTGGGAGGTTGCGCGCAGGAGGCTGCAGGAGGCCATCGGCCTCGTCGATTTCGCCACCGATGTTCAGCTCGAACGAATCCAGACCGCGGAGGACGCAGACCGAGTCTCATTCCGCGGCTCACCCACAATCCTGATCGACGGAAGAGACGTCTTTGCCGACCCGAGTGCGCCTACGGGACTGTCATGCCGGGTCTATCGAACTGAGATCGGCATGGAAGGCTCGCCCTCAGTCAGTCAACTGGTGAGTGCCCTGAAGGAGAGTTCATGAAGAAATTGCTCCTGCTCGCAGCCGTGGCAGGCGGACTGGCGGTCGTTAATGCCAGGATCGACGTGACGAGGCAGTGCTCGTGTCAGCCGGAGTGCTGGTGCCAGAGGCCGGGACTCCGCCACTTCCGTTGGGTGTTTCCGATCGGACACAAGGACGTGTCCTCCGACTGGAAGCAGGAGACGGAGTCCGCCTAAGGACGCCCTTTGCCATTCTCTTGCCATTCATTTCTGGGATCTGAAGGGATTGCAGGGATCGATCGGGAGGGACGTTCATTTCCTGGCGCCTGCTTGAGGCGTTAGACGGGCGCCTGACGCGGGAGTAACGAACCCTAAGTCCTTGTTGATGGAAACCCTGGATGACGGCTCGGTCGACAGCAGGTTCGATGGTGCAAGGGTCCGGCGAACAGGGGCCTCATAATCCGTTGGTCGCAGGTTCAAGCCCTGCCGGCCCCACCAGATTGCGTTAGGAAG
>JACCXF010000025.1 GCA_013697295.1 Actinomycetota bacterium | reverse complement strand
GCGAACAAGGTAGCCGTACCGGAAGGTGCGGCTGGATCACCTCCTTTCTAAGGAGCTTAAGAACTCCTAGTTGAAGACACTGATCTCTATGGCAGGCACACTATTCAGCGCTCAAAGTGAAAAGGCGACCCTCCGGGCCGCCTTTTTTTGTCACAGCTCTTCCTAGTCTGCTGATGTGTTCCAGGTCATCGAGCGTGAGATCGAAGGGTCGTCTGTTTCCCACCTGGATCTGCGTTTCCTAAGTGCGGCGAATTCCGCATCGCTGCTACCTCCGAAAGTTCTCTAACGAACTTCATGACCCGCGGTAGGGGGCTCGGATTCCTGGGAGGCAGGCGGCGCGGGGAGCTAGCGGGTTCCCCGCACGAGTTCGGTTCGCGTTGGGCCGATCCGAGAAGGCCGCGCGCCGGGTCAGCGCTCGCGGCGACGCTTCAGGGTCGCGGCTCGACGTTGGCCTCTTGTTGGCTTGCCTGCGTTGGAGGCGGGCACCAAATGAATTGATCTAAGCTGTCGGACGATCCCTTCCCGCGCGCAGGCGCGGTGCCAGTGCTGGTGGAAGGCTTCGGCTCCTCGGTCGGGGAACTCAACGATGACGTGATCGGTTCCCACGGGGATGCTGCGGCGGCAGCCGGGACAGCGATAAAGCTCCTTTGAGATAGAGGCGACCAGAACGACCTTGTGACCATCGTGATCGACGCCTCGAAGGCTGTGTCGTCGGCTCGGCAGAGAAGAGTCTTCGTTCATCCCCTCATCCTGCCCCGGTTTCCACTCAAGGATGCGGATGAGGATCGGGGAGAGTCGGGCTATGCGCGTAGCCCGCGCACCGAACGCGGATAAGTCGCGCAATGCGCGCGGTAGGACGCGTTCGGCGGACTAACCAGCGATAGCGGGGGACTACACGATCGAGCCGGCCACCAATCCTTCGACGAAGTAGCGCTGGAAAACGAAGAAGACGACCACCGGGATGATCATGGAGATGAAGCGCCCGAGGGCGATGAGGACGATGTTCGTGCCGGACTCCCGCATGAGAGATCTGTTGTACACGTTCAATGGCGCCGAGGAGCCCGGGGCGAAATCGAGCGCTATGAGTGGGTCATTCCAGGTCCAGATGAACTGAATGAGCTTTTCAGCTTGACGCATCCTCTTCCGGAGGTGGAAGACGCGTGAGAGTGGTGCTCCCCCGATTGGAGTGGCATATATACCGTCAGGCGAGACGGCAGTGATCTCCGACTGCTCGGTCATTGCGAGCTGCCCGGCAAGGGTTGGATACCCACGACGTAACGATCCCCCCGAACCGTGCCGAAGGGTCCCTTCTTGCACAATCCTCGAGTGAAAGTCGAGCATTGCGGGCGGAGCAGCCCTCAACCTGGACTCGAAACCACTAGATGTTTAGCGGCTCGAGGACGAGCATCACGAAGTCGGGGCGCCCTGGCGCGGAGCGGCTCCGGCTACTTCACGGCGCCCGCAGTGAGCCCGGACACGATGCGGCGCTGGAAGGCGAGGACGAGGATGGTGAGCGGGATCGTGACGACCATCGAGGCCGCGGCCTGGGCCCCGTAGTCGGTCCTGTACTGGGTGGCGAACTGAGGAATGATCACGGTGACGGGCTGCGTGCTCGAGTCGAAGGCGAACGTGTTGGCGAACAGGAACTCGGTCGCGGCGAAGATGAAGCACAGCAACCCGGTGGTCACCACTCCCGGGATGGACAGCGGGAGGGTAACCCTGAAGAAAGCCTGCATCGGGCTCGCCCCGTCGACCTTGGCCGCCTCCTCGATGTCCAGGGGCAGCTCGCGGAAGTACGCGACGAGCAAGTAAACGGTGAGCGGCAACGCGAACAGCACGTCGGGGATGATCATGGATTGATAGGTGTTGACGATGCCCCAGTTGGTGAACTGCAGAAACAGGGGAGCGATGATCGCGACCGCCGGGAAGAACGCCACCGCCAGGATCATGCTCAGCACCGGGCCGCGCAGACCGAACTTGAGGCGCGCCAGCGCGTAGGCCGCGATGGAGCCGACGGAGAGGCAGATCACGGTCGTGAACCCGGCGATCACCACGGTGTTGACGAGGGCGGAGCGGAAGCGGGCGTCGCCGAAGATGGTCTTGAAGGAAGTGAAATCCAGGCTCTCCGGCAGGATCTTGGGCGGATAGACGTCGAGCTCCGCGGGGCTCACGAGGGCCATCTTCGCCATCCACAGAAGCGGCGATATCGTCATCAGCACGAACACGGTGATGAGGACGTAGAAGAGCACCTTGCCCCATCTCGTTTCGAAATCTCCGAACATCGACTCCCCCTAATCCACCGCTCGCGTGCCGAGGACCTTGATGAAGAGGAATGCGATCGCGATCGAGCTGAGGAAGACGAATACCGCGGCCGCATTGCCCAACGAGAAATCCAACTGGCTGATCTTCACGCCGTTGTAGACATAGACGGAAAGCGAGTTGAGCTGACGGTTTCCCATGACCCACAGCAGGTCGTAGACACGCCACGCGTCGAGCGTTCTGAACAGGAGCGCGACCAGCATGGCCGGTCTTACCAGCGGGAGCGTGACCCGCCAGAACTGCTGCCACGAGGTCGCGCCGTCAACCCTGGAGGCCTCGTACACCTCCTGGGGTATGACCTGCAGCCCGGCGAGCAGCAGCAGCGCCATGAACGGCGTGGTCTTCCATACGTCGACGAGCACGGCCGCCACGATCAGCGCGCTGTCGCTGCCGAGGATCGGGTGCGTGTAGATGCCCGATGACCTGATCAGGTAGGCCAGGATGCCTCCGCCCACCTGGTCCTGGAACATGAGCCGCCACATGACCGCGGCGATGGCCGGGGGGAACGCCCACGGGGCGAGGGCGGTGGCGCGGGCTATGCCTCTGCCCTTGAAGGCGCGGTTGAGCGCCAGCGCTATGGCCATCCCCAGCACCAACTCGAGCGACACGCTGAGAACGGTGAACACGGTGGTGTTGATCAGCGCGCTGTGGAAGTCCGGGTCCTGGATCATATCGACGTAGTTCTGGAAACCGACGAAGGAGCTCGACTGGTTGATGATGATCTCTTGCAGGCTCAACCAGATCGCGTAGAGGAGCGGGAACAGCGCGATGGCGAGGATGATCGCGATCGCGGGCGTTACCAGGATGTAGCCGAGCCTGCGCTCCTTGTCGGTGAACTCGTTCCTCAGGGTGCGCAGCGTGCCCCGCACCAAGCCCCCCGGGGCACGCGGTTTCGTGTCGACGCCGGTCGCGCTCTCAGTCATGTGGAGACCCCTAGTGAACCGGTGGGGAGCCTATGACGTGCCCTGGTCGATGATGCCTTGCATGCTCTCCTGGAGCGTCGCGACCGCGTCCTCCGGGCTCGTCTCACCCTTCAGGCTGTTGTTGAACTCCTCCGCCATCTCGAGCGTCATGTCCCCGTAGAACGGGGACACCGGTCGAGGCCTGATCTGGTCGGTGACCTGACCGGCGACCTCGTACACGGGCGCCTGGTCGAGCACCTCCTGGTCCTCGTAAGTCTCCTGTAGAGCGGACAGGTATGAGCCCTCGATCGCCCTGAACTTCACCGCCTCGGGGGTCGTCAGGAACTTGATGAGCTCCCACGCTTCGTCCTTGACGTCGCTCGTTGCGTTGATGAAGAGGTTCCACCCGCCGAGCGCGCTGAACCCCTCGCTCTCTCCCTCCCCGGCCGGCAACGGGGCGACCCCCACCTGGTTGAGCTTGATCTCGGCGTCGCCCGCGAGGAGCATGCCGTAGACGTAGGGCCAGTTGCGCATGAACACCGCGTCGCCGTTGCGGAAGGCGGCGTCGCACTCCGGCTCGGTGAACGTGACTATCGCCTCCGGCGTGATGCCCGCCTCCACCGTCCCGCGATAGGTCTCGAGGCCCGCCGCGGACTCGGGGCTGTCGATGATGACCTGGGTCGGGTCCTCTGTATCGAGGGCGTCTCCACCGTGGGCCCAGATGAACTCGAGGCCGTTAACCACACCGCCCTCGTAGTTCGAGCCCTGGAAGACGTGCCCGTGCCTCACCCCCGCGTCGCTCTGGACCTTCTCGGCCATGCTGAAGAGCTCGTCGTAGGTCGCGGGGGCGTTCGAGAACCCGCTCTGCTTCAGCAGGTCGGCGCGGTAGTAGAGCATGCCCAGGTCCGTGAACCACGGGACCCCGTAAACCGCGTCCTGGTACTGGTTGGCCCCCAGCGGTCCCTCGAGGTAGGCCCCCTGCATCTCCTCGGTGAAACGATCCGAGAGGTCGTCGATCCAGCCGTTGGCGCCGAACTGGGCGGGCCAGATGACGTCGCCGGAGATCACGTCGATGTCGCCGCCGCCCGCCTGGAACTGCGTCCGGAGCTGGTCGAAGTAGTCCTCCCCCATCGGACGGAAGATGGCCTCTATCTCGCCCTTGTGCTGCGCGTTGAAGTCCTCGAGCTGCTTCTTGAGGAGCCCCTCGAGGACGGGATCGGGACCGTGCGACATGATGACCTTGCCCGACCCGCTGGCCTCCTCCTCTCCGCCGAAGCCGCTGCAGGCGGATAGCAGGGCGGAGCCAGCGATTCCGGCTCCCGACAGCCTTAGAAATTCCCGCCGCCCCATCGCGCTTCGGTGCTTGCCTACTTTCCTCGTCGTCATCTTTCATCCCCCCCAGGAGCCCGAGAGACCCAAACGCTCAGCGATCTCTGCCCGAATCGACCTACGACCCGGTAACACAGTAGCAGGCACTAACCGGTCCCCGCTGTGAGGCCCTGCGGGCCGTCCAGAACACAAGCGGAGGCCACGATGCAGGCGGAACCGTCCTGGGTCTGCTCCCCGATCCACGCGAAGGACTGGCGGTTCGAGATGGACCCGACTTTCGCCCTCCATCGAACCATTCACCGATGCACCAGGTCGGTCGTCCCTCGATGGTCAGGTCACGGGAGCCCGGTGACGCTGAGCTCGCCGAACCGGTCGGCCCAGAGGAGGTCGGACATGCTCTTCACCGGAACCAGGAAGATCGCGGCCTCGGCCCCCGATGGGGTCACCGGCGGCACGATCTCATCCAGGATGAGACCGGGGATGAGTTTCTGTATGCGCACTACCTCGACGACCGGGGGAGACCACGTCACCCAGAGGTCGAAGATGGCCCCCGGCCTTGCATCGGGAGGGAGGCCCGCCAGCTCGCTCGTAGCGATCGCGTAGGCGCGCGTCGCAGCGCGTTCAGAAGCGCGGCTCGACGGCGCGAGCGCGCCATCCAACGGCGGGGATGGGGCAGTCGGAGATGGGCCCAAGCCCGCGTCGGGGAGAGACGCGGGAACCACCCGAGGAGCCGATCCTCGCACCACCGCCGTTGCGACGAAGGATGCGACCAGGGCGAGGGCGACCGCGGGCGCGACGGCCTTCAGGCGGTGGCTCACCCTGCGGGGTCGCCGTCCCCTGACCTCGGGCCACGCTCCCGAGTCGGGTGAACGGTGACCCGCAGGAGATCTCTCACGGGCGCTCGGGTGGAAGGGTAAGAACCTGACCGGGGACGATGAGATTGGGATCGCCGCCGATGACGTCGCGATTGGCTCGGTGGATGCGCGGCCAATAGCGCGCGATCCGGCGCGCCTCGACGGTGCCGAGCTTCATCTCCGCTATGTCCCAAAGGGAATCACCGGGGCGAACCGTGTACCGCTCGCCGTGGGAGTCCCCGAGCGATGAGGTCCCGGCGGCCGCCAACGCTTCGGCGAGCATTGTGCCCGGCGCCGACGGCAAGTCCCTCGGAGGGGGTGGAGCCTGCGCCGGTGAGTGCGCGGCATCCGCGATCGCCTTGGACCCCGAGATCGTTGGGGACGCCGGTCTCGAAGCGGACCCTCCCACCGATGACCCGGCCGTGGCCCCGTGGCCGGAGGGATGCGCGCGCATGGCTCGAGCGAGCCCTGGTTTCGCGATGGCTCGAGGGAAGAGTCGCTCGCTCGTCTCCGGGCGCGGGGTGTGCCGAGCGGCCGCGGTCGGCCGCTCCCGGGAGGGCGCCCGGGGGGAGGTGGGTGTCGCGGGCTGAAAGGGCGTCTGTTCGGTCGCCTCTGGCCCCGACTTCGGTGGATGGATCTCCTTCATTTTCTTCGTCTCCGGCTTGACGCCTGGGGGCGGAGAGCCTTCATCCGCTTGGAGACTGTGGGCCCCCCCGGCCGGAGCGAGCGGGCGAGGAGGGGGATGCCCGATCGTCCTGGACCAGGGGGGCAGAGTCGAACGCCCGGGGCGTCGCGGGGGCGGAGAGGCGGCCGCCGGGGCCGCGCTGAGCGCTACCGCGATCCCGAGCAGGGAAGCCACGCGCGCCTGGAGGGGCCCTGGAAGGAGCCGCCGGAACAGGGGGCCACCGGAGGCTCCTGCGTCGCCATTCTCTGCCCGATCGCACCTATCGCCCGCCATACGCTTGTAGTCCTTCCCGTAGATTGCGCAAACATGTGTTTACGCGTGTTGGCATGCGTATGCTTACAGGTGGGCGGGCGGAAGTGTCAAGTGAACCGCACCACCCCAGCTCCAAAAGGGGATGAGCTTCGGACATGAGGCGGGCGACGCGGAGGGAGTGCGGTGATCTAGCGGGGGTTGAGAGGGTGCTTCACGGCCCACTCTCGGGTCTCGCGATGGAGCCGGTCGACGTAGGCCTCGAGCTGTTCGATATCGACGCGCCACACGCCCCGGCCCCC
>JACCXF010000004.1 GCA_013697295.1 Actinomycetota bacterium | reverse complement strand
TGTCGTCCATCGAGGCGAGCAACTCCTCGCAACGCTTCAGTTCACCTCGGCGCATCAGATCGAGGATGTGGCGTCGCAGTTCGCCGATCGCCTCGGCCATCCCCTTCAGGTAGGCCTGCGAGGAGACACCGACCTCCTCGGGGGCCGGCAGTTCTCCGCACGTCACGAGCCCTTGGGTGATGCGAGCCTCGGCGTACTCCTTCTCGGCGTCGTGCACGAACCCCGCGTTGAGCATGTCGGCGTGATCGGACAGCGAATCGCGCGCAGCGTCGAGTTCGACACGCGCCTCTTTCAACAACGCAGATGCATTCTCGCTCTCGTAACGGTGCAATGCGCGGATCGCATTTCCGCATGCGCGGATACCTCGCCGGCTGGCCGCAAGACCGAGCTCGCGCGCCGACGTCTTGGCATCCAACTCGTCGCGCAGCTGAGATCCGACATCCCCAAGGTCCATGCGCAGACCCTATCGAATGCTGAGGGCGCTAGAAGCGCCGTGTGCCGAAGGCTCTTATCTGCTCGTCGAATGTCATCTCGTTCTCGTAACCACCATGGTCGGGAACGAGGGCGAAATCATCTGTGGAATCGTCGACGCCTGGAATGTCGAGCGATCCGATCTCGGAGTAAGGATCGCTTTCACCCCCCGCAACGCGCGCCGCCGGCTGCACATATTGCTCTGGACGTGAGCGCGCTTGGATGCGACGCACCTTCTTGCCTCTCTCGACGCGACGCCGCTTCCCTTCCAGTAGCAGCGATACGTAGAGGGCGAGCGAAGCTCCGAAAGCCAGTGATACCTCCCACAGGGCGCCGCCGAAAAGGATCGCAGCACCAACCGAAAGGAGTACCGCACCCATCAGGAAAGCGAAGATGTGACGGCGGCTTCGTTGACCCTTGCGGAAGGATCTGCCAGCCAGCCGGTCCCCGGATTCCGGAACCACTACCCATCTTCCGGCGGATGCACGGGGAGCTATCAGCTCCATCCGCCGGCGGAAACGGTCGGCGGTGGAAAGAGGAGCGTTCTGTCGGGCCCGCATAGCCGCGGGGAGGAAAACGGCGATCCAGGCGAGCGCGAGGACCAGCAGGAACCAGTACGTCAAGAGCACTTTCCTTGCCTCGGCGGCAGGGGTCGGAACTCACGCTAAACCGGCATGTGCCGGTTCTTGCGGATTTCGCGCGGCGGGCGCGCCTTGCCACTGCGCACCGGAAGCGTCCCTTTCGCCCTGGGTTACCTTGACCCGAGCCCCAAACAACAAAGGAGAAGGAATGCCCATCCAGATAGTCCCTTCCGGGGAGGAGCCCACCGGGATCTCGTGTGACGCGCTGGTGATCGGAGCGGTGAAGTCCGACGGATCGCCGCGGTTGGTGGATGGCGACGCGCTCGACCAAGCTCTCGACGGGCAGTTGTCCGAGTACCTGAACGCGACGAACTTCAAGGCGAACGTGGGTGAGATGGTGGAGGTCCCCACTCTTGGTCGCCTTCCCGCCTCTTCGCTGGTCGTGGTCGGACTCGGGGCCGCTTCCGAGGTCGATCCATCGGTCTTGCGACGGGCGTCCGGAACCGTGGGGCGGCGTCTCGCCGAACGTAAGACGATCGCGACGACCCTGAGCCGTGGTGCGGGGGCCGATGGAGCATCCGCGGCGGCCGAGGGGTTCATCCTCGGGAGTTACCGCTTCACCGTCCACAAGAGCGACCCCAAGCCGAGCTCGCTCGAACGGGTCTCTCTTTTGGGCGACGTCTCAGAACAGACCATCGAACATGCACGAGCGCGCGCCGAAGCGACGATACTCGCCCGTGATCTGACGAATGAGCCTGCATCGAGCATCTACCCCCAATCGCTCGCGCAGCGCGCGAAGGACCTGGCCGACGTCGCCGGATTCGAATGCACGATCTTCGGCGAGAAGGAACTGGCCGAGAAGGGGTTCGGAGGCATCCTCGGCGTCGCGCAGGGATCCGAAAAGCCCCCCCGGTTCATACAGATGCGATACCGGCCGAGCGACCCACAGGGGTTCGTCATCCTCGTCGGAAAGGGCATCACTTTCGATTCCGGCGGCCTGTCTCTGAAGGACGCGAAGAGCATGGAGCAGATGAAGACCGACATGGCGGGCGCGGCCGCGGTGATCGGAGCCATGAGCGCCATGAAGAAACTCAACGTCAAGGTAGAGGTCT
The DNA here is from genome assembly GCA_013697295.1 of Actinomycetota bacterium. GTDB lineage: Bacteria > Actinomycetota > CADDZG01 > CADDZG01 > WHSQ01 > JACCXF01. The sequence continues at coordinate 2,135 of JACCXF010000004.1, read as the reverse complement.
TGGGATTGGTGAGTAGCTCCGAGAATCTGCCGAGCGGCACCGCGATCAAGCCGGGAGACGTCCTCGTCCACTACGGGGGTCAGACGGCAGAGGTGAACAACACCGACGCCGAGGGCCGGCTCGTGCTCGCTGATGCGATCGCGTTCGCGTGCGAACAGCAGCCGGATGCGATCCTCGACATCGCCACCTTGACCGGGGCGATCATGGTCGCCCTGGGAGCCAAGGCGACCGGTTTCTTCTCCAACAACGATGACCTCGCGCGCGAGATCGATGCGGCAGCGCAAACGGCGGGGGAGCGGTTCTGGCGCATGCCGATCTACGACGACTACCGCAAGGACCTCGACTCCGAGGTGGCCGACATCAAGAATTCGGGCCCCCGTTATGGAGGGGCCATCATGGGAGCCCTGTACCTCAAGGACTTCGTGAAGAACGATGTCCCTTGGGCGCACCTGGACATCGCTGGACCTTCGCGCGCTGAGAGCGATTACGACGAGGTCTCGCGCGGGGGAACGGGGGTCGCTACCCGGACGCTCCTTGCCTGGGTCGAAGGTCGAGGTCGTTGACCGACAAGGTCGTGCCGCTGGGCCGCGACCCTGAACCGCAGCCTCCGGTCGTTCCCAGTCGTCCCAAGCGCTTGCAAGCGATAGCGATCGGTGGGATGACATCGTTCGCGATAGTCGGTTTCCTGGCTCTGCTGTCGCTGTTCACGATCGGGAGCTTCAGCGGCGACACCAGGCGCTACGTCGTGATCGTCGTGGTGTTCTCGGCTGTCGGCTTCCTCGCGAGCGCATCGGCTGCGGTACTGACGGCCGCAGGGAACACCTACGAGAGTCGCCCGGAGAGGGACGGCGACTAGACTTGCGGCATGGAGATCGAAGGTCATCCCACTCAGGATCTCATCGAGGAGTTGGAACGGCGGGGCGGGCTGCGCGTTGAAGGAACGAGTCTCGGGCCACAGGAAGAAACGCTTCGATTCGTCGGCGAGCGCATCGGCGAGGTTCCCGGGACGTGGTTGTTCCTGCCTCGCCAGGCCTACGCGACGGGCTTCGACGAGATTCCCCAGTAGATGCCCGTCCCGTTACTCGACGGCGCGCTGTCGCACATCGAGTGTCGCGTCGTGCAGGTTCTGGAGAGCGGAGATCACGATGTTGTCATCGGCGAGGTCGACGCATCCAACGGTCGCGATGGGCCGCCGCTCGCGTACTTCGACCGCAGCTACCGGCGCCTGGAAGAGTGGGCGGCCCGGTAGGGACCCACTCGAGCCGGTCCCCTATGTCGACCGCTCCGGCCGCTCCCCCGGGCAACTCGATGACGAACCACGCCCGGCGCACCCACCTCGTGATCCTGTTCGGACCGAGGCGATGAACCCGGTGTCGCACGATCCAATCCGCATCGCAGAACAGGACGTCTATCGCGTATCCCATCCCGAAGGTGTGGACCTGACGCGCGCCGACGATCACAAGCGCTTGGCCCTCAGAGAGGCGGCATGTGCCCAAGAGGCCGCGCACCTTCTCGGACGCCCGAATCGCCCAGACGACCGAGTCGGCGACGGGACGCCCGTCGGAGAGGAAGAGGGCGTCAGTCACCTGGAGTAAGTTACGGCGCGAAAGCGGGCAGGACTGGGGATGGCATCACACACTGAAGGAGGACCATCGTGCAGAAGTGGGAGTACGCAACCGTTCCGCTCATCTCGCATGCGCTGCAAGAGATCCTCAACCAGTGGGGCGAGGAGGGTTGGGAGCTCATCCAGGTGATCGAGAGCTCGGCCACCGGAACCACGGCTTACCTCAAGCGACCCAAGGGCGGCGAACCGCCGGCGACCGACTAGATCAACCGTCCGGGCGCACCCACAGCCCCGAGCGGCCCCCGCTCTTCCGTAAGAGCCTGATGTCGGTCACCTCGACCCTGCGCTCGGTTCCCTTCACCATGTCGTAGATGGTCAGCCCCGCCACGGCCACCGCGGTCAGGGCCTCCATCTCGACCCCGGTTCTCTCGGTCGTGCGGACCCTGGCGATGACCTCGATCCCGTCCCCGACCGGCTCCAGCGTCACGTCCACCGCGCCCAGGGGAAGTGGATGGCACAAGGGAATGAGCTCTGCGGTCTTCTTCGCCGCCATGATCCCGGCGATGCGCGC
>JACCXF010000002.1 GCA_013697295.1 Actinomycetota bacterium | reverse complement strand
AGAACCCGTGCGTGCGCGCGAACAACCTCTCGACGGGCTTCGCGTTCGAGTTCAACGCCTCCGACGGCACCATCGCCGGCCTCATCACCGTGGGCCGGGGCGGCGACGCCACGAGGCCGTTCGTCACGAACGCGACCGGCGTCGCGACCGGCCTGAACGCCGACCGCGTCGACGGCAAGGGCGCCGAAAACCTCTCCGCGGACGCGGTTGCCGCGACCCAGGCGCTGAAGCCGTTTGCGCAGGTGACCTCCGACGCGACGGCCGAGCAGACGCGCGGCGTCCAGCCCAACGGCGTGTCAGACGCTCCGGCCGGCGCTGGCTCCGCCACCGTCGTGTTCACCGGCGATCTTTCGGCGTGCGCGCTGACGGCCACGCCTATCGGCACAGCCCCCGGTCAGATCAGCGTCACGCCCACCGTAGCGGCGAATAAGGCGACCACTTCGGTCGAAGTTCACACGTTCAGCGCAACGGGCACCGCCACCAATCGCGCGTTCCACCTGAGCGCCAACTGCTGAGCTCCAAAGAGGCTCGTTCGCGAGTCGATGAACGTACGAGGGGGGCGCAACGGCGCCCCCTCGTCGTTCTAAGGTCACCGCACGCGCAACGACACCACTCGACTTCGGGAGCTTACGTAGCCGTAGCCATCCTCGCTCGGCACCGCGGCGCGGATCTTGAGCACTACCCCAGGGCGACGGACCCGCAGTCGGTAGGTACCTGAGAACCGACCGCTCCGATCCGTCCGGAAGCTCTCAAACTGAGTCCACGCGGACCCTGGCGAACGTCCCTCCATCAGGACTCGCTTGCCGCGTCTTCCGATGGGACCGCTCAGTACGCGGCCGCTGAAGTGAACGACGCGCCCTCGAAGAGTTGCGCGCAGCCGCGAGGCCGCTCGCACCCGAAGCCTCAAAGCCCGGGAAACGATCTGTTCTCCCCCGTTCGGACGGTACGCCACACGAAGCATCCGCGACGGGCGGGTTGTCGCAAGGCGCGCCGAGAATGAACCATCAGCATTTGTCTCAACGCGCGCCGTCGAAGCCTCCGGCGCGCCACGACGATCAAGCTTCTCGAGAACCTCTATCGGGGCGCCCTTCGCTGGTGGCTGGGACCCCTGGCTGAGGCGGCCACGGATCGATACGGGCCGAGCATACGACACGGTGAGCGTCGACCGTTTCGTGCCCTTGAAGTGCGCGGTGACCGCGTAGCTCGGCCCATCCCCCGGGTCTGGCTCGTTGGCTACGTCGACTGTGCTTGCTCCTTGTGCCGTTCGCACGTTGCCAGCAGCATCCTGTACACGGATCGTCAGGCGATGCGGTCCGTTCGGGACGGCACGTGTGTCGATCTGTAGGTTCTCGTCCAGTGACGCCGGACATACCGTAAAATCGGAATAGGAGCATCGTGGCGTCAGGTCACGACTCGCCACCACGGTTTCGTCCAGCAGCACGTCGACCTTGCTGAGCCCTGACTGCGGGTCCGATGTCGAGTACGTCAGGGTGCGCATCCCACTCTGGGTGCCACCGTCGAGCAGGTTACCGCTCGGTTGCAAAACGACCGGGGGGATGTCCTCGCTGAGCGTGACCTCCATCCCGCGGATCTGCAGCGGCACGCTATCGGCGGCCACGCAAGGGTCAAGCGTTTGCACGCCGCCCCCCAGTGGACCGCAGAAAATGCCCACGTAGTAGTACGTGACATCTGGATTGAGCTGTTGCTCGGCCACGAGATTCTCGGACCCCGGTGGGGGATTCGACACCCCATTGGCGACTGACCCGTCGGGGAGATAGGAGTGGGTCAAGAAGTTGATCGGCTGACCCGAACCGGTCAGCCGCGCCGCATACCACAGCACAACCTTGACGAACTTGACCTGGCCTCGGGGACCAGACGGTTTCTGAATAACGAGGTAGGCGTTCCGGCCGGAGCGTATTTGTCGGGGCTCACCAAGGGTGAAGGCCACGCCACCACCGGTCGCACAAGCGTCCACGACCGATATCTCGCTGTCGATGACGGCGGGGGTGTCCAGTGCAAACCACGGATGCATCGGCGAGTGGCGATGCCCGGGGACGTCGCAATTGCGCATCACGTACGTACCAGCGCGGGCTGGCACTACGCCGATTACGGCCGACAGCAAAGCGGTGATCGTCCCGAGGAGCCCAACCGCCGCTCGACGCCGGCGCGACTTCTTGTTCTCATCGCGGTAGAGCCTGCTCGCTCCGCTCCTCGGGCGTGCCATCGTGCCTCCCCTGTCAACGGACCCGTCGGTTTCTCTCCCATCTAGGGCGTCATGGGAAGGCCTTCGCCCCCGTGTGCCGGCGAAATCCTCGGAAATAGCGCCATTTTGTGCTGGTCGAGAACGGATTTACGCAGGCGTGCCGTGCTCCCGCCGCGGCACGAGCACAAGCCGCTTGAACTCCGCCACCAGCACGCCGTCCTGGTTCTTCACGCGCGTGTGCACGCGCACGGTGCCGCGATCGGGCTTCGTCTTGGACTCGCGCTTCTCGAGCACCTCGGACTCGCAGAACAGCGTGTCGCCGTGGAAGACCGGCGCCGGGTGCTTGAGCTCCTCGGTGGCGAGGTTGGCGATTGCCTTGCCGCTGACGTCCGAGACGCTCATGCCGAGCGCCAGCGAGTAGACCATCGGCCCCACGACGACGTTGCGGCCCTGCTGCGACGCCTTGGCGTAGACGTCGTTGAGGTGCAGAGGGTGATGGTTCATCGTCAGCAGGCAGAAGAGGTGGTCCTCGCTCTCCGTGACGGTCTTCGCCGGCCAGTGCTTGTAGACCGCGCCGACCTCGAACTCCTCGAGGTAGCGGCCGTAGGGATGCGCTCCGGAAGCCTCGCG
>JACCXF010000354.1 GCA_013697295.1 Actinomycetota bacterium | reverse complement strand
GCGAACAGAAGTTGCGAGGAGCGCTCCCGCAGCTGCGCCTCGGTCCGTGATCGCAACAGGCGGGCGCGGGCCTCGACGCCAGGGCGGCAGAGGCCTCGCATCTCGGCAGCGAAGTCTTCCTGCGAGGCGGGCGAGGGCCCCGGCGGCTCGATCGGCTCGGGATCCGTGCAGCCTGTGACGAGTAGGCCGGCCAGGAGCGCGTACACAGCCGCAACGACCTTCAAGGGAGGGGACATCGGGTGAGCTTACGGGCGTGCCGGGTGGCCCGGTCGGTGGACGTTCTCGTCCGACACCTGAGACGTTGGGAGGGGAGGAGCACAACTGGATCCCCTTAGGCGCTCCATTGGTCTAGTTTACGTAACGTAGATTATGGGCGATTCAAGCGGCTGGCTCTGATGCCAGAGCAACACGGCCACGGCGGATCCTGATCCCGAAGAGATCCTCGAAAAGGTCTGGTGCTCGTGGTGCAACCGGTGCACGTGCACCACATGCACCACGTGCACCACAGGTCTTGAAAATGACCACAAGGACTCGGCGTTTCGGCGACGGGCGGGCGAACGCTCCCCGCCCGCCCCGTCGTTCATGAGGCGCGCCCTACTTCTGAGCCGCCAGCCGCGCTATCGCCCGACCCAGGATCCTCGCCCGCGACTCCGGGGTGCGGGCCTTGAGCAGCGGCAGGATCACGACGTACCGATCCGATCTGCCACGGCTCTCGAAGGCGGCGTTCGCGCACGCGTTGTCGGCCAGCGCGGCCGCTAGATCGGGTGGGACGGTGGCGTTGCGCTGCGACTCGTACGCCGCCTCCCAACGTCCGTCCGCCCAGCCAGGATTCCCAGCGGGCGGCATCGGGAAAGTCCAGCACGTCCACTTAGCCCTCCCCTAGCGGTTTTCCGAAGCGCAGGGCGAAGTTCGTGTAGCCCCGGGCCTGCCAGAACGCAACTCCCTCGTCGTTGCCGATGAGGATGTCGGCGCGTATCCCACCGGCCCCATTCGCCACCGCAGCTTCCTCGGTCGCCTCGAGAAGTCGCGAGCCCGCTCCCCTGCCTCGCCAGTCCTCATCCACGACCAGAGTCTCGACCTCGCACGACGTACCCCAGGGCTTCTCTTCGTAGTGGAAGCGCACGAAGCCGACGACCTCGACATCCGAGCGCGCCACCAGCACGTGTTCATCCGGGTCTCCCAGAGTTTTCTCGACGATCTCTCTCCAGCGAGCCGACGGGACCCCGTAACGGGGGTTGTTGGACTGTATCTCTCCATGGTGTCTCGCCAGCTCGCCGAAGAGATGAACGATGGCCGGGATGTCGGCTGCGACAGCCGGTTTCACAACGAGCTGCGCTGCCATCAGCGCCCCCTTTCCGTTCCGGAGAGCGCGCGGGGACGGCGCCGCAGACGGTCCTTCAGCCCCCAAGCCGTGACGAACACCATCGCCTCCAGAACGACGCCGCGATTTAGCTTCGAGCGGCCGCTGGCGCGTTCGACGAACGTGATGGGGACCTCGACGATGCGACCGCCGGCACGCGCAACGCGACGCGTCATCTCGATCTGGAACGTATAGCCCTCGGAGCGGATGCTCGAGAGTTCCTGACCTAACAGGGTGTCCCGTCGGTAGGCGCGGAATCCACTCGTCGAGTCGCGCACTCGATAGCCGAGCCAGACGCGCGCGTAGAGGTTGGCGGCTGAGGACAAGGCCCGGCGGATGGCTCCCCAGTTCCGCACGTGACCACCATCGATGTAGCGGGACCCGATCGCGAGATCGGCGTCCTCCAGCGCGCTCAACAGGCGCGGTAGATCGGCCGGGTCGTGGGACAGATCGGCGTCCATCTCCACGATTGCCGGGTATCCGCGCTGAAGAGCCCATCCGAAGCCGAGAACGTACGCCGTGCCGAGGCCGCGCTTGCCTTCGCGTTCCAGGACGTTCGCGCGGGGCTCGGTCTCCCCCATCTCCTTGGCGAGCGCTCCGGTACCGTCGGGTGAGGCGTCGTCCACGATCAGGAGGTCGATGTCCGCGCCCGCTCCGAGCGTTCGCTCCACCACCTCCCGCAGGTTGCCTCGCTCGTTGTAGGTGGGCACGATCACCAGGGCCCGTCCGCCTCCGCTCATCGGCGCACCGGGGTGGGTCGAGCGACGAGCGCCCACGCGACGAGGAGTAGCCCGAGCACCGTGCTCCCCCACGGCACCCAGTCACCGGTCCGGGCATAGAAGGTCGCGGCTTGCGAGAAACGCACCTCCCTCACGACGGACGTGGCGGTCCACAAAGTGGTCGAGTCGAGGACGCGACCCTCCGGGTCGATGAAGCCCGAGATACCGCTCAGCGCACCGTGGACCACCCAGACGCCGTTCTCGGCCGCCCTCACCTGACTGAACGCCACGTGTTGAGCGGAGGCCCACGATTCACCCCACGTCGACGTGTTGGTCGCAACGATGAGTAGCCGCCCCCCTTCGGCGACGGACTCTCGTACGAGAGAGCCGAAGTCACCCTCGAAGGAGATGACCGTCGCCACCGGTCCTTGAGGGAGGTCGAACACCTTCGGGTCTCGGCCGGGGATCGCATCGCGCGGCACCTGATCCAGCATCGGTATCCAGCTGAAGAGGTCGCGAGCGGGAACGAACTCGCCGAACGCCACGAGGTGCCTCTTCTGGTAGCTATCGACGATCTCGCCCCGGGGTGAGACCTCGAAGACCTTGACCTGGTAGCGATCGGTTCCCACATCCATGTTCCCGCCGACGAGCATCGGCGCGTCGACCGCTTGGGCAGCCTCCCGCAACTCGCTGCTCGCCGCTTCGTTCTCCAGTGGGTCGAGACCTACCGAGCTCTCGGGCCACACGACGAGATCCGGCTCCTCCCGTATGAGCTCTTCGGTCAACCGCTTGTGGCTGGCGATGATCCGGAGTTCTTTCTCCCGGACATCCCCGACGAAGTTGCGCGGCACGTTTCCCTGCACGATGGCCACGCGCATGGTGTTGCCGCCAGCCTCGTTCGCCGGGATGAGGAGCGGAGCCGCCAGAAGGATGGATGACGCGAGGACCTCCGCCACTCCTCTCCCCCACCGCCCGTCTCCGATCGACCGCCACGCCTCGGCGACGAGCGCGTTCACCGCGACGAGAAGGAACGCGACGGCCCACCCACCACCGTAGGCCGCTACGCGCAACAGGAACGGGGCGTTGTGCTGGCTCTGCGCGAGCTCACCCCACGTGAAGCCGACGACCGGAACGATCGAGCGCAGGTACTCGAGCGCGACCCACAACGCAGCAGCGGCGATCACCCGCACCACGACGATCCGATGGCGCGAGGCGATCGCCCAGCCAGCGCCGAACGCTCCGAAGTAGATGGACTCCATGAGTACCAACGCGGCCCACGCCGCCCACCCGACGATGCTGATCCAGTACAGAAGGGTGCCCATGAAGGCCAGCCCGAAGACGAACCACACCACGAGTCCTCGCCGAACCGTGCACGCACGCGTCACGAGAAGCACCGGCGCGAGCGCCAGCCACGCGAGCGGGAAGACGTCCGGTTCGGGGAACGCGAGCGTCAGGACCCCTCCACTCGCCAGGGCGACGGCCAGCTGACCGGCTAGCGGAGGCGCCGGCGCATAGCGCCCAGAGCTGTGGTGGATGGCCGAGGGGTGGCGCGAGTCGGTCAGACGCAATCGCGACAGAAGCCGCGGGCTTCGTCGGCGAGTTGAACGCGCGGCTTCACCAGGAAACAGCTCTTGCACACGAACTCTTCGCCCGCCTTGATCGGAGTGGCGCGAGCGGGCAGGTCTACGATCGGGGCCGGCTCGTCGTCCTTCTCGCTGGAGAGGGACATGATGTCGCCGTCGTCGTCCGCGTCGTCGGTCCCCCGCCGTGCTGCGGCCCTCTGGGCGAGCATCTCCTCGAGGCTGGCCTGGCCCTCTTCCTCGTCCTCGTCGGGAAGAGCGGCGGAGACATCCTCCTCATC
>JACCXF010000322.1 GCA_013697295.1 Actinomycetota bacterium | reverse complement strand
ACGGACGAGAACGCCGGAGCGGTCGCCGACGCCTGCATCCTCCTAGACGGTTTGCCCCTAGCTCTCGAACTGGCGGCAGCTAGAATCAAGCTCTTCTCGCCCGCGGCTCTCGTCCACCGCCTGAACGATCGTCTCGCACTCCTCACGGGAGGCGCGGGTGACAAGCCCGACCGCCACCGCACCCTGCGCAGCACGATCGACTGGAGTTACCACCTGTTGACCGAGGGGGAACGTGCCTTCTTCCGCGATCTCGCAGTCTTCAATGGAGGCGCAACGTTCGAGGCCGCGGAGGCCGTCGCCGGGGAGGGCCAGGATCCCCTCGACGCGCTCACGACTCTTGTCGGTCACAGCCTCTTACGACAGAGGGAAGACGCGGACGGCGAGGTTCGCTTTTCGATGCTCCAGACGATCCGTGACTACGCGTCGGAGATGTTGAGCAAGGATCCTGGGCGCGCGGCTCTCTCCGAACGACATGCACGCTACTACCTGGAGCTGGCCGAGAGCATCGCCGGTGAAGCCAACTCCCGCCCCACCGAGCTGGACCGGCTGGATGGCGAACACGACAACATGCGAACCGCCCTCGAGTGGTGGCTGGAACGAGAAGCGCATCCCGTAGCAGGCACTCGAGCCCTGCGGTTGACCGTAGCTCTGGGCCACTACTGGTACACGCACGGATATGCGGTCGAGGGGGGCCGGTGGCTCGAGCGAGCTCTGGCGGTCGGAGGAGAGAGAGCGCCGGCAAGGGATCGAGCCCGAGCGCTGCGATTGCTCGGGATCATGATGGAACAGCAGAGGCATCTGGAACGGGCCAGGAGCCTCTTCGGGGAAGCGCTCGAGCTCTTCCGAAAAATAGGGGACCGGGGCGGCGAGGCCTCCAGTCTCAACAGCCTCGGCGTCCTCACGCGATCGCTTCACGACCTGGATGCCGCCGAGAAGTTGTTCGAGGAAAGCGTCGCGCTCAGACGTGACATCGGTGATGAGCCAGGAACAGCCTCCAGTTTGAGCAACCTCGCGCTTGTTGCGATCGACCGGGGCGACTTCGACCGCGCGTGGGACCTGCTCGAGAACACCTTGCGCCTGGACCGGGCGCGCGGCGATGAGTGGGGCGTGGCCGTGAGCATCGCGAATAGGGGGGTGATCCAGCTTGAGCGAGGCGACCTCGATGATGCAACGACCGCGGCCGGGGATGCGCTGCGGCGCTTCGTAGACATGGGAGAGGCAGACTGCATGGCTGAGGCCCTGGAGACATTCGCCGGCATAGCTGCGGCTCAGGAGAGATTCGTGCGAGCGGCACGGATCGCAGGAGGCGCCGGTTCTCTGCGGCGATCGGCCGGCATACCCCTGGCGCGGATCGATCTGGAGAGGCTGGACCGCTGGCTAGGGCCGGCGCGAGCTGGGCTTGGGGAGGAGGCCTTCGAGAGCGCCCGCCGCGAGGGGGCTGAAATGACGACAGATCAGGCCGTGAAGTATGCGCTCCCCGCCACCCCGCAGCCCTTGGACGAGCGAAAGTGAAGCACAACGGCCAAGGCCGATATCAGGCAGGTGAGCGGTTTGTTTCGATCCATGCGTCGACTTCACCCCACTCCTGAAACAGCCAGTCGATGCGTTCCTGGTCACCCCCAGGAAGGTTTTCCTCGGGGACGATCCACCACCCGATCTTGACGGCCTGATCCATCGGCAACCCGCGCCACACGTCGGCAACCGTGGCCATGTCTTCGAGCCCCGTGTGAGCCACGAACATGATGTCGACCTCCGGGGTCGCCTCGATGGCGGCGAGAGCTCCTCCCGGACGCGGCGCGAGGACGTTCCTCATTTTCGTTGCTTGCTGGGCATGCTTCCTGAAGCCCTTCGATCGCAGCTTCGAGATCGCCCGCTTGCGGCGGCTCTCGGTGAAGTTGGCGCCCTCGGGAAAGATGACGAGGGCATCGAGATCGCCCATGTCCTCGGCGAGATCGCCGATGGCTGCGATCATCCGGTCCCCGGCTTGCGGATCCGACGTGATGAACCGGTTCGGCAATCTGTTCAGCACGATGTCGAGGCAGGGGTCGAATTGAAGCAGATCCTTCAGAACGATCCGAGTACGTCGTCCAAGCCTGACCAATACCTCGTGGATCAACAGGAACGAATCTCCCGGGCCCGCATGACGGCCGAAGACCAAGAGAGGTCTCCGCATCGTCTGCAGCAGCTCGTTACGGCCCTGTCTTTCCTCGAGCTCCACCTCGAGCTTCAACACACGCACAGCTGAGTCATAGAGGCCCGACAGAAACCACCTCATGAGCTCGTAGTGCTCTTCCTGCATGGCAGGCGTTCGCATCCGTGCGCCGAATCCACCGCTGACCCAGAGTCCGAACAAGCGGAGTATCCCGACGGACTCATAGACCATGTAGATGAGCAGCATCCACAGCAGCCGAAGGGCGCGGAAGCGGCCGGGCAGCAGAGGGACCGCGGCAGCCGCGATGATGGCCCACAGCGGCAGTGTCGTAATTAGGAAGAACGTCGCGAACAGCATGAGTGGCGCGAAGACCACGCGACGTACCAATCGGGGGGGCAGCATCTAGCCAGTCACGCCCAACTCGTCGAGGAATGCAGAGCTGGCGGC
>JACCXF010000341.1 GCA_013697295.1 Actinomycetota bacterium | reverse complement strand
CTTGTACATCGGTACGCGGATGAGTGCCGATCGATTGTGGCGGCCCCAGCAAACGTAGGTGGGGGCCTCTTGCACGGGGTATCCGCCTCCGCTCACCAGTCGCTTATACGAGTTGACCCACTGGTTCGTAACAGCGGTCATCTCGCGCGCATGAACGAGTATTCCGGCGATGAAGGCCTTCGCCACTTTCGAGAGGTGGTACTCGTCTGAGGAATCGTGGAACGCGTTCTGATCGCCCTCGAACAACGAGAGGTGAGTGTGCATACCCGAACCGGGGAGATCCGTGGATGGCTTCGGCATGAAGGTCGCGTACATGTTGCGCTTGGCCGCCATCTCCTTGACCACGAGCCGGTAGGTCATCACCGAGTCCGCCATCGTCAAAGCGTCCGCGTGGCGTAGATCGATCTCGTGCTGCGACGGTGCAACCTCATGGTGCGAGAACTCGACGGGGATCCCCATCTTCTCGAGGACGCTGATCGTGTCGCGCCGCAACTCTTGAGTCACGTCCAACGGAGTCAGGTCGAAGTAGCCGCCGGCGTCGATCGGCGAGGGATCATCGACTGACTTGAAGAGGAAGAACTCCATCTCGGGGTGCACGTAGAAGGTGAAGCCGCGCTCCGAGGCCCGCTCGAGATTGCGCCGAAGGACGAAACGAGGGTCTCCCCAGAACGGGCGGCCGTCGGGACTGTGGATATCGCAGAACATGCGAGCCGTTCCGGTCTCGGCCGACCCGTCGTAGACGGGCATGATCTGGAACGTGCTGGCGTCCGGGCGGGCCAGCATGTCTGACTCCTGCACCCGAGCAAAGCCCTCGATCGCCGACCCGTCGAAACCGATGCCCTCGTCAAACGCCTGCTCGAGCTCCTCTGAGGTCACGGCGAACGATTTCAGGAAACCGAGCACGTCGGTGAACCACAGCCACACCAGGCGGATGCCCCGCTCCTCGATCGTTCGCAGGACGTAATCCTGCTGTTTCTCCATCCAGAAAGCCTACGCCGGGTGCGTTTCGGCGACGTTACAACGAGTGAGTAAGTGTCGATAGAGCCCAGCTAGGCTTGCAACATGATCCGATTCGCGCTTGCGCAGATCAATCCGACCGTGGGGGACATCGACGGCAACGTCGAGCGGATCGAGCACGCGATGGGTTGGGCTGCCAAGGCTGGGGCCCAAGTGATGGTCGCCCCGGAGCTGGCCGTGTGTGGTTATCCGCCCGAAGATCTCGTTCTCAAGCGCGGCTTCCTGGTGGCGAACCACGACGCGGTTCAACGGATCGCAGCCGAAACGGGTGAGCTGCTGGCGATCGTGGGATTCGTGGAGTCGAGCGAGGGCCACCTCTACAACGCCGCCGCCATCTGTCATCGGGGTGAGGTCGTCGGCGTCTACCGGAAGCAACTGCTGCCGAACTACGGGGTCTTCGATGAGCACCGATACTTCGAGCCGGGCGAGTCACACGTTCTGATCGAGGCGCCGCAGGGCGTCATCGGAGTCTGCGTTTGCGAAGACATCTGGGACCCCTCGGGCCCCGCGATCTCTCAAGCGGACGCCGGCGCCCAGGTCGTCGTGAACATCAACGCGTCCCCGTATCACAAGAGCAGGCTCGCCGAGCGGGAGGCGATGCTCTGCGAGCGCTCTCGTCGTGCGGCCTCCACGATCGTCTACGTCAACTGCGTCGGGGGCCAGGATGAACTGGTCTTCGACGGGGGATCACTTGTGATCGACCCGGAAGGCATCCCCGTCGCGCGGCTGGCGCAGTTCCAGGAGCAACTCGAGGTGGTGGATGTCCCTCTCGGTAAAGCGCGCGAGGTGTCCAGCGAGGCTATCGAACGGATCCGAGCGGAGCTGACAGAGGCGTCCGCTCCCACCTCGACCGTGCCGCTCACGAAACCGTTGGAGGCGGAGGAGGAGATCTACTCCGCGCTCAAACTGTCCCTCGGGGACTACGCACGCAAGAACTCGTTCGACAAGGTCGTGGTCGGGCTGTCGGGCGGAATCGACTCGACCCTGACGGCGACGATCGCGGTGGATGCCTTGGGCCCGGAAGCGGTACTCGGCGTAGCGATGCCGTCCGAGTACTCGACATCGCACTCCATAGACGATGCGAAGTCGCTGGTCGAGAACCTCGGAATCGAGATGGTGCAGATCCCGATCGCGCGCACCTTCCATGCTTATCTCGAATCGCTCGTCGAGTCCCTCGGGCAGTTCGATCCCGGACTCGCAGAGGAGAACCTGCAGGCGCGCATACGCGGAAACCTGTTGATGTTCATCTCGAACCGGTTCGGACACCTCGTCGTCGCCACCGGCAACAAGTCCGAGATGGCGTGCGGCTACGCCACGCTCTACGGCGACATGGCGGGAGGCTTCGCCCTGTTGAAGGACCTCTTCAAGACCGAGGTCTACGCGCTGTCGCGCTACCGCAACACGGTCTCGGGGGTCATCCCAGAGAACGTCCTGACCAAGCCTCCCTCCGCGGAGCTGAGGCCGGACCAGAAGGACTCCGACTCGCTACCGCCGTACGAGGTGCTGGATCCCATCCTCGAGGCCTACATCGAGCGCGACGAAGCCATCTCGCAGATCGTGTCCGGCGGGTACGAAGAGGGCACGGTGCGACAGGTCGTGGCCCTCGTGGACAAGGCTGAGTACAAGCGGCGCCAGGCCCCGCCCGGGCCAAAGGTGACCACGAAGGCCTTCGGCCGCGACCGCCGCCTCCCGATCACGAATCGCTGGAAGGACAAGGGCCACACGACGGCCCCTCCACCGTCGGCGGGCGAGCAGCCGGGCGAATAGGCGAACATTGGCGTATGGCACTCACGCTCCTGCTTCTCTCGGACGGATACGAAGACGTGAGGGAGCTCCTCCCGGAGCTTCCGATGACGCCGTTCGCCCTTCGGCAGGCCCCGTTGAAGTCGACCGTTCCCCAGGACCTGATCGCCCTCCATCCCGATCTCTTGCTGATCGACGCAACGGGTGACTTCGACGCGGCCGAGGTCGCGACGCGCAAGATGGCTCTCGCCTGGGAGATCGGGCTTCCTCCCCTCATAGTCGTCGTCGACGCCTCAACGCTTTCCCGCTTCCGTTTTGAGACCGGCGCGGACGACTTCTTGTTGACCACGGCTTCGGCCGACGAGATCTCCGCGCGCTTCGCGCTCGCCGCCAGACGCGCCGGACAGGGTGATGAGGCGACCGTTCTCAAGGTCGGCGACCTGACGGTGAATCCGGACAACTATCAGGTCTACGTACATGGGAAGCCGTTGGACCTCACGTACAAGGAGTTCGAGTTGCTGAAGTTCCTCGCGCAACGGCCGGGGCGAGTCTGCGATCGCGATCTTTTGCTGCGCGAGGTTTGGGGATATGACTATTACGGGGGCACCCGGACGGTCGACGTTCACGTGCGACGATTGCGCGCAAAGCTTGGCCCGGAGCACGAAGCCCTGATCGAGAC
>JACCXF010000336.1 GCA_013697295.1 Actinomycetota bacterium | reverse complement strand
GGGTCAAATCGTTGCGCGGAAGTCATCTCCACGGTGTTGCCGGATCCCGACGAAGATCCACCGCACGCCGCCAGCGCGAACGCGAGCAGGGCGGGTAAGACGATCGGCCGCGGCATGTTTGGAGACTAGGCGGTGAGAAGCCCGGTCGCATACATGAACAGCAGCCCAACGACGAATCCCGCTGCACCCCAGCCCGCCACGAGACCCTTGCCGCGGTCCATGGAGCGTCCAATCTGCCAGCACACCTGCGCGACCGCTCCGGCGGCGACTCCGAAAGCGAGCGTCCCCCACGCGGGGTTGAAAGCAAAACCACCCGCCCAGGCCCCCAGAACGGTGGGGATCCCTGCGATGGCTCCGAACGCGACGAAATGCCACAGGGAGGGTCGGTTCCGCGCCGACCCGAGAGGAGACACGATGGCGAGCCCTTCGGTCGTGTTGTGCAGAGCGAACCCCAGGACGAGGAACGTCCCCAGCGCGATCTCGCCCGACGCAAGGGCCGCGCCCACCGCTAGGCCCTCGCCCAGGTTGTGAAGTCCGATCCCGGTCGAGATCAGGTACGCGAGAGCCAGCCCGGTGACGCTCCCGCCATGCGCTGCTTCTCGACGGCTCCGCAAGAACGACTCGAGGGCGAGCAACGCCGCGACGGCTCCGAACGCTCCGATTGCGAACAGTCCCAGGCCGTTCAGCGCGGCGGGAGCGCTTGCGGACAACTCGAGGCCTTCACCTACCGCGTCCACCAGGAGGAACACGAGTAGGCCGACCGTGAAAGCGAGGAAGAAGTCAAGCCACCGCTTGCCCACTCGTCGCAGAGCCGGGAACCACAGCAGGCCGATCGCGACCGGCACGACTCCTATATAGAGACCGAGCAACGCGTAGACGCCCAGGGTCGAGGCATCCGCGGCCGGGGTCAGCGCGGCGGCCTCGATGTCATGTTCGATGGTCAGGCCGGTCGAGGTCACCAGCGTGATGTTCAAGGGGAGGCCCTCGTCCCACGGGTAGTCCACGCGCAAGGTTCCGGATTCGAGGCGACCGAGCGTCCGATCCGGCAACGAGAAGTTCCAGTACGTGTCGTTGACGAGGACCTGAGCCACGGTCACCGGATCGGGACCGTCGTTCCGCAGATGCAGCGCGATCGAGTCCTCTTCGAGGACGGTTCGCTCGAACGCGATGGCTTCTACCGGAGGCACCTCGCGCAATCCCCCGATCGGGTTGAAGGCCAGGAACAAGCCGCCGAGAAGAAGGATCAGCGCCAGCGGAGCCGTCGCTGCGAGCCATGTGGGGAGGCGTTGGGAACGCGCGGTTGCGGTCGCCATCACACCACCTGGAATGCGCTCATCCAGCCGAGGTCCACGAACTCCGTCTGATGCGCGTGGAACATGAAGTGGCCGCGTTTGGCATAGGTGAACTCGATCATGTGTCTTTCCGCTTGCCCCATCGAGATGATGTCGGTGAACTCATCCGGACGCAGCGACGTGCCCGTACGGTACAGGTCGAAGAAATTCGCATGCAGATGGATCGAATTGATGGGGTCGAACTCGGTGATGTTGATGATGTGTGCTCGTTGCAGCTCGCCCGCCTGTATCTCGATCGGGTTGTTCATGTAGGCGAAGGCGATCGTGTTGACCGCGTAGATCTCGTTCTCACCGTCGAAGTTGGTATCGAACGCATTCATCACCATGACCATCTCGTTGGCGTCCGGACGTCCCCCCTTGGGGTCCACGATGAACGCGCCGTAGAGCCCACGATGGATGTGCTGGGCGAGCGGAAACGAGTGGCAGTGATAGAGGTGCGTTCCGAAGGGCTCTGCGATGAAGTCGTAGGTAAAACTTTCCCCCGGGTCCACTTCCCCAGCGCCCGGCACCCCGTCCATCGCGGCGGGATGGATCCCGTGGAAATGGATCGTATGAGGGTGCCCGCTTGCATTCACCAGCTTGATCCGCACGCGGTCGCCCTCTGTGGCTCGGATCGTCGGTCCCGGCACGCGTCCGTTGTAGGTCCACGCGGGGAAGAAGATCCCCGGCGCCACCTCGATCTCCTTGTCGACCGTTACGAACTCGTACTCGCGGACGGTTCTGCCCGATAGATCCTTCGAGACCTCGCCGCCGTCGAAGTCGGTGAGGATCTCGAGGGGATCGAACCCGTTGGCCTCGTGGTCCACCTCGCCTACGGCCCCCATACCGCCGTGTGAGGCGCGCTGCATGCCGTTCGCGTGGTGGCCGGTCTGGGCCAGAAGGGGCTCGGCCTTCCCGAGCAAGGCAGCGCCGCCGAGGGCACCGGCGGCGCCCACACGCTTGAAGAACCTCCGCCGGTTTACCTCACCCATATGTCCTCCGCAAGCTCCTTGGAGAGAGCCCGCACCTCGGCCACGCGCCCGATCCGCACGAACAATGGGCCTCCCACCGGGCCGCGTTCGACGACCTCCACCGTCACTCCGGGGCGAAGCCCGAGGCCCGCCATGTACCGGAGCGCCTCGGCCTCGACGTCCGGCACCCGCTCGATCGTCACGCTCGCTCCGTCCGGACTGGCCCAGAGACGCGTATGTGCGCGCGGAGGCATGGTCAGGTCGGCCGCCGGGATCGGGTGGCCATGCGGGTCCGCGGTCGGGTGACCCAGGTGGGCTGCTATCCGTTCCTCGAGCTCCTCGGACAGGACGTGCTCGAGCACCTCCGCCTCCTTGTGAACCTGGTCCCAGGGCACGCCCAATGCTTTGGCCAGATAGGTCTCGAGGAGCCGGTGGTGGCGGATGACTTCGAGGGCCACCTTCCGGCCTGCGTCGGTCAGCGCGGCTCCTTGATACGGGACATACGCGACGAGCCCGAGGGCATCGAGTCTCTTCAACATGTTAGTGGCGGAAGCCGCCGAAACCCCCATCCGCTGCGCCAGCGCGGTCGTGGAGACCTGCGCCCGAGACGAACCCGCCTCGAGCTCGTCCTCGAGGAGGAGTCCTTTGAGGTAGTCCTGGACGGCGCTGCTGGTATCTACGGGCATGAACCCTAATTTAGCTTCGACTAAAGAATAATTCAACTCAGCTAAATCAGATCCTATATTCCAGGCCCACACCGAGGGGGGTCTGGGGTCAGCAGCCCGCCGCGCGCGGGCATAAGAACAGGGGTCGCTACGCTGCCCCCTATGAGAGCGCAGGGCAGTGGCCGGGCGGAGCGGGTGGCCCTTGCGGCACTCGTCGTCACGGTCGTCCTCACCGGGACGAAGTTGCTGGTCTGGGGCCTGACCTCAAGCCTCGCCGTGCTGTCCCAGGCCCTCGATTCCGCGCTGGACATCGTCGCGCTCGGGCTCGTCTGGATGGGCGTGCGGATCGCCGCCAAACCCGCGGACGAAAGTCACCATTACGGGCACGGGAAGGCCGAGAACCTCGCGGCGTTCGTGCAAACGGTCCTGCTCGGGCTCATCGTTCTGTTCGTTGCCTGGCAGGCCCTCGCCGAGCTGGGAGGGGAGCGCACCTCCGTCGAGGTGCCCTGGTACGCGCTCACCCTCTTCGGCGCCTCCGCGGTCGTGGACGTCGTTCGCGTTCGACTCCTGGTTCGCACGGCTAGGGAGGAGAACTCCGTGGCCTTGCAGGCCGGCGCACTGAATCTCGCGACGGATGTCGGCACGGTCGCCGTGGTGCTCGTGAGCCTCGCCCTGACCCGTGTCGGGGTCGAGTGGGCCGACCCGGTTGGCAGCCTCCTGGTCGTCCTGGCGGTGGGAGTGGCCGCGATCCGCCTGGGCCGTCGGTCGGTGGACGTCCTCATGGACCGCGCCCCCACTGATCCCGCCAGCGCGATCGAAGCCGCGGCGGCCGCCGCTCCCGGGGTCACGGAGGCGCGCCGGGTTCGGGTGCGCGCCGCGGGCAACCGTCTCTTCGCGGACGTCACCGTGGCGGCGGGGAGAACCTCCTCCCTCGAGCGTGCACACGACATCGCCGAAGCCGTCGAGCGCGAGATCGAGCTAGTGGCCCCGGGCGCCGATGTCGTCGTGCACGTCGAACCGGTCTCCGAGACGACGGGTTTCGTCGAACGGGTGCAGGCGGCTGCCAGCAGGACGGAGGGGGTGCACGAGGTTCACAACGTTTCCGTCCACGCGTTCAGCGAAGGGGGCCAACGGAAGCTGCTCGTCACCCTTCACGCCAAGGTGCGGCCCGGCATCCCTCTCGAAGAGGCGCACGAGATGTCTGAGTGGGTTGAGGCAGCCGTCGCTCGAGAGCTGGGCTCCGACGTCCGGGTGGACACCCACATCGAGCCCCTCGAACCGACCTCGTTCGGCCGGGACGTGACCGGGAGCCGGGACGATCTCGTCGCCTCCATCCGGGCCGTAGCCCTGCGGGAGCCGGACGTCCTCGACTGCCACGAGGTCTTGATCACCTCCACCGGAGCCGGGCTTTCCGCAGTCGCGCACGTCCGGGGACGGGCGACGCTCCCGCTCGACCGGATGCACGACGCATCCGTCCGGATCGAGAATGCGGTGAGGGCCGAGCACGGTGAGATTGGATCGATCGTGATCCATTTCGAGCCCTCCTGACCGTTCCATGACGAGCCGCCCTGGCCGGCGGACCGCCCTGTCAAAAGGTACATAGCCGCAGCTTTAGGTGATGTTCCGCTCGACCCCTGCTACATTCTGGTAGCTGCGGATGGTTCGGTTTAGCCGGTTAGGCCGGGGGAACGAAAAGAGCGAAGCAAGCTAGCCACGCTGTTTCGCCTCCGCATCCAATGGGAAAAGTCGGCTCCGGACGGGAATGATGGGACGAGGGTCGCGGAGGCGATGCGCGATGGGGGCCTCCGACCACGAGGGTGGGGATGCAAGATAGCTGCTCGCGTTGAGTTAAGGAAGAAGACGCTCGGTGTGGTCGAGGAGACCGGGCGGATGTTCTCCGTCGGCCTGGAATCCCTGCACGTCCTCTTCCGCCGCCCCTGGCCCAAGGGCGAGTTCATCGACCAGGTCTGGTTCTTGATGAAGGTCACGACGATCCCGGTCATCCTGGTATCGATCCCCTTCGGAATGATCATCTCGTTGCACGTCGGGTCGTTCCTGCGCGACCTGGGCGCTCAGGCGCACATGGGCGCGGCCATGGTCCTTGCTGTGGTGCGCGAGGAAGCCCCGGTCGCCACGGCCTTGCTCATCGCCGGAGCAGGTGGATCTGCGATGTGCGCCGACCTCGGGTCGCGACGCATCCGCGACGAGATCGACGCGATGGCCGTCCTTGGGATCGACGCCATGCACCGGCTCGTCATGCCGCGACTCGTCGCGGCATCGCTGGTCGCGATCCTGCTGGACGCGATCGTGAGCGTCGCCGGCATCGCGGGAGGGTGGTTCTTCGCGGTGGTCGTCCAGCACGGCACCACCTCCAGCTACTTCGCTTCGTTCAACGAGCTGTCTCAGCTATGGGATCTGTGGATGGCCCTCATAAAAGCGGCGTTGTTCGGTTTCGTTGCGGGGATGGTCGCTTGCTACAAGGGCTTCTACGTCAAA
>JACCXF010000330.1 GCA_013697295.1 Actinomycetota bacterium | reverse complement strand
GCTCGATGGTGCCGACGTCGTGCTTCACGGCGGTCAGTCAACAACGGTGATGACGACCTTTCCTTGGGCGTCATCTCAGGCTGAATGGCGGATATCGGTCAGTGACCAGCAAGAACGCGTAGGCCTGAACTCGAAGCCCCCATCGGCCCACCCCAACGACGTAATCGAAAAGCACCCGCGGATAACGCCCCGTGAAAAGGATCGCGAACCAAGCGATAACCACGGCGAGGATCGCGATGGCTCCCAGCACCGCGACCACGATGTAGTGCGGGATGGCCAGCAGCCATTTCACCAATGGCATCCAGCGATTGAGGTCTTGCCGGACGTCGGGGTAGTCGATGTCGAGATGCACCGACTGCTCTTCAACGGTCGAAGGATACTGATCGGTGACCAATGCGATGTATGCATAGACCCGCGTCTCGAAACGCACCAGTTCTCGGGCAAAGTCGAACCACCAACGTGGGTACCGCTCCCGGAACACGATCATCAGCGCCGTCGCGATGGAGAGCCCGCCGAGGATCCCCCAGCCGGTGCTCCAGATCTCTTTGCCGGTCTCGCTGACCACGATCTCGTTCCCAGCCGCGGCAAGCAGCGTAAGGATGATGGCGACCGGGATGACCCAGATCACGCGGAAGAAAGTGGTGACCCGGTCAAGCTTCTCCGGGTAGTCGACGTCGAGACGGGCTGCGTAGACATCGGTGCCACGGCCTTCTTCTGCCGGGCCTCGTGGTGAATCCATCTTCTTCTCTCCTTTGGTCGTTTGGGGTAGAGCGCATCTGCGCCTACCGCTTCCCCACGGTCTGGGGAGCCGTACTGAAACCTCATTGTGATGAGAGTCAGTAGCCGGCACATCGGCCGACAGGTCGGATGTGAAGTGGCTTCTTGGCCGAGCCGGCGCTCGTACTTTCGGTCGATACGCCGCCCTCTTTGCTTCTCTACGATGAAGACGTGAGAAACGCCGTCCGATCGTTCTGGGCCGAACCCCGAGTTCCGCATCCGCCTAAGCGGGTGTGGCGGGACTGGCTGCTCGTGGCCGTACTGGTGCCGGTGGGGCTCCTCGAAGGGATCTTCCGCGACGAGCTGGTGTGGCGACCCGTCGCGCTCGTCGTCGGTGTGGCACCCGTGTTCACGCTCTTGTGGCGGCGCACGAACCCTCTCGTCATGCTCGCTGTGGTGTGGAGTGCCCAAACCGTAGCCGAGGCCGCGCCACTCTTCGGTGCCGACGAATCGGGGATCCTGTACATCAGCGCGTACGCACTCCTGCTCCCCTATTCGCTATTCCGTTGGGGGGCCGGCCGTGAGGCGGCGATCGGGCTGGCGATCATTATCGTCAGTCATCTGTTCACAGCCTCCGTTAACTCGACAGGTGCCGAGGCGCTGATCGCGATCCCGTTCCTCTTGCTCCCTGCCGCGCTCGGCGCATCCATTCGCTACCGGGCCAACTCACGGCTCCGGGAGGTGGATCAGGTCAAGCTTCTCGAGCGCGAGCAATTAGCGCGCGAGCTGCATGACACCATCGCTCACCATGTCTCGGCGATCGCCATCCAGGCTCAGGCCGGGCGCGTTCTTGCTTCAACGCAGCCCGACGCCCCGGTCGAAGCCCTCGACGTCATCGAAGAAGAGGCGACGCGCACGCTCACCCAGATGCGCACGATCGTTGGCGCCCTTCGCCGCGGTGAGGAGCCCGACCTCGCCCCGCAACGAGGCGTCGCCGACATCGAGCAACTCGCCGACAGCCCCGGCGACTGGCCGCGCGTGGATGTGAAGCTTTCGGGTGACCTCAAAGATCTCGGGCCATCGGTCGAGGCCGCTATCTACCGTCTCGCCCAGGAATCGATCACGAACTCGGTACGACACGCCCGTCACGCAACCCGCATCAATGTCAGAGTCGCCGGCGAGGAAGACTGTGTGCGCCTGACCGTCCACGACGACGGCGATCCCAGCCCGCCGGGCGCCAGCTCGTCGTCGGGCTACGGACTCGTGGGTATGGCCGAGCGGGCCAAGCTCCTCGGCGGCACCCTCGAGGCCGGACCGAGCCCAGATCGCGGATGGATCATCACTGCCGTGCTGCCCAGGAATGGCACCCCCAGGTGACCATACGCGTGATCGTTGCTGATGATCAGCCCCTCATTCGCACCGGGCTCAAGATGATCCTCGACGCCCAGCCCGACATCGAGGTGGTCGGCGAGGCTGCCGACGGTCGTGAGGCCGTGGACCTCGCACGGAAACTGCGTCCCGACGTGTGCCTCTTCGACATCCGCATGCCCAACATGGACGGCATCGAAGCCACCCAGCAGCTCGCGGGACCCGATGTCGATGATCCACTTGCCATCGTGATCATCACCACCTTCGACCTCGACGAGTACGTGCACGGCGCCCTCAAGGCGGGCGCCCGGGGTTTCCTGCTCAAAGACGCCGGACCCGAACTCCTGGTGCAGGCGATCCACGCCGCCGCCAGCGGTGACGCGCTGATCGCCCCGAACGTGACCGCCAGACTTCTGGCCACATTCTCCGAGAAACGCACCGGAGCGCCCCCAGTTCAGCCCATCCAACCGCTGACCGATCGCGAAGAAGAGGTCCTGGTCACGGTTGCCCGCGGTCTAACCAATGCCGAGATCGCCCACGAACTCCACATGAGCCTCAGCACCGCCAAGACCCACCTCGCCAGCCTCATGGCCAAGCTCGGCGCCCGCAATCGCGTCGAGATCGCGATGTGGGCTTACGAAACGGACCGCATAAAGAGAGGGTAGGCGCACTCGTCAACTTGTGTTGACAAATGATCGGTGGGCTCGGGTCTCCCTCAGACAATCCGCTTCTCGTACGCCTCTCGCCACCTGCTCGACGATCAACTCTCGCCCGACGCTGTGAGGTCTATGAATCGCCGGTATGTCGCGGGTGCTCTGATGTATGTCATCGCCCTGGGCCTCGCGTTCCTGTCTCCGGCTACGAGCCTCGTCTTCGTCGCCCTCCTGGCCCTCCGATTCCTCATCCCCGAACCGGCTGCCGCCCGACGCAAGAAGGAGGCCACCACGGCCGTAAGATCGGCGTGAACATTGGCAGGCAGAGACCAAGGCGGCCTTAACCGACCACGTTGCCGAGGATGGCGCCGATCGCATACGCGATCGCTGCAGCCGATCCACCCATCAATAAGGTCTCCAACCCGATAGCCACCAACGTTGCGCAACGAACCTGCTCTTCAAGGCGCCCACCACGAAGAAGGCGATCCCCGTCATCACGGAACTCCATAGGAACGGATGATCGAGGAGCGATGGAAACGCTGAGTCGAGGATGACCGCAAACAAGGGGATGAAGCCGATGACGACGAAAGCAACAAGCGTCGAACTGGCGGCTCGAAGCGGCTCCTCTCGAGTAACGCTGTAGCCGCGCTCTTCGACCATCATGGTATCGACCCAGACCCTTGGGTTAGCGGTGATGACTTCGACGACTCGGTCCAATTGGGTCGCCGGAGAACCCCTTGAGGGAGAAGATCTGCCTTATCTCCTCCCGCTCGCCTTCTGGGATGTCCCGTATCTCCTGCTCCTCTTCGGCTCGCGCCAACGCTCGTTTCTGTAACTCGGCGCGCGTTGCCGCATAGTTGCTCACCGCCATGCTGAAGCCGTCCGCTATCAGATTCGCCACCCCGAGGATGATCACTACTGAGGCTGACAAACCTGCGCCGGCCACACCGGCGACAACGGCGAATGTCGTTACGGCCCCGTCTATCCCGCCATAGATGAAGTCGCGCAGATGACTCTGCTTCGGAGGTCGTGAGAGTCTCTCCCTGATCGCTACAGGGCTGTGCAACTCGACACTCCTCTCCGGGATGGGGGGACAGGGAGTTTGAGGAACGACAGAATCGTTCTATGCAGGAGTGCAACACCGAGTGGACCAAGCTCTCGAGGATCCAGGTGATCTCTTCGAGTCGAACCTCGGCGTAGTGGCGGTATCCGACGCTTTGGCGCACGAGCAGGACTTGAGGAGTGCGCCTTCGCACTTCAACCTTCGAGTTGTTCAGGGCGCTTCACGGTCGGCGCACCGTCGACCAGGTGCGAGCGATGGAGTGGGATGGAGATCCAGAGCCCTGGATGCCGGTCTTCTTCGTTTTCGGTCCCGCCGAGCGAGTGGTCGAAGGATAAGATTCGGCAAATCATCACGCCTCGCCGGCCCCCTGGATCGCCCTCACAACAACAGGGAGTCCGACCTTCGGGGTCGGCTGCAGCGGAGTCCATCCGGTGACCTCCTTGAAGCGGCGGTTGGACGCGCGCTGAGACCTTAGGTACATCTTGGTTATCCCGCTCAGCTTCATTCCGACGTATGGGAGATTACGGAGCTTGCGCTTACCGAGAGCCCCGGCGAGCACCCTTGCGAGCTCATGGCGTCGCAGAGGCTCGTCGTCGCTAACGTTGTAGATCCCGGAGGGCGCTTGTAAGGCCGCGACCACGGCGGTTGCGATGTCATCTGCATGGAGGAGAGGGAGATAGGCGCGGGGGGGTCCCACGAACGGCGAGATGCCACGCCGGGCCACTTTGACCATCGTCACGGTATGCGGCGCATCGGCCGCATAGAACTGGCCGAAGCGGAGGACGATCCCGCGGCCACCGCTTTCGGTGAAACGCCGCGCCTGTCCTTCTGCCTCAAGAGCGGAGTCGGCGTGCGGAGCAGACTCGATCGGCACGTCCTCGTCGATCCAGTCGTCCTTGCGATCTTCGTACATGAACGCTATCGACTCCTGAATCAGGCATTCAACGCGTGTTGCGATCGCCGCCTCGACAAGATTTCGGGATACTTGCCGGCGGATCCGGTCGTTTTCTCCCCAAGCGCTGCGCATCGCCATGCGGGCTGCGGAGGTTGGGATGCTCGTCGCCAGGTTCACGACCGCGTCGTGGCCCCTGACCGCTCGCTGAACCTCGTTGGCGTCGAAGAGGTCAACCTCTACGGGTGTCGCGCCGAGACTCTGGAGCAATGCCGCCTTTGAGGGCGAGCGCGCTACCCCGGACACGTCATGACCGGCTGCAACCAGATCCCTTGCCGCTCGTCGCCCAGCGACGCCGGTAGCCCCTGCTACGAAGACTCTCATATCGCGTCGGAGAACGACCGTCTAGCCGCGGGCGGATATCTGCTGCACGGACCAGGCGTTGCCATCTGGATCGCTGAAGTAGAGGAACCCGACGTTATCGAGAACGTCCCCATCTCGGCTGGGGCGGAGTGAACCCGAGTCGAACACCTGGACCTCACCGGCCTCGACCCCCCGCTCGACGAGATGCGCATGCGCAGCATGGATGTCCGGGACCACCAGCTGCAACCCCTCGAGGGAGCCAGACGGCATCTCGTCGTTCCCAATCCTCAAGTGGATCGAGCAACCCGACCCGGGAGGGGTCAGCTGGATGAGGCGAAGCTCGTCGGAGATCCGGTGGTCGATATCCACGTTGAAACCCAACTGTTCGGCGTAAAAGGTCAGAGCGCGGTCCTGGTCCGAGACCGGAATCGTGACTACTTCGAGCATCCAGTTCATGATGCGTCTCCTTTGCGAGCTCGTCCCCTTTTCGTTCGGCACGATACCTTCATGAGGGCCGGCCGCTCAGATCAACGAGTGTGCAAATGCTCCGTTCTCGATCGGTCCCACCAATCCGCGGTCGCAAGGATGAAGGGGAACGGTATCAACCATGCGATCAAGCCTGCGATAAGGACGGGTTCGAGCGCGAAGATCCGTCCCACCCAAACGAGCACGCCACCGACAGCCAGGAGACCGAACAAAGCCGAGAAGAAGACTTGGTGGACCCGCAACGCGAGTGCTACCCCTCCCGCCCATACGGTGAAGGGAACAGGCTCGAGCCACTGCCATAGACCTTCGACGGTCTCCGCCAGGGTCTGCAGAACGGCGCGAGAACCGGGCGCGGCGCTTTCGATCAGCGGCGGCGCAGCGGCCGCCAGTATCCCGGCTCCGATGGCCCCGATCGTTCCGTAGAGAACGCCGGCCACCGTTGCAAGGTCACGACTACTCGTGCTCGACCAGGGGATGCGCTCTCGAACAACGACGATCAGAGCGACCGGAAATAGGTAGTACCCGAGCATGTCGGTAACGGCTCCCCATCGAACGAGGGTTGCGTCGCCGGGTTCTGCATCCCGAAGCCGCTCCACCAGTTCCGACCCGGCACCCGGGATCGAAACCAAACACCAAACCGAAGAAAACGACGCTCACCACCGCGAACACTGCTCCGGCTATCCCCAGAAGGGGGATCCGACGCAGGTCCGATGCCATGAGAACAATGTAAACCCCGGGGTCCGACCTAGAGTCGAGAGGAAAGAAGGGTCTTCTAGGTCCCTC
>JACCXF010000321.1 GCA_013697295.1 Actinomycetota bacterium | reverse complement strand
AGCGCGCGGTTGAATACCATCCATGTAATCTCAAGGGTGTGAGTTGTGGCCCACTGGCCCGCGACGGCAGGGGAAGCGACGCCGCCTTCAACTGGACTCGGATCCCCGCTTCCGGAGGTCTGAGCCTCCGCGCTGCGGGGGGTGGGGCTCAATGATCACCTCCCCCTGGTTTTGGGTGCTACTATACGAACAGACGTTCGTTAAAAGGAGCAGGCGCATGGGTGACCGCTCCGCCATCGAGTGGACAGAGGCAACCTGGAACCCGACAACGGGATGCGACCAAACGTCGCCCGGATGCGACAACTGTCTGGCCCCGGACACGCCGGTACTGATGGCTGACATGAGCTGGCAGCCGATCGGGAAGATCGTTGCCGGCGACGACGTCGTCGGCTTCACCGAAGCTCCGGCCGTCGGGCAGAATCGAGTGTACGAGCGCGCGACCGTCGTGCATGCCTGGTCGACGACGGCTAAGGCGGTCGAGATCAAGGTCGGTGATCGCGCGGTGGTGGCGAGCGCTGACCATCGCTTCCTGGCGCACGCTCGGCCGTACTGGCGAGAGGCCGAGCGGCTCACGCTCCATACAGGCCTCATCGATGTCGGCATGCCTATGTGGACGCCCGACATCGACTCCGAGCCGTATCTCGCCGGCTACCTGGCTGGAGCCATAGCGGGCGACGGGACCTTCCGCATCGACGGCTCAGGCAAGAACGGCACCAAGCAGTCCTATCTACGCATTGCTGTGCTGGCGACGGATCGACCCATCCTGGATCGCATGGCACGAGCCTTCGCCGTCCTCGGCTGCACAGACATCGGTGTCCGATCATTCGACGGCGGTGCCGGGGGATTCACCGCTGTCGTCGGTAGCGCTCCGATGCAGAAGATCGAGACCCGCCGCATGGCGAACCTCGTCGCCGTCAGGGACGTGTGTCTCCCAGAGCGTGACGACCTGAACTGGAAGGCGGGTTTTCTCGCCGGGTTCCTCGACACCGATGGCTCCTACAGCGCCAACAACCTCCGGTTCGCCCAGACGAAGGACAACGGCGTCCTCGACGCGGCGCACCGATACATCAAGGACCTCGGGTTCGTCTCGCACCGCGAGGACTTCAGAAGCGCTGCTGGACGGAGTGAGCGGGTCGTAGGAGATGTCGAGGAGAAGATCCGTTTTCTCTCGACGATACAACCGGCTCTTATTCGCAAGACCGCCGACCTCTATGGTCGCCGGTTTCCAGGAAAGCACGCGGCGAAGGTTGCCGGTATCCGACGCGTGGGAGTTCGAGACCTAGTCGACATTCAGACGACCTCCGGGACGTTCATCGCCGCAGGACTGGCCACGCACAACTGCTACGCCATGACGCTCTCCAAACGACTGCAAGCAATGGGTCAGCCGAAGTACCAGAACAATGGCGACCCGCGAACGAGCGGCCCCGGCTTCAAGCTCACGATTCACCCGGACGCCCTTGACGTCCCCTACCGCTGGCGCTCCCCGCGAGTGATCTTCGTCAACTCGATGAGCGACCTGTTTCACCCAGACGTGCCAGTCGTCTTCATCCGTAGCGTGTTCAAAGTGATCCAGGAGACTCCTCAGCACACATATCAGGTCCTCACCAAGCGATCGAGTCGGTTAGCCCGGATCGCCCACGAACTGGTCTGGCCTCAGAACCTGTGGATGGGCGTAAGCATCGAGTCTGACCGCTATTCGTTCCGGATCGATCACCTTCGAGCGGCGGGGGCAGCGGTCCGCTTTGTAAGTGCGGAGCCCCTTCTCGGTCCGCTCGCCGATCTTGATTTGCGGGGAATCCATTGGCTGATTGCCGGGGGTGAGAGCGGACCGCACGCCCGACCAGTCGAGGAGGACTGGGTACGGGACCTCCGCGATCAGTGCCACGCACGCGACGTAGCCTTCTTCTTCAAGCAGTGGGGGGGGCGCACGCCGAAGGCGGGCGGGCGCCGTCTCGATGGGCACCTGCATGACGGAATGCCAAGGTTGCGGAGCGGGGTGTAGCGATGGCCGGGCGGACCTGGGGTTACTGGACGAGTGGGAAGCTCGACATCCTCCGTCGCTATCTGGATGCCTTCACAACGACGACGAAGAACAAGGTCTCCGAACGCATCTACATCGACGCCTTCGCCGGTCAGGCCGAGAACCGGGATCGTCTCACCGGAGAAGCGATAGAAGGCTCAGCCCGGATTGCACTGAGTATTGACGATCCGCCGTTCACAAGACTGCATTTCTTCGAGACCGTCGAGCGCGCCCCGAAGCTTGAGGCCGTCCTTCGCTCTCAGTTTCCGAGTCGTCAGTTCGAGGTCCACGGCGGCGACTGCAACGAGCTGATCCCCAACGTTCTGGGGACGCTCCGGGACGTCTCCTGGGCACCCACCTTCGCGTTCGTCGATCCCAACGGCATGGAGGCGGCCTGGTCAACACTCACCGCTCTCGCCGACTTCCGGCGTCATCGAAAGACCAAGATCGAACTCTGGCTGCTCTTCGCGTCCCCGATGTTCACCCGAGTCTTGCGCGTTGATGGTTCCGAGGTGCGGCCCGAGGACGCCGAGGCCGTCGACAGGATGTACGGGACCGGCGACTGGCGATACATCTACGAGGCCAGGCTTGCTTCCGAAATTGAACCGAGTGAGGCCCGGGACGAGTACCTCAACCTCATGCGATGGCGGTTGGAGAACGATCTCGGATACAAATGGACGCATCCTCTCGAGGTCCGCAACGAGCAAGGTAGCCCGATCTACCACATGGTGTTCGCCACCGATCACGAAGTCGGGACCACGATCATGAGTGATCTCTACGCCCGGGCGGCAGCCGAGTTCCCCGCCATGCGCAAGGACGCTCGCCGGCTCCGTCGGCGACTGGACGAGAAAGCCCACGGCGTGCGGAGCCTCTTCGGCGATGAGGAGCCCGTCCTCGACGCCCCAGCGAAGCCAGGGGAACGATTCTACGAGCACGAGCCGCCATGGCGACCACGGTTTCTGGCGAGCG
Source organism: Actinomycetota bacterium (assembly GCA_013697295.1). Classification (GTDB taxonomy): domain Bacteria; phylum Actinomycetota; class CADDZG01; order CADDZG01; family WHSQ01; genus JACCXF01. Next base: position 495 of record JACCXF010000321.1, on the reverse strand, counting down.
AGGAGTGACCTCCAGCACGGCTGCGCCGGGGGTCATCAGATCGATCAGAGCGTGAGGCAGCCTGACCGTGGTCGTCGCTGGATGATTCCGATTCATGGAAGTCTCCGGGTCCGGAGCCGTAGGGGCGAGGGCCATGCCCTCACGACACGCCGTGGAGACCCGGCCGGTGCTTGTGGTCCTCGCCGCCCGTGTCCTGCCGGCGCCCCGCAGGTTGCCCGTAGGGGAACCTGCGGGGTCTGTCCGAGGGCTGGGTTGGTAGGCGACGACGGGTGGGGTTGCCGGCGGGATGCGGACCGGACTGGTCGCTGCGGTGCAAGACGGTAGGGCGGGGGCGATTTCGGGCGGGGGCGTGGCGGACTCGATGCCCGGGTCCGAGCGCCGTCGTTCGGTCGGGCAGCGGCGGGACCGCGTTGAGACCGCGTGCTCGGCGAGTGTCCGCGCGGCGCTTGGTCCTGATTCGATTCGCACCACCAAGTAGCGGGGGGGGGGGGGGGG
>JACCXF010000296.1 GCA_013697295.1 Actinomycetota bacterium | reverse complement strand
TGACTACTCGAAGACGGCGTTTTCCTACGTGGAAAGGGATACCGCACACGAGATCTGGGTCGAGGTGCCAGAACAGCCCGACGCGTTCGACCCGTTGGCCGAGGAGGTGCTGGCAGGGAGCGCTTCTGCGACCGCGGACCCAGGCCCGGAGGACTCACGACCGGAGGAGCTGGCAACTGGAGAGCTCATCGCTCGCGGCGAGAGCGGGCGGGTCGAGTTCAAGCAGACAGCGCGGATCAACGTCGCGACCAAGCAGCGCGACCAGGTCATCGAGCTCATGGTCATCAAGTCGGTGGCCGGCTTCATGAACGCGCACGGCGGGACGCTGCTCATCGGCGTGACCGATCGCGGGGAGGTGTTCGGGATCGAGAAGGACCTGAAGACGCTGGGGAGCAAGCAGAATCGCGATGGCTTCGAGCTCTGGCTCACGGGCCTGCTCGACAACACGCTAGGCCCGACGGGGACGTCGCGGGTGTCGATCTCCTACGAGGACTTTCCCGAGGGCACCGTGTGCCGGGTCGACGTGACTCCCGGCAACAAGCCGACATTCGTTCGGAGCGGCAATAGAGACGCCGACCTCTACGTCAGGCTCAACAACTCGACGCGCCTGCTCAACACGTCCGACGCGCTGGAGTATGTGAGTTCGCGCTGGCGGTGAGACCCCGGAGCGCGTTGTGCGATTGCGTTCCTGCTGCGGGCTATGGGGCTTAACGAAGTGAACGGCCGGCGTCGCGCGCCGGTCGACCTCTTGCCTGAGCTGGTGCTGCGTCCGCTCAGCCGGCGCGATCGGGCGGCGAAACCAAACAACGGTCTAACGGATTGATGCCCGCTTGATGCCCGCGTCGGGCCAGGCCCTACTCCTGATTATTCAATTGCGTTGCTGGAAACGAACCGCTTGCAGGACTTCTTCGATGCGCCCAGGGAGACTCGAACTCCCACGGCCCATACGGGCCACAAGGCCCTCAACCTTGCGCGTCTACCAATTCCGCCACAGGCGCGTAGCGGCCGCGAACTATAGAGCGGGAGAGCCGGTCCTTTCTTTCCGTCCGATCCTGCACTAGTCTACGAACACATGTTCGCAAGATCACATCGGATGACCACGGCAGAGGGGATCTGAGATGGCTGACCTCGACCTGACCAAGCGCCAGCAGGAGATCGTCGACTTCATAAAGACCTACTCGGGCAAGAACGGCTACCCGCCCACCGTTCGCGACATCGGCAAGGCGATCGGGCTCACGTCGTCCTCCACCGTTCACGCCCACCTTTCCAACCTGGAGAAGATCGGGCTGCTGCGCCGCGCTCCCACCAAGCCGCGGGCGATCGAGTTGCTGATCGACAAGGCCAAGAAGGTCACCCGCCCGGTCATCGGCGCCCCCGGTATTCCGCTCGTCGGGCGGGTCGCAGCCGGCCAGCCCGTGCTCGCGGACGAGAACATCGAGGAGTACATCGAGATCCCGCCGCTCGCCGGAGGGGACGAGGGCGAGTTCGTGCTCACCGTCACCGGCGATTCGATGATCAAGGCGGGCATCCACGACGGCGACCACGTCGTCGTGCGACAACAGGAGAGCGCGCGCGATGGTGAGATCGTCGTGGCCCTGGTGGGGGACGCCGAGGCCACGGTCAAGCGCTTCTTCCGCGAGGCCGAGGCGGTGCGCCTCCAGCCCGAGAACGACGACTTCGAGCCGATCGTGAGCTCCGACGTGACGCTCTTGGGCAAAGTCGTGGGAGTTCTTAGGAGGGTCACGTGAGCTCGTTGCTCGCAGACCGCCCGGCGCTCTTCCGCGACCTGCCCGCAAAGCTCGGCAGGGCTGACGCATTTCGGCGACGGCCCGACAGCTCCGGCGGCCGCAAGCTCACGCTCCAGCAGAAGCTGGACAGCGTCTGGGAGGGCTTGCGAGCCGACGGGGCCGCCGAGTGCCCGGCGTGCGGTGGGCCCATGAGGCTCGAGGACCGAAGATCGGCACGCTGTGGTGGCTGCGGCTCGCATCTGAGCTAGAGGCTGATAGCCGGCTTGCGCGCCTTGCCCGCACGGGTGCACCCGCCTACCATTGACCGTTGCCGGCCAGGCAGCCGCGGGCGTCGGAGAGAAAACCGGCGTTCGAGGAAAGTCCGCACACCGTAGGGCGGGGTTGTCGGGAGACCGACCCGGGGAAACCCGCGGGAAAGTGCCACAGAAATACACCGCCTAAGCGGCGGGGCCGCAGTGCCCAAGCAGCCGGCTCGGCCGGCTGCGCCGGGATCCTATGAGTCCCGTCGCCGGCAAGGTTGAAATGGTGCGGTAAGAGCGCACCGGCGGCGTGGCGACACGCCGGCCAGGCAAACCCCACCCGGTGCAAGGCCAAGCAGGGACGTTGACGCTGCCCGCCGA
>JACCXF010000287.1 GCA_013697295.1 Actinomycetota bacterium | reverse complement strand
ACGAACGAGGTGCGGGCGCAGGCGGATTCAGTGATTTCGGCGACTTCGGAAACATCTCGGACCTCTTCTCCGCGTTCTTCGGAGGAGCGGGAACTTCACGGACCCAGCGTCGCGGACCCTCGCGTGGGTCGGACGTCCTGGCCGAGGTCGAGTTGACGCTCGAGGACGCAGCTGCAGGAGTAGAGCGCGAGGTCGAGGTGAGCACGCTGGGGGAGTGCACCGAATGCGCGGGCACGGGCGCATCCTCCGGCACCTATCCCTCGACCTGTTCCGACTGCGAGGGAACGGGGGAGTTGCGGCAGGTCCGACGCACGATGCTCGGCAATGTCATCAGCGCGACAGCGTGCTTGCGTTGTGGCGGCACCGGACAGGAGATCGCGCATCCCTGCGAAAGGTGCGCCGGCGCCGGACGGGTCGAGGTGACCGAGATGCTTACCGTGCAGATACCAGCGGGCGTCAGCGACGGGGCTCACCTCCGCGTCTCCGGCCGTGGCGAAGCTGGGATGCGCGGCGGACGCTCGGGCGATCTTTACGTCGGGATCCGCATCGCGCCACACCCGATCTTCAAGAGGGCGGGCGACGATCTTGGATGCGAGGTCGTCGTGCCCATGACCGTCGCCACGCTGGGGGGTCAGGTCGAGGTTCCGACGCTCGAGGACCCAGAGCTCATCGACGTGTCACCCGGGACCCAATCCGGCGAGGTGGTCAGGCTGAGGAACAGAGGCATGCCCCGGCTGGAGCGAAGCGGGCGCGGCCAGCTGATCGCGCTTCTCAAGGTACAGATCCCCGACGATCTCGACGAGGAACAGGCCGATCTCGTGCGGCATCTCGCGGCCTTGAGAGGCGAGACGGTCGGGCAGCGCGGATTGTTCGAGAAGATCAAGGACGCCTTCAACTAGCCATGAAGCAGTCCTGGTTCGTCGTCGAGGCCGAGCAGTGGGACGACAAAGAGATCCTTCTCCCCGTTGACGAGAGCTATCACGCGATCAAGGTCTTGCGGGTTGCGCCGCCCGATGTCATCACGATCACCGATGGAAGAGGCAAGGTAGCGAAGGCGTCAGTGACCCGGATCGACGGAGACAGGGTCGCCGTCGAGATCCTAGAGGCGGAGAACAGACGACGACTCAAGCCGGAACTGGTCGTGTACCAGGGAGCCGCCAAGGGGCAGAAGGTCGACGACGCGATCGAGCGCCTCGCTGAGCTCGGCGTCGCGGAGGTATGGGTTTACGAATCCCAACGGTCCGTTGTGCACTGGAACAAGGAGAAGCTGGACCGCCTGTCGCGCAGATGGCGGGCCATAGCCCGTTCCGCCTCCAAGCAGTCTCGGAACCCGTTCATGCTGCGGACCGGAGGCGGGCTCTCGTGGACCCAGCTCCTTCGAAAGGTGTCACAGGAGCCCTACGCCGTCGTTCTCTGGGAGGAGGGCGCGCTGCCCCTCCGGACGGCGCTGATCGAGGGAGCCGAACGCGTGGCATTGGTGGTGGGTCCGGAGGGGGGCCTCGCGCGCAACGAGGCCGAGGCTCTCGCAGACGCCGGCTGCCAGGTCGTTTCCCTTGGGCCCCTCATCCTCCGAACCGAGAACGCACCCGTGGTCGCCGCGGCCGCCGTGCTCTACCACTACGGGCTCATCGGATAGTTTCGCCCACATGTCGCAATCTTCTCCGCGTGTCTCATTCACTACCAATGGTCTGCTTGATGAAGGTAGTCGAGGTCGATGGGGCGAGGGTGCGTGCGGACGGCGTAGAAGGGCGTTCGTTGTCTCAACCGGATGCGGTTCCGGCCTCGGCCGAGCCGCGCTAGCTGTAGAGGAGTAAGGGTGGCAGACTGCTTGTTCTGCAAGATCGCTGCGGGTGAGATCGAATCCGAACTGGTTCACGAATCCGGAGGGGTCGTCGCCTTCAGGGACATCAATCCGGCGGCGCCCACTCACATCCTGGTGATCCCGAGGGAACACATCGAGTCGGCAGACCATCTCACCGAAACCAAGGGAGTCTTGCTCGGGGAGCTATTCGCGACCATCGCAGGTCTGGCGGAGAAGGAAGGCCTGGGCGATGGCTACCGTGTCGTCACGAACATCGGACGAGATGCGGGGCAAAGCGTCGACCACCTCCATTTCCACCTGATGGGTGGGCGTCAGATGTCGTGGCCCCCCGGCTAGGGTCTCGAACCCGGCCTCTATCGCCTCTTCTCTATGCCCAGCGGTAGACTCCACAAGCCATATGTTGACGACGACCCAAGTGAAGATCCTCGTTCCCGGCCATCACGACATGGTGAGGCTGGTGGGAGCCAGAGATGAGCTCCTGAAGATCATCGAGGGGGCATTCGAGACCAAGATCCTCGTCCGTGGCAACGAGATAGTTCTATCGGGGCCGACCGAGGAAACCGAGCGCGTCTCGAAACTGTTCCAAGAGCTGATGGCCCTACTCGACCAGGGACAGGTGCTGACGAAGGACTCCGTCGACCGGTCGATCGACATGGTCAAGACCGAGGACGGGTCGCGTCCATCGCAGGTCTTATCGGACTCGGTTGTGATTACCCACACCGGCAAGCCGATCCGGCCGAAGACGGTGGGCCAGAAGAGATACGTCGACGCGATCAAGAGCAACACGATCGTGTTCGGGATCGGGCCCGCCGGATCCGGAAAGACTTATCTCGCGGTCGCGATGGCGATCAGAGCGCTCAAGACCGGAGACGTGTCCAGGATCGTGTTGACGCGTCCGGCAGTCGAGGCTGGAGAACGGCTCGGCTTCCTTCCGGGTGATCTCGCTGCCAAGATCGACCCTTACCTGCGCCCTCTGTACGACGCGCTGTACGAGATGCTCGAACCAGACACCTTCCAGCGCTTTGTCGAGCAAGGAACTGTCGAGATCGCTCCGCTCGCCTTCATGCGCGGTCGAACGCTCAACGATG
>JACCXF010000286.1 GCA_013697295.1 Actinomycetota bacterium | reverse complement strand
TCAGTCCCCTTTGTCCCTCGTCCAGGCGCCCCACGCCTTCGAGTATCAATCGACACTCGTTTGGGGATGCCTGATAGCTCTTTTGGGTCGTTTTGCAGTAGTCCGAACGGACTAGTCTTCAGAGATGGCGGCCCGGAGCATCAGTCCCACTCCCCTGTTGCCATCTGTGCTTCCCGCCTCGGCCTCGCCCCCTCAGGCGCAACCCAGGTATTCCCACATTCTTGAGGCGCATCGACATCCGAACGAGGGCGCTTAATAGCCCATGGGGTGGTCTTTAGCTGGTCACGATGACTAGTCCTGGGGAAACCCGCAGGTCAGGGGCTAAGTTACGTCCCGGCTCCTGAAGACCGCTATCGCGGCCAGCGAGAGAAGCAGTGTGTAGCCGACGATCACCCCGGTCGCCTGCCCCACGGTGTGATCGATCTGAGCGAACACCCCGGGATCGGCCGTGACCACGATCACGGTGTTATCCGTGAAGAACCACGGCTGCCATTCGGGCTTCAAGGCGCGGATGAGGTTCTCGACAACCACCACGTACGCGAAACCCACCCCCAGGGCGGCGGCGGTATTCCGGCCCAGCGAGGCCAGAGCGAACCCGACAATACCCATGAGAGCACCCACACCGGCTATCCGTAGGGTCTGTTCGACCAGGTCCCATAGCCAATCGGCATCGGCGCCTGCGGTCGATCCGAAGGCATAGGCACTCGGCGCGACGACCGCGCCGGTTAGAGCCTGGATGAGCACGGCCACAACGAACGAGAACAGCGCGACGGCGGCAACCTTGGCGAGCATCAGCCTGATCCGCCGTGGCTCCCAGGTCAGCAACGTCGTGATCGTGTCGTGCCGCCACTCGGCTCCGATGAACGAGGCGCCCACCAACCACAGCAAGATCATGATGATGGCGCTGATGCCGAGCAGCACGTTCGTGATATTTGTGAGGTACAGGCGTGGGTCGGGAACTTCGAAGGACATATGAGACTCGCAGAAATCTCGGGCCTCCTGCGGGTCGTCCGGCACCGGCCCGTAGCGCCCCGAAAGGCACCTCTTCAACTCGCGCTCCTCGAAGCGCTCTGCCTGTTGACTCTGTTGACTGGACGGCGCCCTGTCTTCGTTCTCCCGGGCCTTGATCGCGCCCATGATCCCGCCGAACAGGATCGAGACCAGCACGATCAGGGCCAGGACGCGGATCAGCCTCCGAGAGAGAAGACGGCGCAGCTCGACGGCGAGGTTCCTCATCCCTTGGGCTCGTCGATGTGAGGGTCATCGGCGGTCAGCTTGAGGAAGACCGTTTCGAGATCCACCTCCTCGGAACGCATCTCGGACAGATAGATCCCTTGCTCGGCGAGCGCTCGAGTCACTTGCGCCCCCTGCGCTGCAGGGACGTCGACGCTGAGGGTGTCTTCTTTGGACGTAGCAGCGATACCGGCGTCACGAAGAACGTCGATGGCTCTTGACCGATCGTCGACCCGGACCAGCAGCCCTGCCGCCCGGTCGCGCGTCAGGACCTCTTCAACCGGACCTGAAGCGACGCACCGACCTCGAGCAAGAATCGCTACGCGATCGCACATCTGTTTGACCTCAGGGAGGATGTGGCTCGAGACGAACACGGTGCGGCCCTCGGCACCCAAGAGCCTCACGAGCTCACGCACTTCCTTGATCCCTGCGGGATCCAAGCCGTTGGCCGGCTCATCGAGGATCAACAGCTCCGGATCCTTGAGCAATGCCGCGCCGATACCCAGCCGCTGTTTCATCCCGAGGGAATACGTCTTCACGCGATCCCCCCCTCGCTCCGACAGGCCCACCTTCTCCAGGACGTCGTCGACGGCTTTACGTCCGATCCCGTAGGTGGCCCCGAGTAGCTCGAGATTTCGCCGGCCCGAGAACCCGGGGAACATGGTGGGGGTCTCGACGATGGCGCCGACTTTCGAGATCGCCGCCGGGAGCTCTCGAGGAGGCGTCGCTCCGAGGATCCGGCAGGTCCCGGACGAAGGCGCGATGAGACCCAGCAGGCAGCGGATCGTCGTCGTCTTTCCGGCACCGTTCGGTCCGAGGAATCCGAACACCCCGCCCTCGGGCACCGTCAGGTCGAGTCCGTCCAGCGCGACGGTACGCCCCTTCCGAAATCGCCGGTACTCCTTGCGGAGCCCCTCGACCTCGATCACAGCCACCGGGCACGGACCTCCATGATCGTCAAGATCTTCCGATGGTACCGGCCGCCGCTCTCCTCAATCGGATCGGATCTTCGTGCGAGGCTCGCGGACATGGACGACGATCTCCTCTCTCTCGCTCGCGAGACGAGCGGTTTCATGCCGGAGGACGAGGGACTGGCGCTACGAGACGCCGGTCTGCTGGCCCCCGGCGGCGCGTGGGTTGAGCTCGGCAGCTACTGCGGTAAGTCGACCCTCTACCTTGGCGACGCTGCGCGAGCCAGTGGAGCGCTCCTTTACTCGATCGATCATCACCGGGGCTCGGAGGAGCACCAGACGGGCGAGGAGTGGCACGATCCCTTGCTCGTGGATCACGCCGGACGCGTGAACACACTCCCCCACTTCATGAAGACGATCCTGCAGGCTCGACTGCAGGATGTCGTCGTTGCTGTGTCCGGGCGATCGAGCCCTGTAGCCGGAGGCTGGACCAGGCCACTGTCTTTCGTCTTCATCGATGGAGCGCACAGTGAAGCCGCCGCCGTCGCCGACTACGAGGGTTGGGCGCACCATCTGACATCCGACGCGGTCCTGGCGATCCACGACGTCTTCCCCGAACCCGAGGATGGAGGCCGACCCCCCTTCCTGATCTACGAACGGGCGTTGAAGTCGTCGCGCTTCCGCGAGCTCTCGGCCTGCGGCAGCTTGCGCGTTCTACAGTGCGTCGCCGACGGGAGCGGATAGCTCCACGATGCGAGGTAGAGCCGACCCCCCGAAGAGTCCCTCCGCGGCCTCGTGCCCGTTGAGGAGTTTCGTGGCCAGGACTACGGCCGCCCCGCTCCAGGTGGTCCGGTCACGCGGCCACTTCACCCCGTCCGGATGGGTCGCGCCCATCCAGTAGGACCCGTCGTCCCAGCGCAGATGGTCCACCCACTCGAGCAGAAGTGAAGCCTCATCGATCAGCCCACATACGCAGCACGCGAGCGCCAGCTCCGCGGTCTCGGCCGACGTGACCCACGGACGCAGCGTGACGCATCTGCTTCCTCGGCCTTCGACCACGAACCGTTCCCACCCGCCCAGGAGAGCTGCGCGAGCCGCGACGGGATCGAGGCTTCCGCTAAGCGCCGGGTAGTACCAGTCCATCGCGAACTGGGGCTTCGATTCAAAGGCCCCCGGTGAGGCGGCCAGAACGGTGTGGAGCGAGGAGGCCGACAGCTCCCAGTCGGGTCGTTCCTCGCCGAGCCGTTCGACGATCGCGATCGCCGACCTCAAGCTCGTCAAGATGCACGCGCTCGACGTGAGCAGGGCACCGGGCCAGGCGACCCCCCGAACGTCGCGAGCCCAGGAGATCGTTCCGTCCGCGCGCTGGAGGCGGAGGACGAAATCGATCGCCTTCTCGACCACGCCCCACATCTCCCTCAAGAAACGTTCGTCGGAAGTCGTCAGATAGTGGACCCATACGCCGGCCGCGGCATACGCGCAGAAGTTCGCATCTCGCCAACGATCCTCGGGGCGATCGTGCATGTACAGGGCGAACCAGGAGCCATCCGGGAGTTGACGCTCCCGCAGCCAAGACAGCGCGAGCGCCGCTTCGTGCGAGCGTCCGCATAGATCGAGAGCCATCGCGCATTCAACGAGGTTCCAGGGATCGGTATGCCCGCCTGGGAAATGAGGTATCGCGCCACTCGTCAACTGGCAGGATGCGATCGCTTCGGCCGTCGCGCCCATCTCTTTCCAAGAACTCAACGGCTTAAGGACCCTCCTCGCGGCGCGCGTAAACGACCAGGCTCTTACCCATCAACGGATCGAGCACCTGCTCAAGGGCCCGCGTGAACACCGGCCGCTTCTCGATGTCCCACACAAGCATCCGGTGGTACCTCCGCACGATCGCTGCGTCTTCGTTAGCCGGACCGACGAAGCATTTGAGCCACCAGTAGGGCGCGTGCAGAGCGTGAGCATGATGATGCCCGAGCGGCAGGAAGCCCGCTGTGGTGAGCTTCTCCTCGAGGTCTGCGCGTTCGTAGATGCGTACGTGTCCCCCGGCCACGGCGTGATACTCGTCGGAGAGCCTCCAGCAGATCCGCTCGGGCCACGATCTGGGAACCGTGCAGACGATCGTCCCCCCAGGCTTGGTCACGCGAGCCAGCTCCGTCAATGCCCCCCGATCATCGGACACATGCTCCAAGACTTCCGAGGCGATCACCACGTCGAACGTTGCCCCGCGCAACGGAAGCCCGGTCACGTCTCCGTTCGTGCACCACGACGCCGTTCCCGATGGGAGGCCACCTTGGAGTCGCAGCGCCGCCGCCATGGCGGCAACGTCCTTGAGGATGGCTCCGTCAAGGTCGATCGACATCACCCGGGCGCCGCGTCTGAGGGCCTCGAAGGTATGCCTGCCCGAGCCACAACCGACGTCCAGGACCGCCTCGCCGGGTCGCAAGGCCAGACGATCGAAGTCGACCGTCAGCAAGAGGCCAGCACCTCTCGATAGAGATCCGCCGTCTGGGACGCGCTCGAGCTCCAAGTAAATCTGCTCAGGGTCCGCCTCCTACCGGCGCGACCCAGCCGCTCGCGCAGCGCCTCCTCATCCAGCATCGCCCCTATAGCCGACGCGAGCGCACCCGCGTCTCCCGGAGCAACCAACCATCCCGCCTGCCCATCGCGTCCCACCACCTCCGGCAGCGCCCCCCCGGTGGTGGTCACCAGCGGAACCCCACACGACATCGCCTCGATGGCCGGCAAGGAGAACCCTTCGTACAGCGACGGCACCACCGCGACCTGCGCTTCCGCGTAGAGCTCGACCAACCGGAGAGAATCGACGCGACCCTCGAATCGGACTGCATCGCCGATCCCGTATCGGTGCGCCAGCTCGCGCGGGCCCTGCGACATCCCTCCCTTACCAACGACGACGAGCTCGACGTCCCGTTCCGTCTTCAGCTTGGCGACGGCCTCGATAAGGAAGGCCAACCCCTTGATGGGAAGGTCCGCGCTCGCAACGGTGATCACGCGCCCCGGAACCCTCCGGATCCTTGGTAATGGGCGAAACAACTCTGCGTCGACGCCATTGTGGACCACAGCAACGCTACGAGGATCCGCCTTGAACTCCCGGACGATATCCCCCCGAGCGCTGTCCGACACGGTTAGAAGTTTCGGGAGTCGACAGGCGACGCGCGACTGCATCCGCGTGAATCCGTACCATCGTTTCAACGCCGCACGTTTGCCTTTGGTGGTCGCCTTGTGAAGATCCACCTTTCGATCGAGTGAGATCGGATGATGCACGGTGGCAACCGTTGGCAATCTCTTGGCCACTTCGAGAAGCCCATAGCCCAGACACTGATTGTCGTGCACGACGTCGAAATCGTGGATCCGAGTCCGCAACACTCGAGCGGCCCTCAAGCTGAAAGACAGAGGCTCGGGAAAGGCGGCGGTGCACATGAGCCCGTACTCGAGGACATCGATCCAGTCCCTGAACTCGTGACGCGCCGGACGGCGGAACGGGTCGTCGGGTCGATACAGGTCAAGACTCGGAAGGGGGGTGAAAGAGATCCCTTCGTCGAGGTCGGGATAGGGCTGCCCCGAGAAGACTTCTACTCGATGTCCGAGCTCCACAAGGGCGCGGCTCAGATAGCGGACGTAGACGCCCTGCCCACCGGAATGCGGGTGACCCCGGTAGGTGAACAATGCGATCCTCAAGGCTTCGTTCCCCGGCCTCATAGAAGCGGGTACCTTACGGCCCGCCGGCACCGACCCCTTGCTATTGTCGTCCCGGCAGGAACACAGTGAGACTAAGGACTCGAGCAACGGGTCGATCTCTACAGCTTGGAGACCCATGCCCAGTACGGTCCTCATCGTGGATGACGACGAGTCCATCAGGCTGGCGCTCAGGATGATGTTCGACGCGAGCGAGTTCGACGTGGTCGGCGAAGCGGCCGATGGTGTTCAGGCCGTCCTGCTCGCGCTCAAGCACCAGCCAACCCTCGTAGTGCTGGACTATTCGATGCCCCGGCTGGGTGGCGAAGGGGCCGCTCAGATACTCAGGTCCATCTCTCCCGCCACGCGCATCGTCGCGTTCTCGGGCCGGCTCGAGTCGAAGCCGGACTGGGCGGATGCTTTCTTGAACAAGGAGAGGGTCACCGACGTCATTCCCGTCTTGCAGACGCTCTTGGCGTAGGGCCATTTTCGCGCTCTACGTTGAATTGCGGATTTCAGCGATCACATCATCCGGTCGACGATAAGGCAACGCACTCGATCGGGGAGGCATCACAGATGAGCGTAGGAACGCTGGACACCGGTGGGCGATCCGCTTCAGAGACCACCTTGCGCGTGGCTCAACAGCGAGCCTTCGAGCGGATGATGGCCGCCTCCGACAAGCCGGAGTGCCCCGAGGTCGTTCAATCCGCGGTCGAGGAACTTCTCGATGCGTGTGAGGCGTATATCTCCCCCAAGTAAGACTCGCAGGCCGGACCGCGCACCACGCCAGAGATACCGCGTCTAGCCCTTGAGTTCCTCCGCTTTGAGATCCCCCGTCCTCGCCGCGACGAGCCAGTTGAGGACGTAGAGACCTACCCCTACCCCCAGCAGGATCAGCGCGCGTACTCGGCTAGGTAGTCGCCCCCGAAGACGCGCGCAGCCGC
>JACCXF010000316.1 GCA_013697295.1 Actinomycetota bacterium | reverse complement strand
GTGAACGCCGTCGCTGAAGTCCGCGATCAACTGCTTCCCCACCTCGATGGCGAGTCTCGTCTTCCCGCAACCCCCGGGCCCGGACAATGTCACCAGCCGTGAGGAGCTCAGTAGCTCCTTGACGCGCGTGATCTCCTCCTGTCTCCCGATGAAGCTGGTCAGCTGCGCGGGCAGGCGGTCGGCACGATCCTCGGGTGAAACTAGAGGCGGGAAGTCCGCAACGAGACCGGCGTGCACCAGCTGCCACGCGTTCTCCGGCGTCTCGAAGTCCTTGAGCGAGTGCCAGCCAAGATCCTTGGCCGATGCGTCGAGCGGCATCACGTCCCGGACCAGGTCGTAGGTCGTGCGCGACATCAGGACCTGGCCGCCGTGGGCGAGACTCCTCAGGCGGGCACACCGGCTCACCGACTGTCCGAAGTAGTTACCATCTCGCACTTCGGCCTCGCCCGTGTGTAACGCCACGCGCACCCTGGGAACGACGCCCTCCGGCCACGGTTCGGTCCCTAGCGCGAGCTGCAGCTGCAATGCCGCCGCTACGGCACCGGTTGCCCGCGCGAACGCCGCGAAGATGCTGTCGCCTTCACCCTGATCCCGGGGGAGAACTCCATCGTTGTTCTCGATGATCTGGTGCAAGAGTTGGTGGTGACGCGCCATCGCTTGAAACATCGCGTGGGGGTGGGCCCCCCACAGGCGCGTCGACCCCTCGACGTCGGTCAGGAGAAACGTGACTGTTCCGGTTGGCAGAGACCCGGGACCTCGCCGGCTACCGCCCGGCGTTCCCGACCCATGGGTGTGGCCTTCTTTCAAGTGCTCCCATCCTTCGTCGCGGATAAGTCGTTTCGTCCCAGCCATTGTCCACCGAGCGACGCTCGCACGCGAAGGACCCTCCGGTCCCTGACGCCGGGCCCAGAGGGGTCGGGGTTGGACGACCTAGAGGTCGGTGGGGTCGGGCAGGCAGGCCGAACTATTCGGAGGGGCGGTAGCCCGCCACGCCACTCGCGGCTACCACCCGGCAGTCATCTTCCTGGCGGTTAAGGGTTCCGCGAGTGGGCAACCTCAGCCGAGAAACTGGACGGGCCCAGAAGGGGAGGATGGATGCTCGAGCGCAGCAACGACCCAGCGGATGCGACCCAGGAGTTCTCCGTCGAAGACGTCCTAATCCAAGGAGCACGAAGGATCCGACCACGAGCCCCCGGCCGACGGCGATGAGACGGCGGCCGAGGACGGAGGGGATCCCAACGACGGCATCTGAGCGCTCGCTCCCTCGTACTCCCCTCTCCGGGGTGGGCTCGTGACGGCCTCCCCCGAACAGGTGTCGGTGAAGGGGCGGGAGGGATGGGTCTTCGACATTCGAGCCGCAGGCCCGAAGACCGGAGCGCCGGTGATCCTGCTGCATGGGTTCCCCCAGGATTCAACCTGCTGGGACCAGCTCATCGAACCGCTGACCGGCGCGGGCTACCGAACGATCGCTCCCGACCTCCGCGGCTACTCTCCGGGCGGTCGCCCCTGCCGGGTGGACGACTACACCCTTGACCACCTGCTCGAGGACGTCCTCGACATCGCCGATGACTTCGGGTCGGAGAGTTTCCACGTCGTCGGACACGATTGGGGCGGGGTTCTCGCGTGGGCCCTCGCCGCGCGCCATGTGGATCGGATCCTCTCGCTGACGTCACTCTCGATGCCCCATCCGAAAGCGTTCCAACAAGCGCTGCTCACTCCGGTTCAGGCGGCCCGCTCTCTGTACGCCCTGTTCGTGCAGATCCCGGTCGTGCCCGAGAGGCTTCTTCTCGCCAGAGATTCGTACGTGCTCCGGCGCGCCTTGCAAGCAACCGGTCTCAGCGCCGAACGAGCCGGGTACTACGCCCGACGGATGAACGAGCCCGATGCCCTCAGCTCGGCCCTCGCGTGGTACCGAGCGGCGATGCGGTCGCCGGCGCGTGGACGAGGGTCGACCGTCTCGAGTCCAACGCTGTATCTGTGGGGCACGGCCGACCCAGCTCTCGGGCGGAGAGCGGCGGAGGCCACCGCCAACCACGTCGCCGGTCTCTATCGCTTCGAGCGCTTGGAAGGCGCGGGCCACTGGCTCCCCGAAACCGAAGCCGACCGCGTGATCGGGCCTCTCCTCGAACACCTCGCCGGCGCCTGAGATCCCGGGTCGATCCGAGCACGCCTCGGTCGGCGAGAGGACGGATATCTCTCGGTTCGGGAGGATGACAGAGGAATCGAGGCCGAAACGTCTAATCCGAGGAGTGCAAGGGCAGGAAGCGAGAAGCCATCCCGTGATCGGGGTGACGTGACTGGGGAGGGAACCCCCCGTAGAGCACCGACTCCGAGTGCGGCCCTTTCTGCAGCGCCCATCTCGCCCCCCGGTCGCCCCCTCGTTCAGCCAATGCCTCGCACACGAGCCACGCCGTCGAGCAGCCCCCATATGGCGGACGCTCCTGCCCGGGCGCCGGAGCTGGATGCCCCCTCTTGCCCCCCATCCCTCTGGGATTCGGCGGCGATAGCGCCGACGAGGTCTTTGGAGTGCTCGATGTCGAGGCGTCCGTGGACTTCGAAATAGGCGATGGCATCTCCCTCGAGCCCGTAGTGCTCCCGCAAGCCCTTGGCCTTAGTGGTGGCGATCTCGGGCGTCTGCGATTCGTACCCGTAGAGCATGCCCAAGGCGAACGCGGGCAGCGCGCCGGCGGAAGCCTCCTCGAAGGCCGTTACGCATGCGACCGTCTCGGGCTCAGGAGGAGTCTCATCGAGCCTCGAACGCGCAACCCCCAGCGCGTGCGCGAACGACACCCACAGACCCGGGTGGTCCCCCCCAGTCTCGTCGGCGAGGTTCGTCTCCAGCGCGCTCCGGGAACTCGGTTCGGCCATCCGTGGCGCCAGCGTCTCCAGATAGCCGGGGAAAGCTTGGACTTGGCGCCAGTACTGCGTGGCGTAGAAGGCGAGATCGTCGCCGGTAAGCGAGCCCTTCGTCCAGGCTCGATAGAACGGATGATCCAGAAGCCTGTGTCGGGCAACCGCTTCGTCCAACCGGGCAGTCAGCTCGAGCGTCGATGTCATCACTACCTCCGCATCCGATGTGGGCGCATTGCGAGCACCATGGAATGGCACAAGCAGGGCCAGGTCCGGACGAGCATCTCACGACTCGGGCACTGGTTCGCCTCGGAGTCGACACGTGTCCCGTGGCTGACGCCATCATGGTGTCGAGGGGTGCGTGATTTCACTATGCTCCGCGACATCCGTCCACGATGCCCCGCGACATCACAGTGTGTCGGAGGGGGGACTTGAACCCCCACGAGCCTGTTAAGCCCACTAGGCCCTCAACCTAGCGCGTCTACCAATTCCGCCACTCCGACGTAGGAAACCGCTGGGGAAGATCTCCCTGCGGGCGCCGATTATATCGGCGTCTTCACCTGCTCCGGCAGGTGTAACGGCTACTCCTGGCTGTCCTCGCTCGCTTCGATCGACGCGGCGGCGGCATCGAAACCGCCCATCACGTCGAAGCGCAGTCCTTGTACCTCTGGGCGAGCGGCCCAGAACGAGTTGAACGACCCGATCGGCGCGATCGGTATGTCCGCGAGGATGGCTCGTTCCGCTCGCCGGTACAGACCGACCTGCTTCGCCTCGGTCCCCGCCTTGCGTGCACGGCCCAAGAGGTCGTCGACCTGTTTCGACGCAAACGACGAATGATTGTCGGGAGAACCGGAGTCGAAGAGCGGCGTCAGAAAGACGTCGGGAGACGGATACTCCGCGATCCACCCGAGCCGGTACAGGGAGGAATCTCCGGACCGGAGCAGCTCGAGGTACTTGTTGAAGCCATGACCCTGGACCTTCACGGTCAGCCCGACCGCCTTCAGATCCTCTTGCACGCTGCGGGCTACGGCGCCATGCGGATCGCCCTTCGTGAAGTCAATGGTTACGGTCCGCTCGCGCTTCGGGAGCTTCTTGATCAACCGTCGCGCAGAAGAGGGCGAGTGATCGCATAGCGAGCCGCAGATATCCGAGCCGAAACCCGGCATTCCCTTCGGAACGATCCCGCGGGGCGCATCCATCGTTCCCTTATAGATGGCGTCCGCGATGACCTCGCGGTCGATCGCCCGGTTCACCGCAAGTCTGAGCTTTCGATCCGAGAAGTTCGGCGAGTCGAGATTGACGCCGTAGTAGTAGCCCGCAAGCAGCGGCTGGAAGCCCCCTTCTCCGAACTCCTCCCCGGCGCTCTCGATCTCGCTACTCGGCACCTCCGCTACGTCCACTTCGCCGTCGAGGAACTGGAGCCACGAGACGGCGGCATCCGGGAAGGGGATAAAGAGGATCCTGTCGATCGAAGGCGGATCGTAGAATCCATCGAAGGCCTCGAGCTCGAGCGCCCCGCCCGGCGACCACGGACCCGCCATCTGGAAGGGCCCGTTCCCTACCGGTTGCGTCAGGAAGGAGTCCAGATCCTGCAGGGCTCCAGGCGTGATGGGAACGAGAGCCGGGTGCGTCAACACCGCCGGAAAGTCTTGATACGGCCGCGAGAGCTTGATCACCAGGGTCTTGTCGTCGGGGGTGGAGATCCCCACGAGATGATCGCTCGCGCCGAATTGGTTCACGTCGTTGAAGCCCCGCACCAGCTCGAGGGTGTACGCGATGTCGGCCGCGCTGCTCTTCTGGGCGATCCGGTCGAATGCCGCCGCGAAATCCTGGGAGGTTACCGGCGAACCATCGTGGAAGGTCATCCCGTCGCGCAGGTTGAAGACGAAGGTAGTAGCGCCGTTGCGCGTCCTCCAAGACTTCGCGGCGGCGGGCACGACCTCGCCCTGCTCCTGATCCCAGCGCGTCAGCCCTTCGAACAGCTGCCTTACAACGAGAACCGACGCCGGATCCTGAACGCGCATGGGGTCGAGCACAGCGGGTTCTTGAACGGCGACGCGCAGCTCGGATCCGGATGCGGCCGTCTCGGCCGGGGTAGGTGAACCGCCCGAGGTGGCGGTCCGCGAGGGAGCCACGCTCGGTGACGACCCCGTAGCGGCTGGGGGAGTGGGCGGGTCGTCGCAGCTCGCTATGAAAAGGAGGGCGGCGGCCAGAGGGACGGCGAGGCGGGCCCTACCGGGACGCAGCATGCGGATGCTCTTGTCCGCAGCTATTTCAGCTGGAACGCGAGGAGGATCGTCGTCCCCGCGAAGACGATCGCCACGATCACCGTGAAGCGGTCAAGGTTCTTCTCCATAACGGTTGAACCCATCGCCTGGGTCTGCATCCCGCCGCCGAACATCTCGGAGACCCCTCCGCCGCGGCCCGCGTGGAGCAGCACGAGAAGGATCATTGCCAGTGAGACGATGACGTGAACGACGACGATAGCGACGGTCATGGACCACCTCTTGTGTGTTGCGATCGGGCAGGTCAGCCACGCTACCCCAGCCTGGGGTGACGCTGGGGGTCAGTCTAC
>JACCXF010000246.1 GCA_013697295.1 Actinomycetota bacterium | reverse complement strand
TTCTCGACCTTGTCCTGCCGCTCCTGGATCGAGTCGAGGCGATCCTGGGGGCCCGCCGCAGCGGGAATCGCAAGCAGCGCCAGCGATGCCAGCGGGAGAAGAGCGATGAGGCCCCGGCGCACGCTTGAGCCCGGGCGAAATCTATTCATTAGCAACATATTCAACACCAGTCACTGAGGTAACGGAAGGAGCTTGCGGGCCCCCTTGTGCTGGTCGACCCCCCGGGGGCCCCCCTTTAGACCTCCAGGAAGCGCCGAAGGGCCAACATCGAGCCCACGATGCCGATCCCTGCACCCACGAGGATCAGAAGGGCGAGCACCCACAGGATCTCACTGGTCGAGAACTCGAAGACGGGGCCGAGGAACTGCAGGAAGTTCCCCACTCGCGAGAAGAGGAACTCGTTCGAGAGAAGGACGACCAGACCCGACACAAGGGCGCCGACCATCGCCGCGAACACCCCCTCCAGCATGAACGGGATACGGATGAACCAGTTGGTTGCGCCCACCAGCTTCATGATCCCGATCTCGTCTCGTCGGGCGTAAATAGCGAGCCTGATCGTGTTCGCGATAAGAGCAGCTGCTGCGACCAGCAGGATCACGGACATGGCCAGCGTGATCGTCCGCAGCAAAGAGTTCACCTGCAGCAAGCGCTTGATGATGTCGCCTCCGAAGTTGACGGAGTCGACGCCGGGTGCGCCGCGGATGCGCGCTGCCACCAGCTGCGTGTAGTCGGCATCGGTCAGCTTGATCCGCAGCGAAGCGGGGAGCGAATCCTTAGGCAGCGTTTCGTAGAATTCGGGGTGATCCGCATACAGCTCCTTGAACTCCTCGAACGCCTCCTCCTTGGACACATACGTGATGCTCTGCACCTCGTTCATGTTGGCGAGATCCGATTCGAGATCCTGCGTCTCGTCGGGGGCGATGTCGTCGCGCAGGAAGGTGGAGATCTCGACCTTCGCCTCCCACCGCGACGTGACGTTGTTGATGGTCAGATCGAGGATGCGCACGCCCCCCAGCAGCAGCAGAGAGATAGCGACGGTCGAGATGGCGGCCACCGTCATCAGCACGTTGCGCTTGAGATTGGTGACCGTCTCGGACAGGAAGTAGTTCGCGCGCACGGCTAGGTCCCCACCCCGTAGATCCCCCGGCTCTGGTCCCTGACGACGTTCCCGCCTTCTAACTCGATGACCCGGCGGCGCATGGAGTCGACGATGGCGTGGTCGTGCGTAGCCATGACGACGGTGGTGCCGGTGCGGTTGATCCGATCGAGCAAACGCATGATGCCCACCGAGGTGGCGGGGTCGAGGTTTCCCGTGGGCTCGTCGGCGACGAGGATGAGCGGCCGGTTCACGAAGGCCCGGGCGATACTCACTCTCTGCTGCTCACCGCCGGACAGCTCGTCCGGGAAACGATCGAGCTTCTCGCCCAGGCCGACCAGTTCGAGGATCTGCGGCACCTGACGGCGAACGACTGACTTGGGCCGCCCGATCACCTCGAGGGCGAAGGCCACATTCTCGAACACCGTCTTGTTCGGCAGCAGCTTGAAGTCCTGGAACACGCTGCCGACGTTGCGCCGGAGATAGGGAACCCGCCAGCGCGGGAGATTGGCCAGGTTCTTCCCGGCGACGTAGATCTCGCCCGCGGTCGGCTCCTCCTCTTTCGTGAGGAGCTTCATGAACGTGGACTTGCCGGACCCGGACGGACCCACGATGAACACGAACTCGCCTTTTTCCATCTCGACGGAGATTCCGTTCAGCGCATGGATCCCGCCCTTGTAGGTCTTCTCGACGACGACCATCTTGATCATGGCGGTATCAATCCCTGCTGGTCTAGGACGGTTCTAAGGGCTGAGGCCCTGACTGGCAGCCGGAGCCACCCGGTCAAAGTATCGGTACGGATGCTCCTCGCCGTGAATCTTCTCGTAATCGGACCAAGCCACATCGTAGTAGGCGATGCCGCGCTCGGTGACTTCCGCACATACTTCCTTGGAAATTCCTACCAC
>JACCXF010000240.1 GCA_013697295.1 Actinomycetota bacterium | reverse complement strand
CCGCGTACGTCGGCGACAGCCCTCCTGGAGACACTCCTTCGGATGTCGTCGAGGTGGACAACGGATCGGCGGCCGTTGCCCTTCGGCGCGCCTGACGGCCGGTGACCGACCTCGACGACGTCCGGGCGGCCCGGCACCGTCTCGAGGGGGTCGCCCACCGGACCCCGGTGCTGACCTCGCGCACGTTGGACGAGCGCACCGGCGCAACGGTGTTCCTGAAGGCCGAGAACTTCCAGCGCGGTGGAGCCTTCAAGTTCCGAGGCGCGTACAACAAGATCAGCAGCCTTTCGGCGGAGGAACGGAGCCGCGGGGTCATCGCGTTCTCATCTGGGAACCATGCGCAGGCGGTAGCCCTCGCGTCGAAGATCCTGGAAGCTCCGGCGGTTCTCGTTATGCCGGAGGATGCCCCGGTGGCGAAGCGGCGCGCCACCGAGGAGTACGGCGCAACCGTTGTTACCTACGATCGGTACACGGCCGACCGGGAGCAGCTGGCTACACAACTCGCGGCCGACCGGGGGCTCGCCCTTGTGCCTCCTTACGACGACCCATTCATCATGGCCGGGCAAGGGACGGTCGCACTCGAGTTGCTGGAGGATGCGGGTCACCTCGACATCCTCGTCGTGCCAGTGGGCGGCGGAGGACTAGCAGCGGGATGTGCGGTTGTCTGTCGTGCCCAGTCGACGAGCGTCCGGATATTCGGCGTCGAGCCGAAACTCGGAGACGACACAAGGAGGTCTCTGCGCGCCGGCGAACGCGTTCAGATCCCGGTCCCGCGCACCATCGCCGACGGGCAACAGGTGACGCAGCCCGGACGGATGACGTTCGAGATCAACCGCCGGCACCTGGAGGACGTCGTGTTGGTCTCGGACGACGAGATCATCAACGCGATGGAGTTCGCCTTCGACCGGCTCAAGCTCGTCACCGAACCGAGCGGCGCCACGGGGGTGGCCGCGCTCTTACAGGGACGTGTAGATGTTGACGGCGCTCGGGTCGGGGTGATCGTTTCCGGAGGCAACGTCGGCGTGCACCGATTCTGCGAGTTGCTTTCGTCCCGTCAGGGCTTGCAGATACCGCACGGCTCGTAGCTTCGCTTGCGAGCCGCCGAGCGCGGCATCCGCTCGCAGCCCTCAGCCTTGGCGTAGCGACAATCGGAGCGGTGGTACTTCCTCCGCTCCGGGTCCGCGACAACGTCCGGATCCGAATTCACGCCGACCGGCCGCTGAACCTGCATGCCCGGAACCGAAGGAGTGGCGGGACGAGAAGAAGTGGCCCCCACCATCATCCCCGCCGCGAGCGGGACCGGGTCCCGAGCGGATCGGTCTTTCCCCGCGCATAGGCGAGCGAGAGAAACACTGCCGCAGCAACGCTTGCCGCTATCGAAGTGAAGATCAACCATTGATTCTGATCGACCCATCCAAGGAGTAGCGCGACCGAGGACAGGACGACGAGGAACAACGAGCCCCCGAGAAGGGCGGTCATCGGCTAGCCGTCTTCGCGCCAGAACAACCCGCGCACCCCACGCCGTTGTTGTGAGGCAGGTTCGGCGGTCTGTTCCTCGGGCGGCTCCCTGCGCAGCGGGCCCTGCTGCCCTTCCGCGGGAGGTCGACCCTCGACCGCTCGCTGGGATAAGGGCTGTACCGGTGTTTCCTGACGCTCGCTTTCTGGTTTGCTTCCCTGCTGGCCCGAACGGCGTTGAACGCCCCCGGCGGTGCGGAAATCCGCCTGCCGGGTCGCCGGTGGCTCGCGCTCGGTCAGCGTGTCCAGACCCCTTACCTGTTGTTCGAGAAAGGTCCGCAACCGCTGCTTGAGCTCGGTCTCGAATGCGCGCAAGCGCTCGATGGATGTGTCGAGCTCACGCTTCCTGGTGGCGTGCTCTCGTTCCGCATCGAGGGCCTTCCGTCGAGCCTCGTTCTCGGCCGAGGTGATCCGCTCGCGCGCCTCGTCGTTCGCCCGCTTGGCGCGCTGCTCGGCCTCGCCCACGAGCTGCTCGGCCTTCGCTTTGGCTTTGGCGATCGCCTCCTCGGCGGCCTGTTGCGCCGTAACGAGGGTCTTCTTGAGCATCTCCTCGGCCTCGCGACTCGTTGCCACGGCTTGCTCGAGCTGGTTCATGCGACTCTGGATCGCCTGGTTCTCGCGCTGCACGCGATCCAGGACCTCGGCTGTGCGATCGAGGAAGTCGTCGACCTCCTCCTGGTTATAGCCGCGCCAGGCGTCGTGGAACTGTTTCTCGTGGATGTCTCGCGCCGAAAGCTCCATACCGGGCAAGTATCGCAGAGGTCGGGAAGGAGGGTGCGGCTATCCGACGTTCAGCAGACGACCCCCTGGAGGACTCTCAGGATCAGGAACACGATGAGCACCGACAGGTCGAACATCCCCACTGGAGGGACCATCCTCCGGATCGGACCCAGGATGGGTTCGGTGATGTCGTAGAGCACCCGGGCGAGTGGATGAAGGGCGTCGGGCAGCGACCCGAACGCCTGCACCAGTGAAACGATCACCCGGGCGAGCAGGATGTACCCATAGATAGCGAGAGCGAGGCAGAGGAAGCTCAAGGGTTATCAGGCCTGATTGAAGAACCCGCGTTCCTCGAGGAAACGCCTGCGCTCTTCGGCGGATACCTCGACGCCCGGAGGCGTAATCAGAAACACTCGCTCGGCGACCGGCTGCATCGATCCGGAGAGCGCATAGGCGAGGCCGCTGGCGAAGTCCACCAGTCGTCGTGCCAGGTCCGGGTCGGCGGAATGAAGATTCATCAGGACCGAGAATCCGTCCCTGAACTTGTCCCCGATCTCCTGCGCATCGTTGAAAGCTGTGGGCTGAACCAGGTGAACCTTCGGCGAAGGGGTCGAGGGCATCGCGTGAACGACCGCCCCCTGTCTCGAGCCCGCCTGAGGTTCAGGCACGCGTCGAACGGGCTTGCGCTCGTGCGCCCCCTGCTCGGGCTCCTGACCCTCGAAGTCGTCGAACGCGTAATCCTCGTCGTAGTCCTCTTCCTCAGCGAGTCCGAGGTACACGAGGGTCTTTCTCCACATACCGGCCATGGGCGAAGGATATCCCGGCCCGGCCAACCTCGACTGCATTCGGCCTCAGCTTCAGGAACTAGGTACGAGACGCCGTCGCCGGCTGGCTCCCGGGGCCTTCCGTCGTGCCGGTCGGGGCCTCCCGCCGCGCGGCGAGGACCGCGTTCAGCTCGCCGCCGACCAACAACGAGAGGCTCAACAGGTACAGCCACACGAGCAGGATCAGACCGCCGCCCAGCACCCCGTAGATCGGGTTCGTTTCGGCTGCTACCTGCAGGTAGATGTTGAAGCCCGCCGACACGACGAGCCACAGCACCGCCGCGATCGTCGCCCCCGGGAGGTCGCGCCTCCACCGCTCCTTTCGCCGGTTCGGCCCGATGTAGAACAGGGTGGTCGCCCACGCGATCAGAAGCGCGAACACGAGCGGCCAGCGCAGCCAGCGCCAGATGAATCCGAATCCGCGGCCCAGCCCGAAGAGCGAGGCGACCTCCCGGCCCT
>JACCXF010000217.1 GCA_013697295.1 Actinomycetota bacterium | reverse complement strand
CTTATGGGATGCTATGACGATGCCGAGAACCTGGAAATTCGCCGTCGTGCAGACGGAGGACAAGTTCACGTGGGCCCTGACCGCAGACGGTCGAACGGTCTACGAATCAGACGACGCTTTCGACGACGAGGCGAGTGCTCAGGCTGAGGTCGAGTCGGTCAAGAAGGCCGACGTCCGCAAGGGCAAGCACTAAGCAGGCGCAGCACGGCCCGCTACTCAGGCCGTGCGCGTAGATTCTCCGCCCTCTTCCGAGCCAACCTCCAAGGCGTGATCGATCGCTTCCTCCATGCGCATCCTTGTGCCCTCTTGCCACGCGTCTGTGAACGCGTTCCGTCCGAGCTGCGAACGCGCGATCTCGATGCCTTTCATGCAGAGGACCTGCTCGGCCGGCGGCCGGCGGGCGCCGATCGCTTTCCGCAGGGCCTCAGAAGCGCCGAACAACCGCGCGGCTCGGTGCAACGCATTGATCTCGACGGCTACGAGGGCCAGCTCGTCGAGGCAGTCCGCCACGTCCCACGTGTCGCCCAGTTGCCGCCAGAGGATCAAACTCTCCTTCGCGAGATCGCCCGACTCTTTGACCCGGCCGAGATCTCGCGTCGCTCCGGCCAGATTCATCAAGCAACGAGCGATCCCCTGCTTGTCCTCCATCTGGCGGAATAGCTCCAGGCTCTCATCGAGCATCTCGATAGCGGCTTCGGCCCGGCCCTGTGTTCGCGCTAGATAGCCCAGGTTGTTCAGCGTCTGCGACATGCCCAGCGTGTCATCCAGCTGCCGCCACAAGGCCAGACTCTCTTCGTAATACTCACCGGCCGCATCGAGTCGGTTCTGGTCCGCTTCGATATTGCCTAGCGCCTTGATCGTCTCCGCGATGCCCCTCTTGAGTCCCAGCTCCCTCTGGATGTCGAGGCTTTCGCTCAGATGAGCCACGGCCGCGTCGTAGTCGGTCCTGGCCCTGGCGAGGAGCGAGGCCCCCCCGAGGATCTCTGAACGTTCGAGGGTGCGGGCGCCCTCGCTTCGACCCAGCGCGGATTCCGCCCACTTCCGGGCTTCGCTCAGATGTCCCCGGGTGGACCAGAAGTACATGAGGACGGCGACCAACTTCATCTCGAGATCGGGGTCGGCCTGCTCGCCGGCCCACGTGAGGGCGGCCCGGTAGTTGTCATGCTCAAGCTCCAGCCGCTCGAGCCACCGGATCTGGTTCGCGCCGCGTAGCTCGGACATCGCCCGCCGGGCGAGGTCGAGGAAGACCTCGGCATGTCGCTGGCGCGTGGCGTCCCCTTCTCCGCTATCGGTGAGAACCTCCAGCGCGTACTCACGGATCGTCTGAAGCATCCCGAAACGGGGGTCGCCATCCGCGGAGTGCGCCTGGCGAAGCAGACTCTTGCCGACCAACGATTCGACGCCGTCGAGCACGTCCATGCCCGGATCACCCGCCGCCTGCGCCACCTCGTAGGCGGAGTCGAGGTCGAAACCCTGGGCGAATGCGGCTAGCCGGCGAAACAGCTTCTGTTCCTCCTCGACCAACAACTCGTAGTCCCAGTCGATAGCGTTCCTCAGGGTCTGCTGGCGGGCCGGTAAATCACGAGGACCGCCGGTCAGGAGGCCCAGACGGCTACTCAATCGCTTCAACAGAGCCGCCGGTGGCAGCAACTTGACCCGCACGGCTGCGAGCTCGATCGCCAACGGGAGCCCGTCGAGACGACGAACGATCTCCGTGATGTCCGACACGTTCTCCGGCGTTACCGTGAAGTCCGGCTTCGCCGCGCGCGCCCGCTCTTCGAACAGCTGGATGGCTTCGTAGTGTGCCACCGAATCGATCATTGGAGCCTCGCCGATGTGGGGAAGGCCCAGCGGAGGAACGGGGAACTCCTGTTCGCTCTGCAGCCGCAACGTTGCCCGGCTGGTCACGAGGACCTCAAGACCCGGCGCCTCGGAAAGAAGCTCCGCTACGTCTCCGGCCGCGTCCACCACCCTCTCGAAGTTGTCGAGGATCAACAGCATCTGTTTGTTGCGCAGGAGGTTCTTCACGCCTTCCAGAGGTGATTCCGTTGCGCTCTCCTGCAAGCCGACGCTCTTCGCGATGGTGGGGACGACGAGGGTCGGGTCATTCAGCGACGCCAGGGCGACCAAGTGAACGCCGTCGCTGAAGTCCGCGATCAACTGCTTCCCCACCTCGATGGCGAGTCTCGTCTTCCCGCAACCCCCGGGCCCGGACAATGTCACCAGCCGTGAGGAGCTCAGTAGCTCCTTGACGCGC
>JACCXF010000312.1 GCA_013697295.1 Actinomycetota bacterium | reverse complement strand
ATGTGAAACTCGTCGTCGCCCAAAGAGAATTCGTGATCATTCTCACCGGCGTTGGTCACTTCGAAGGTCACGGTTTCTCCGGCCTCGACCTCGATCGACGCCGGATCGAACCTCAGTTCGTCGAGAGTCTCGACCTTCACGGTGCGGCTGGCTTCGGAGGTTTGGCCTTCCTCGCCAACGCCGCCTGCGGATCCCGAGTCCTCGTCCATGTTCATGCCGGAGTGACCCCCCGCTTCCGTGCCGCCGCCGCAGGCTCCGAGAAGGAGACCCCCGGTGAGCGCAAGCGCCACAAGTCCTGCACGCATTCGCCGATGATCCGCCATCACTTTCCGAACCTCCGTAGTCGAAGCGAGTTGGTCACGACGCTCACCGAGCTAAAGGCCATGGCTGCGCCAGCCAGTATCGGGTTCAAGAGTCCGAATGCTGCGGCCGGGATGGCCGCCGCGTTGTATCCGAACGCCCAGAACAAGTTCTGAACGATGGTTCGACGCGTCCTCCTAGCGAGCTCGATGGCGACGCCGACCTTCTCCGGATCCCCGGTCATCAGTGTGAGGTCGGAGGACTCGATCGCTACGTCGGTCCCCGTGCCGATCGCTATCCCCAGGTCAGCCTGAACCAAGGCTGGAGCGTCGTTGACCCCATCTCCTACCATGGCGACGCGCTCGCCCTCGCCTTGGAGTCGCTCGACTTCCATAACTTTGTCTTCGGGCAGTACCTCGGCCAGCACTCTATCGATGCCGAGTTGTCCCGCGATCGCTGCGGCGGTGCGCTCGTTGTCTCCGGTGATCATGGCGACCTTGAGTCCGATCCTGTGCAGGTTGTTGACGGCCTCGAGCGCTCCATCCTTCAGCGTGTCGGCGACCGCCAGTGCGCCCCGCACTTCCGAGCCGAAGCCAACGAACACGGCGGTCTTACCCGCGCCCTCTAGATCTTCTGCAGCATCGTCTAGCTGCGACGGGAGTAGCAGGCCCGCCTCGGCCATGAGTTTGCGGCGCCCCACCCACACCGTGATGGCGTCGTCCTGGGGCCCCACCATCGTGGCTCGGACGCCTTGCCCGGCGAACGACTCGAAATCCGTCACCGGCTGCACGTCCGAGCGCTCCCTTGCTGCCGCGGCGATGGCTGCTGCGATCGGGTGCTCGCTGTTTGCCTCGGCTGCTCCTGCGATCGCCAGTATGCGTTCCTCGTCTTCACCGATGACGTCGGTGAGCTTCATCCGGCCGCGCGTCAGGGTGCCCGTCTTGTCGAATACCACAGTGGTGATGTCCTTGGTCCGCTCTAGGATCTCGGGGCTCTTGATGAGGATGCCGAGATCGGCCCCTCTGCCGGTCCCGACCATGATGGCCGTCGGGGTGGCAAGTCCCAGCGCGCAAGGGCAGGCGATGATCAGAACCGCCACGGCCGAGAGAAGGCCCGTGACCTGATTTCCGGCGATAGTCCACCCCACTAGGGTTGCGACGGCGATCGCGATGACCGCGGGAACGAATACTGCGGACACTCGGTCCGCGAGGCGTTGGATCTCGCTCTTCCCAGTCTGGGCGCCCTCGACGAGCTTGACGATCTGCGCCAGCGCGGTGTCGGTTCCCACTGCGGTCGCGCGAACGGTAAGCACGCCGGAGGTGTTGATGGTTGCGCCGGCCACCTTGGATCCCGCTGACTTTTCGACCGGGAGGCTTTCTCCAGTAAGCATGGCCTCGTCGACCGCGCTAGCGCCCTCGAGGACCTCGCCATCGGTCGGAACCTTTTCTCCCGGTCGGACCCTGAAGACGTCTCCGACGCTAACCTGCTCGGCCGGGACCATGACCTCTTCTCCGTCGACGACCAGGCGAGCCTCTTTCGCCCCCAGCTCGAGTAGGGCTCTAATGGCCCTACCCGCGCGACCTTTAGCGCGGGCTTCGAAGAATCGTCCGAGCGTGAGGAAAGCGATTATCAGCACCGCCGTCTCGAAGTACAGCTCCTCGCCGCCGGTCAGCAGCTGGTAGACGCTGAAGGCGTAGGCAGACAAGGTGCCGATGGCGATCAGGGTGTCCATGTTGGCGGTGCCGTAACGAGCGCGTTTCGCCGCCTCGTGCAGGAAAGGCCATGCCACCCAGAATTGAACGGGTGTTGCCACTGCGAACATCGTCCATCTCAGAGTTTCATTCATCATGGCTTCGTGCCCCATGAGCATCATCACGACTGCGAAGACGGCGGCCGGAAGGACAGTGATCAGCCGTCGGAGCCACATCGTCTGGTTAGCGTCTTCGGGATCGGCCGATCCCTCGGCCTCGGCGGCTGCGGCTTCCGCGGCCCCGGCCTTGAGCTCGTATCCCGCCTTCTTGACTGCTAAGGAGAGGTCATCGACGTCAACCTGTCCTTCGGTCGTGACCTGGGCCTTGCTCGTCGCGAAATTCACCTGCGCGTCGACCACCCCATCGAGGCGGGATAGCACCCGCTGAACGCGCGCCGCGCAGGAGCCGCAGGTCATCCCCTCGACATCGAAATCCAGCTGCTCGCTCGGCTGGACAGTGAGGGGGATCAGCTTGTAGCCGCTTCGTTCCACTACGCGGGAGAGCGCCTCCGCGTCCGGATCGTCGGAGACGAGCGTCACATGCGCCTTGCCGGTTGCGAAGTTGACTTCGGCCTGCTCGACGCCGTCGGACTTCTCGAGAGCGCGCTGGACGCGGGCGGCGCAGGAGCCACAGGTCATGCCCTCCACGCGGAAGTCCAGAACGGAGACGTCTCTATCCGTCGACTTCACCACTCGATCTCCTTCATATGTGCCTCACGGGTGCCCGGCAGCTGCGCGGATCAGTATACCCCCATGGGGTATCTAGGCGATAACGGGAAGCACCAAGCGACTATTCCCCGGCGCTTCGATACATCTGAAATCAGCCGTCCTTGCGACCCTCGTCGAGATCAGACGAATTCATCGGCGGACAGCATCCGGATCGCCGGCGTGGAGCCCCCATTGACCCGCTCGAAGTGAGCTCGGGTGCTGTTCCAGCCCGATTCCGTCATGGGGCCCATGGCGCCGTTCTCATCGAAGATCAACTGTTCGCTCAGGCGCCACGCCGCGATGGCCCTATCTTCGGTCACGCCGCGGAGACGTTCGCGGAGGGCGGGCACCCTGGCTCGAGGGTTGTCTCTCGTCGCGAAGACGGCGTCGCGGAGGGCTGAGATCAAGAGGGCGGCAACGTCGGGAGACTCGTCGAGCAGGCGATCGGAGATCAACAAACCGCTTCCATAGACATCCGGCGTGACCTCGAAAAAGGGAAGCGCACGGATAGCGACGTCCTGGCGCCGGGCCACAGAAGCAAAGCGCGGCAGCATCTCAAGGAACTCGACGATGACATCCCCGTCCCCACGCAGCAACATCCTGAGGTCATGTCCGTGGGGGGCACCGACGATCTCGGCGGGGGAAACGCCCGCCGCCCTCATGACGGTCAGGTACTCGCGGGTGAACGACGACCGTTCGTCTCCCAGCAGCCGAGCGCCGTCGAGGTCCGCCAGAGAGGTGGGGGATCCCGCAAGAATGTCTCCCGTGTCGACGACGAAAGCCGCCAGATGGGTGCGGCGCGCGATCATCAAGGCGAAGCGGGCCGCAACGGACCCATCCTCCTGGAGCGCTCTCAGGTAATGCGCGACGCTGGTGATACAGGCATCGAGTCGTCCCTGGCCGAGCGCTCTCAGGGTGTCGAGGCCCCCCTCCGGGTCAGACAGCTCGACATCGAGGCCCCGCCGGGTGAACTCCCCGCCGTCGGCAGCGGCGTAGTAGGGCAGGTGATAACCGGGCAGACAGCCAGGAGCGTAGAGCCCTAGGCGTAGTTGGGCGTCCAGTTGCCTCGAAGAGGCACCTTCGTCTGAGGCCGACGTGGTCACGCTACCTGGTACCCCGCTTCCTCGATGGCCCCGACGATCACCGAACCCTCAACCGTGTCGTCGTGGTCCACGGCGACGGTCTTGGCCTCCAGGTCGACCTCGGCGGATCGCACCCCGCCCAGGGACGAGACGGCGCCCTCGACGGTGCTCTTGCAGTGTCCACAGGTCATCTCGGGCACGGAAAAGGTCTCGTTCATCGGGCCACTCCCTTCGTCAAGATTTCGTACGTCGCAGCCTATCGGGGGTTAGGGTGACCCGACGAAAAGATGGACCAAGAGGCAAATGTCGTTTGATTAGTCGGGGCGAAGAACCAGGGGGCAAGGATGACTGCATTCAAGCGCACATGGCCGCAACGGCTGGCGGCCCTCGGCCTGCTCGGAGCCTTGCTCCTGTCGGCCTGTTCGGTGGGCGAGGGATCCGACGACGAGTCCTCGGAGTCGGTCGAGCAGAAGCTGGTGGTTGGGGCCGACGAGGACGGCTATACGACTGAAGGGGCCGAGGCAGACGTCGGTCAGTACCCGCTCAACGTCAACATCTTCGAAAGCTTGGTTCGCATGGACGAGAACTACGAGATCGAGCCATCGCTCGCGACCAAGTGGGAATTCGTCGCCCCCAACACGTGGCGCTTCGAGCTGCGGGAGGGGGTCGAGTTCCACGACGGCACACCTTTTGATGCCGAAGCGGTCAAGTATTCCTTCGACCGAGTCGCCAAGACGGGCGGAGGAACACCCGGGTTCGAGAAAGGTGGAACGAAAGTCGTCGACGACTACACCGTCGAGATCACTCCGCAGTTCGACAACCGGCGCCTTCTCGAGCAGCTCGTGCATCCCTCCTACAGCATCATCGCCCCGGACTCGAACCCAGGCGAAGAGCCGATCGGAACCGGTCCATTCAGCCTCGTCGAGTACAAGCGGCAGCAACGGATCGTGGTCGAGCGCTACGACGGCTATTGGGGCGAGCCGGCCCAGCTCGAGGAGATCACGTTTTCCTTCCTGCCCGACCCCAACGCCCGGCGGCTCGCGCTGGAGGCAGGAGAGGTCGATCTCGTGCTCGACGTGGCTCGCGAGGCGATCCCCGACCTCGAGTCCAAGGGCTTTCTGATCGCCGAATCGCAGCCCGGCGCGTATTCCGCGATGTATCTGAACATCAGCGGCCAAAAGGGTTACACGATCCTGCAGGACTCCAACGTTCGCCATGCGATCGGATACGCGATCGATCGAGAGACCCTGATCGGGGGGATCTTCGAAGGACTGGCAACCGACGAACAGACGATGGTTCCCTCGCGGCTGCTCGGAGAATCCGGCGCCTCGGAGGTCGAGGGCTTTACCTACGACCAGGCCGAGGCGGAGCGGCTGCTCGACGAATCGGGTTGGACGATGGGGTCCGGGGGTGTCCGAGAGAAAGATGGCGAGCCGCTGCGCCTCGAGTTGATCAATGGGTTCCCCTCGGCCAGCGATCACGGTGCCGTGCCCGAGTACATCCAGGGTCAGCTCGGCGACGTGGGAATCGAGGTCGAGATCGTCAAGACTCCGGATACGGCGTCTTACGAGGAGCGGCTGGCCACGGGCGAGGGCGACATCTGGATGGAGCAGGGCTCGCAGAACGATGCGAATCCTCTTTTCTTGCCGGCGCTGCTCTTCTGGTCGGTGGGCTTGTTCGGGGACATCGGCTACCAGCAGCT
>JACCXF010000193.1 GCA_013697295.1 Actinomycetota bacterium | reverse complement strand
GATCGAGCCGGACTTCGCCTCCGCGGTGCGGGCGGCGGGCGAGCTCCTCGGGGCGTCCGGGATCGTCTACCCGGCGACGACCGATCTGGTCTCTCTGCGCGCCCGCGTCGAGGGCGGGGTGGTGCGTGGTCAGGTGGCCGTCGCCGAGACCGAGGCGCCGATACAGGCCGTCTATCTCAAACCGCCGGAACCCAAGGCCCATCCTGGGGCGGTGGCGGCCATCCTCGAGGCAGATCAGGTCATCCTGGGACCCGGCAGCTTGTTCACGAGTCTGATAGCCACGCTTCTCGTGCCCGACCTACGCAGGGCATTGATCCACAGCGCGGCCCACCGGGTGTTCGTCTGCAATGCTCGGATGCAGGCGGGAGAGACGCAAGGGCTGGGCGCGGCGGCGCACGTCGAGGCGCTCTTGGCTCACCTAGGCCCTTATTCGATCGACTCGGTCGTTCTCCAGTCACCGATGATCGCGGAGCAAGGTGTGACCCTCGAGGCCGCGCCTCTGGTCGCTCTGGGTCTGAAGGTCGTGGAGGCGGACGTTGCGGCTCCCGACGGAACTCACGACCCGGTGAAGTTGGCGCGCGTGCTGGCGTCGCTGAACTAAGAGCTCAACGGACGGCCCGCTAGGATGGGCGGACAAAATCACTCCAATGTTCCGCCACAGGGAAAGGGAGAACCCATGGCCACCCGCATAGGCATCAATGGATTCGGCCGGATCGGACGCAACTTCTTTCGCGCCGCTCGGGCGAAAGGCAGTGATCTCGAGATCGTCGCGATCAACGATCTGACCGATCGCTCGGTCCTCGCCCATCTCCTCAAGTACGACTCGGTCTTCGGCCGCTTCGATGAAGAGGTGAAGGTCACGGATGGCGGCTTCTCGGCGGGAGGCACGGAGGTGAAGGTGTTGTCGGAGAGGGACCCGGCAGCGCTTCCCTGGGGCGATCTCGGGGCGCAAGTCGTGATCGAGTCGACCGGACTGTTCACCACGCGCGACGCAGCGGCCAAACACATCGAGGGCGGGGCGAAGAAGGTCATCATCTCTGCCCCGGCGAAGGAAGAAGACATCACGATCGTTATGGGCGTCAACCATGAGGACTTCGATCCATCGAAACACGACGTCATTTCGAACGCCTCCTGCACGACCAACTGCGTGGTCCCGCTCGCCAAGGTTCTGCAGGACAACTGGGGGATCGAGTCGGGATTCATGACGACCTGCCACGCGTACACGAACGACCAGAGCGTGCAGGACCTCGCTCGAGATGATCTCCGCAGGGCCCGCGCGGCCGCGATCAATATCATCCCGACGACCACGGGGGCGGCGAAAGCGGCTGCGCTCGCGCTGCCCGCACTGAAGGGGCGTCTCGACGGTCTTGCCCTGAGGGTGCCGGTGGCGGACGGGTCGATCACCGACCTCGTGTGCGTCCTCGGCGCGGAGACGACCAAGGACGAGATAAACACCGCCTACCGGGAAGCCGCGCAGGCGGCCGGGATGAAGGGGATCCTCAAGTACACGGAGGACCCGCTGGTATCGAGCGACATCGTCGGAGACGCCCACTCCTGCATCGTCGATGGGCAGTCGACCATGGCGAATGGCAACCTGGTCAAGGTGCTGGGCTGGTATGACAACGAGTGGGGTTATTCCAATCGTCTGGTCGACCTGACCGAGTTGGTGGCGAGCAGGCTCTAGCAGGTGGCTCCCGAAGACCATCCTCTGCCCACACTCGACGAACTGGAGGTGGGCGGCAAGCGCGTTCTCGTGCGGTGCGATCTGAACGTGCCGCTGAAGGACGGAAAGATAGGCGACGATCTCCGGATCCGCGCGTCGATCCCAACACTCAAAGAGCTGCTCGACCGCGGCGGGCGCGTCGCGGTGTGCTCACATCTGGGGCGCCCTAAGGGGCGAGTTGTGGAAAACCTGCGGCTGGCTCCCGTGGGGCTTCGACTCGGCGAGCTGCTCGGAGTCGAAGTGGAAGCTCTCGATCAGGTCGTGGGGGAGGACGCAACCCGCGCCTGTGTCTCAGACGCTCCCGTTGTGCTACTCGAGAACCTCCGGTTCGATCCCGGGGAGGAGGCCAACGACTCCAACTTCGCCGGCGCTCTGGCCGCGCTTGCGGAGGCCTACGTGAATGACGCTTTCGGTTCTTCCCATCGGGCCCACGCGTCGGTGGTCGGGGTGGCCGAGCTGCTACACGCGGCAGGAGGTTTGCTACTCGCTGATGAGGTGGACAAGCTGGAGCGATTGCTGCGGGAGCCCGACCGACCGTTCGTCGCGGTTCTCGGGGGGGCGAAGGTCTCGGACAAGCTTGGGGTGATCGACAATCTGCTCGACCGGTGCGATGCGATCTGCATCGGCGGAGCGATGGCGTTCACTCTGCTCGTGGCGCGAGGTAAGGACGTCGGGCGCTCACTCGTGGAAGAGGACCGGGTCGAGGGGGTGAGAGCCGTGCTGGAACGAGCCGACCGCGCCGGGATCGAAGTTCTTCTTCCGACCGACGTGGTCGCGGCCGACGCTCCCGAGGAGGGAGCGGCTCACGAGACGGTTGCGTTGCGCGCCATCGGAGATCGGCTGGGCGTAGACATCGGTCCCCAGACCGCGAGTCGGTTCGGGGATGTGATCCGAACCGCTCGCACGGTGCTGTGGAACGGACCGATGGGGATCTTCGAGATCGACGATTACGCCTCGGGGACAAGGATGGTTGCCGAAGCGATGGCCGAGGCAACCCGGGCTGGGGCCTATACGGTGGCCGGCGGAGGCGATTCCGCAGCGGCTCTGCGGCAGCTGGGACTCGACGACGTGGTCTCGCATCTCTCGACCGGCGGCGGCGCGTCCTTGGAGCTTCTGGAGGGGCTGGATCTTCCGGGGGTCGCCGCCCTACGCAGACGAGCTTAGGAGCCGACATGAGAACGCCGCTCATCGCGGGCAACTGGAAGATGAACAAGACGCACTTCGAAGCGATCAAACTGATCCAACAACTCGGATACGAGCTCGCCGAGCACGATTTCGGCAAGGTCGAGGTAGCCGTCTGCCCACCCTTTACGTCTATGAGAACCGCCCAGACGCTGATCGAGGACGACAGACTGTCATTCGCGCTCGGCGCTCAGAACATGCACTACGAGAAGGACGGCGCGTTCACGGGCGAGGTTAGTGCCGAGATGCTAAAGGCCCTGCGAGTGCGTTACGTGATACTCGGTCATTCCGAACGCCGCGAAGTCTTCGGCGAGTCCGATGAAGACGTGAACAGGAAGGTGCGCGTCGCGTTCGGCAACGAGCTGACGCCGATCATGTGTTGTGGTGAAACGGACTCCGAGAAAGAGTCGGGTGAGACGGCCATCAAGGTCGAGCGACAGGTGCGCGAGGGATTGAAGAGCGTGACGCCCGATCAGGCTCGCTCGATCGTCATCGCCTACGAGCCCATCTGGGCGATCGGCACCGGCAAGACAGCGACGCCGGATGACGCGCAGTCGACCATCGGTCACATCCGCTCGGTCCTGGGGACACTGTTCGATGGCGATGTCGCGAGCTCCATCCGGATCCTCTACGGGGGAAGCGTCAAGTCCGGTAATGCCGGCCAGATTCTCGCGCAGACAGACGTCGATGGAGCGCTGGTCGGTGGAGCCTCCCTCGATGCTGGAGAGTTCGCGGCGATCGTGAAGGCCATCAAGTAGGCGAAAGGGCCCCATGTGAAACAGATCCTGTACGTCATCCTCGACGGCCTCGGTGACGATCCGCTCGACGAGCTGGGTGGAGCCACGCCTTTGGAGGTGGCTCGTACCCCTCACCTCGACCGTCTGGCCGCCTCAGGACGGAACGGTTACGTGACCACGGTTGGAGAGGGCATCGCCCCGGAGTCGGACATCGCGGTCTTCGCGATCCTCGGGTACGACCCGCACGAGCATCACACCGGACGAGGTCCGATCGAGGCCGTGGGCGCGGGG
>JACCXF010000186.1 GCA_013697295.1 Actinomycetota bacterium | reverse complement strand
CACGTGGGCGACGAGGACCGGAGGCGAGGTCTGGGCCAGGTCGGCGATGGCCTCCAGAGCCCCCCGCGGGGTGAGGCGGGCGACGCGTACACCGGAGATCTCGATGCTGGGGATGTGGTCTCTCACGCGCGTGCAGTATGCCAGGGCGGTTGGCGGCCGGCCCCCCGGCTCGGGTCCTTGCGGAGGGCGGGTAGACTCGCCGCCGGCGACGGCCCGGGATGTACACCGGCCCTGGAGGCCTCGCTCGACGCCACGAAGCCGGCGGTTCCCTGGAGTTAGGACACATCTTGAATGACCAGCCACGCATAGTCATCGTCGGCGCGGGCCCTTGCGGCCTAGGGTGCGCTCGCGAGCTCGAAGGGCTCGGCCACAAGAACTGGCATCTGGTGGAACGGGCGCCGCATGCAGGGGGACTGGCATCCTCGGTCACCGACCCCCAGGGATTCACCTGGGATCACGGGGGCCATGTCGTCTTCAGCCACTTCGGCGAGTTCGACCGGCTCCTGGACGAGGTGATGGGTGACGACGTTCATCGCCACGAGCGCTCCTCCTACATCCGGTTCGACGACCGCTGGGTGCCGTATCCCTTTCAGAACAACCTTCGATACCTCCCCAACGAGGTCGCTTACGAATGCATGCTCGGCCTGATCGAGGCGCCTGGGGGCGATCCCACGACGGACTTCGCGACGTGGATGCGCGCCACCTTCGGCGACGGCATCACGAAACACTTCATGGAGCCCTACAACTTCAAGGTGTGGGCAACTCCGGCGGACAGGATGCAATCCATGTGGATCGGTGAGCGGGTCGCCGTGATCGATTACAAGCGAGCCCTAAAGGGGCTCATCAGTCAGGAAGACGATGTCGCATGGGGGCCCAACAACACGTTCGTCTTTCCCGCGATGGGGGGGACCGGCGAGATCTACCGCAGGTTGGCCCTCAAGTTAGAGGAGAACATCAGCTACAACCGCCTGGTCGTCTCCGTCGACGCACCAACTAAGACGCTGCGATTCGAAGATGGTTCGGAGGAGGATTACGACATCCTCATCTCGACCATGCCCATCGATCTCCTCGTCGGCGTGGTGCAGAGCGCGCCCGATCCGCTCCGAGAAGCAGCAAAGGATCTGGAGCACAACGGCGTG
Organism: Actinomycetota bacterium; assembly: GCA_013697295.1. Classification (GTDB taxonomy): domain Bacteria; phylum Actinomycetota; class CADDZG01; order CADDZG01; family WHSQ01; genus JACCXF01. Next base: position 1,693 of record JACCXF010000186.1, on the reverse strand, counting down.
TACATGGTCGGGATCGGGTACGAAGCCCCATTCAAGGATGACATGTCCTGGAGCTACTACCCGCAGGACACCACGCCCTTCTATCGATCGACGAACTTCGCCAAGTACTCCCCCTCGAACGTTCCCGACTCCGACACCACTCGGTACAGCGCCTACATGACCGAGACGTCCCACTCCGGGTACAAGCCGACGTCCCGCGAGGGCCTGGAGGAAGACGTGGAGGCGGGGCTGCGGGCCGCCGGCGTCGTCGAGGGACGGCCGGAGGTGGCCTCGATGCATCTCGAGGACATCCCCTACGCGTATCCGGTCCCGACCATCAAACGCGATGCGGCGCTGTCCACCATCCACCCGTGGTTGATGGAGCGAGGCATCTATTCGCGCGGCCGGTTCGGTTCGTGGCGTTACGAGATGGGGAACATGGACCACGCCGTGAAGATGGGCGTTGACATCGCCCGCAGGGTGGTCAAGGGCGCTCCCGAAGAGCTGTGGTCCCTTCCCAACGAGTGATCCCCTCGTCTACGCGTCTGCGCACCACGACCGTCGCGCTGCTCCTTCTGATGGCATTGGTCGCGGCGGCATGCACGAGCGAGGAGCCAGAAGAGGACGGAGAGGTCGCCGCTCCCAGCATCGCTCCCCAGGCTCGATTCACCCCGACGCAGCTCGAACCCGTTACCGAGCCCGCGGATGGGTGGCGGGCCTCCGGATGCTCTCTGCCGCTGGAATACGTTCGACGGATCCGGCGGGGGAACTACCCTGGGCGCTCGCCGGATGTCATCGTCGTGCCGCGCGAGCCGAACTTCTTCGGTGCATTCACCTCCACCAGCCATTCCGGGCCCTGGGACTACCTCCAGAAGGTCCCGCTCGTGTTCTACGGGCCGGGGTTCATCGAGCCCGAGGCTGACTTGAGCCTGGACCGAGAGGTGACGCTTGCGGACCTCGCCCCGACCCTGGCCGAACTGCTCGACGTCGAATTCCCAACTGCCGTAGGCCGACCGATCGAGGGGGTTCTCGACCCCACGCGCGCCGGGCCCCCGAAGCTCATCGTGACCGTCGTATGGGACGGTGGAGGTTGGAACACGCTCCGTACGTGGCCGGATCAATGGCCCCACCTCAAGAAGCTCATGGCCGGGGGCACGTCGGTTCAAGACGTGATCGTCGGGTCCTCCCCCTCGGTCACTCCTGCGATCCACACGAACATCGGCACCGGTGCCTTCCCTAAGCAGCACGGCACGGTTGGGATCCCGATCCGTGAGGAGGACGGGACGATGTCGATCGCCTTCGACAACAAGAGTCCCGACCATGTCGAGATCCCGATGCTCGGGGACACGTACGACGCGGCGACAGGTAACGCGGCGGAGGTCGGAATGTTCGCCTTCAAGGGCTGGCACATGGGGATGATGAGCCACGGCGCCCTCGCACCGGGTGGGGACAAGGACATCGCGATCCTCGCCAACACGCAAGAGAAGTTCGTCACGAACCCGAACCTCTTCGAGGTGCCGTCGTACGTCGAAGACATCACGGGCCTGGAAGATTACGTACGCTCCGTCGACCAGGCCGACGGCGAGTTGGACGACAAGTGGATGGGGCACGAGGTGCTGGACCAACCGTCGGAACGTCGCGACACGCCCGCATGGACCTTGTTCCAGACCAAGATCATCAAGACCGTACTGAGTCGCGAGGGGTTCGGGGCCGA
>JACCXF010000308.1 GCA_013697295.1 Actinomycetota bacterium | reverse complement strand
GAGACTACGCGGTCGGGGTTCCTGCCTTCTCCAACACCGCGCCGTTCGTCACGTTGGCCGCGGCTCTGTCGTCGCCGGCGGCTTCGCCGCAGATCGGGCACTTCGGATCGCGCCGGACCTTCACTTCGCCGAAACGGGTCGTCTGTGCATCGAAGGTAAGAAGCCTGCCCACGAGTGGTTCGCCGTATCCCACGATCAGCTTCAAGACCTCATTCGCCTGGAGGGTGCCGACGATCCCCGGAAGCACTCCCAGCACGCCGGCCTCGCTGCAGTTCGGCGCGAGCTCGGGAGGAGGCGCCGCCGGATACAGACAGCGGTAGCACGGGCCCTCGTAGGGAACGAAGGTCGACAGCATGCCCTCGAACCGGAATATCGAGCCGTGCACCACCGGCTTGCCCAGAGCGACGGCCGCGTCGTTCACCACGTAGCGGGTGTCGAAGTTGTCCGAGCCGTCGACGATCACGTCGTATGCCGCGATGAGCTCGGGAGCGTTCGACGCGTCGATCCTGAACTCATGTGCAACGACCTTCACGTCGGGATTCAGTCTGGTGAGCGTCTCGCGCGCGGACTGAGCCTTCGGGGTGCCTATGCGGTCGGTGTTGTGCACGACTTGCCGTTGCAGGTTGTTCGCCTCAACGATGTCAGAGTCCACCACACCGATAGTGCCGACCCCAGCGGCCGCGAGATACAGGAGCGCAGGGGATCCGAGGCCACCGGCTCCGATGACCAACACCTTCGCTTCGAGCAACTTCATCTGCCCCTCGAGGCCGACCTCGGGAAGGATGAGGTGCCGGGCGTAGCGATCGCGCTGGGACGCATCGAACACCTTGGGGATCGAATAGTCGTAGCCGAGGTCCTTCCAGCGAGAGAAGCCGCCGTTCATCGAGGCGACCTTGCTGTAGCCGAGCTCCTGAAGGGTGCGGGCGGCGAAGACGCTCCGCACGCCGCTCGCGCAGTAGACGACGACCGGCGCCTCCTTGTTCGGGAGCGCATCCTCGACGCGGCTCTCGAAGTGTGACCGGGAGAGGTGCTGGGCTCCTGGAACGAGCCCGTGCTGGACCTCGTCGTCCTCGCGCACGTCGAGCACCTCGAGCCGCTCGCCTGCTTCGAGGCGCCGGCGGACCTCCTCGGGGGTCGTCTCGTCGATGGCCGACTTGGCCTGTTTGAGCAGATCCCGGAAGTTCGTCATGTATGCACCTTACAATAGTTGTTAAGCCTCTCGATGGGGCCCAGTCTCGCTCGGAACGGACCGGTCTACAGTGTGAGCCGGCCCTCGCCGAGCACATCGGCACCGATTGCCCTCCCAGCACCGACCTTCTGCGGCACGATAAGGCGGCCATGTCCCCCGAACCCACATCGTCCAGGCGCAAGACCACCGCCGGCACCGCAACGCGCTCGTTCGGCGCTGGAAATAGGGAGAACCACGACGCATCGGCCTTTTATTCCCGGAACCTGGCCAACGCCGTGCTGTCGGAGGAGACCGACGTGGGCACGAACGAGGTCGTCGACCGGATCTACGTCCACTCAGCCGAGAGCATGCCCGAGCTGGCCGACAACTCCGTGGCCCTCATGATGACCTCGCCCCCCTACCACGTGGGCAAGGAATACGACTCGGAGCTCAGCTTCGACGATTACCTCGGACTGCTCCGGAAGGTCTTCAGCGAGACGTATCGCGTCCTCGAGCCGGGGGGCCGGGCGGTCGTCAACGTGGCGAACCTCGGGCGACGCCCGTACATCTCGCTGTCCTCCCGCGTCGTCCTGATGATGGAGGACATCGGGTTCTTGATGCGCGGGGAGGTCATCTGGCGCAAGGGCAAGGCGGCCGGGGGCTCGACCGCATGGGGATCGTGGAAGTCGGCTTCGAACCCCATCTTCCGGGACGTGCACGAGTACCTGCTGTGCTTCTCGAAAGGTCGTTTCCAGCGCGTGCGCAAAGGCGAGAGCACGATCGAAAGGGACGAGTTCCTGGAAGCGACCATGTCTGTGTGGGACATCGCTCCCGAGTCGGCGACGCGTGTCGGACACCCCGCCCCCTTTCCCGTCGCTCTCCCACAACGCGTTATCCAGCTCTACACGTACACAGACGATCTCGTCCTCGATCCGTTCATCGGATCGGGAAGCACTGCCGTCGCAGCCGTCCAAGCGGGACGTCACTACGTGGGATACGAGCCCAGCGAGGCCTACGCCGTAGCGGCCCAAGAACGGGTCGCGAGCACGACGAAGGAGAACAACAAATGAAAGCGGTCGTTTGCGCACCGAAAGGAAAAGTCAAGGTCGACGAGGTCCCAGATCCTCAGGTCCAGGAGTCGACCGACGCCGTTGTGCAGGTGCGTCGAACAGCGATCTGTGGATCGGATCTTCACCTGCTCGACGGAACCACCCCGGGGATGCGCGAGGGCGCGGTCATCGGCCACGAGTTCGTCGGCCTGATCACCGACCTCGGCGATGACGTAGAGAAGCGCTTCGAAGGAACGCGTGTACTGGGTTCCTTCTTGATCGCATGCGGAGAGTGCTCCGAGTGCCTGGCCGGGCGCTTCAACTTCTGTGCGAAGCGCAGGGCGCTGGGTCTGGGAACTCTCGCCGGCGATCTGGACGGGGCCCAAGCCGAGGCCATCCGCGTCCCGAATGCCGACCTTAACCTCAAGACGCTCGACGGGGCACTGTCCGGCTTGAGCGACGAGGAGGCCCTGCTCGCCGGAGACGTCATGACGACGGGGTTCTACGGAGCCGCCCTTGCGGACATCTCACGTGACGACGTCGTGGCCGTATTGGGAGGCGGGCCCGTCGGGCTCTTCTGCGCACTCGCCTGCCGGCGCGCCGGAACCGAACGCGTGATCGTGCTGGACACCGACCCGAAGAGAGCCAAGTTCGCGAAGGACGTGATGGGCCTCGACTCCCTGCATCTGAAAGGGGACAAGCCGGAGGACGTCGTGAAGAAGGCCACGGGTGGTGCACTTCCTGACGTCACGGTCGACGCAGTCGGGTCGATCGAGGGCTTCAAGACCTCGCTGCGATGTGTACGCGATGGGGGCCGGGTAGTGGTGCTCGGGGTATACGGCGCGGAGCGATACGAGATGCCCATGGGGATGATCTGGATCCGAGGTCTCGATCTGCGCTTCGCGGGCATGGCCAACGTCCACGCACACTGGAACGACGCGCTCCTGTCGGTAGGGAAAGGTGAGATCGATCCGGCGCCAGCGATCACCCACCGGCTCCCGCTCGAGGAGGCCGAACAGGGCTACGAGCTCTTCCGCTCCCGCAAGGCCCTGAAAGTGGTCCTGACCCCCTAGTCCTCCCTGGGGGAGCCAGGTTGGCCGAGCGCGAGACGAGCCTCTAGGCGGACTTGGGTTTGGCTTCTTGCTCCACTCGAGTCTTCTCGGCGACTATGTCTTCGGCGCTCTTGCCACAGCCGGGACAGAACTTGGAATCTTCGGGAACCTCGACCTTGCAGAAGGGGCACGGTCCCTCGAGGGGAGGCTCCTTGTACCCGTCCTTGAGGCCCGACTTGAACTCCTTGCCGGCCTGCCCCATCGATCGCGCCAGTTGCGGGAGTTTCTTCGCCCCGAACAGCAGCAGAAGGATGAGCAGCACGATGATCCATTCCGCTCCACCTGGAAGACTCATGCCCTACCTCCGTTCAG
>JACCXF010000152.1 GCA_013697295.1 Actinomycetota bacterium | reverse complement strand
GATCGAAGCGCTTCGTTCGGGACGGCCCGGCGCCTGGTGCGTGCAATACGCGCCCGGCGAGGACCGGACACGGTTGATCGGTGAGCTCGTCGCAGCGTCGCGGCGTCCGGGTGCGGCATTGGTCACGGTCCCCGAGGTGCGATACGGCTCTCAGGTGCTTGATGGGCTCGCCCGCTTGTGGCCCCAGATGGTCCGCATCGACAGCGCCGAATCGGATCAGGACCGAGCCCGTGGGTGGATGTCGCTGGCCGCCGGGGCCGGCTTCGGAGTCGGTGGTCGTGGTGCCGTCCTGGCTCCTTCCGCCCAGCTGTCATTGATAGTCGTCGATGAGGAACATCACGCGAGTTACAAGGAGGATCGTTCGCCGCGGTTCGACGCGCGCCGCGTCGCTTTGGAGCGAGCTCGGCGCCAACAGGCCGCGTGCGTATTGATGAGCAGCACGCCCGCGGTCGAGACCGCGGCTGCCCGAGGCATGGGCGCAGTTGGATTGGTCGTGCCCGATCGCGATGTGCTGCGAGCCGCTCGTCCGATAGTCGAGCTCGTGGAGCGACCCGAGGGCCGAGCCTTGTCACATGAGCTCCACGTACGAGTTCGCGATGCGTTACGCGCCGGACAACGGGTGGCGTTGCTGGCCCCCCGCCGCGGGTTCGCTCGCGCGATCTGGTGCGCCAGCTGCCGGAGATCCGTGCGCTGTCCGCGGTGCGAGGCGGGACTCGTTCTGCACCGCTCTTCCTCCGGCGCATCCGAACGGGTCCGGTGTGGGAGATGCGGGTTCGAAGGCCCGTCACCACGGTCCTGCCCGTCCTGTGCCGCCGAGGACTTCAAGCTTGTAGGAGCCGGTAGCGAACGACTGGCGGAACAGGTGAAGCGAGCCTGGCCGCGAGCCTCGGTGACTCGTGCTGATCCCGACGTGATCGACGAGGTAGTACGAGATCGAACGCCGAGCGACATCTACGTGACAACCTGGATCGGAACCAAACCGGCGATACGCCCGCCCGTATCTCTCGTCGGAGTACTCGACGCCGACGCCTTGCTACGTCGTCCGGACTGGCGCGCCGCTGAATCGGGTTATCAGGCGCTCGCGGCCATGGCGGAGTGGGCCGGCCCCTCCCGCGACGGGGGACGCCTGGTGATTCAGACGGCCGAGCCCACCCACCATGCGGTTCAGTCGGTAGTACGCGCGGATCATGGCTTCTTCTTGAGCCGCGAGCTGCCGCACCGCGAAGAGCTCGGTTACCCACCGTTCCGTGAGCTCATCAAGGTCAGCGCAACCGGGGCGACCGCTCCAGACCTCATCGAGCGCGCTGCCGCGGTGGGACGCTCGCATGGGGCGCGCGTGTTGGGACCGATAGAGGTTGGGACTCATCGGGACGATTCTCGCCTAGAGGTGCTGATGAAGTGCATCGATGCGACACCGGTGGGGGCCGACCTGCGGGGTATCCTCGCCACCGTGCCGGCCGGGGGGCGTCTCCACGTGGATGTTGACCCTCGGTGATGGCGGACCCTAGAAACGAACAGGAGTGTTGCTGACGTGGCCGTGCTAGCCATCAGGACCTTCGGCGATCCCACGCTCAGACAACGCGCCCACGAGGTGGACAAGGTGACGAAGGCCCACCGACAACTGGTCAAGGACATGATCGACACCATGCGCGAGGCGCCTGGGGTCGGCCTGGCGGGCCCGCAGATCGGGGTGCTGGAGCGCGTCTTCGTCTATGAGGTCGAGGACGACGTCGGAGCACTGTTCAACCCGTGCATCGTGGAGCGATCGAGCGAAACACTGATCGAGGAGGAAGGTTGCCTCTCCCTTCCGGGATTGGCTTACGAAGTGGAGCGATCGCGCTCCGTGCGCCTCGAAGGCATCGACGAGAAAGGTCGATCCGTGTCGATCGAGGCTTCGGATCTTCTCGCTCGCGTGTTCCAACATGAGATCGACCACCTCGATGGCGTGCTGTTCGTAGACCGTCTGGACGAGGAGACGAAGCGCGAGGCCATGCGAGAACTCACTCGCCAGGTGCTCGGCCTTCCAGGGCCCTCGACCACCGCTCCCCTCGAGGAGCGTCTGTAGCCGGCATGAGGATCGTTTTCTTCGGCACTCCGGCGTGGGCGGTGCCGAGCCTGGAGTCTCTGGAGCGCTCGGATGCCGAGGTCGTCGCGGTCGTCTCGAATCCCGACCGCCCATCGGGGCGCGGGATGCAACTTCGGCCGAGTCCGGTCAAGACGGCGGCCGAGGCCCTCGGGTTGGAGGTCATCCAACCCGAACGGGCGAGATCGCCGGAGCTGCACGATCGTCTGGCCGACCTCGCGCCGGACGTCGCGGTCGTGGTTGCCTACGGATCCCTCTTGCCGGGGCCGCTGCTCGAGGTGCCTCGATGCGGTTTCGTGAACCTGCACTTCTCTCTGCTCCCCGAGTACCGGGGGGCGGCTCCGGTGCAACGGGCGATCATGGACGGGCGAAGCGAGACGGGAGTATCGCTCATGGTGCTGACCGAGGGGATGGACGAGGGGCCGGTGCTGTTGACGGAACGCGTCCCCATAGCCCCGTGGGAATCGGCCGGGGAGCTGGGCCACCGGCTGGCCCTGGTGGGGGCGCGGCTATTGACTCCCGCCCTAGGGGCCTATGGCGAGGGGTGGCTGGTGGCTCGTCCTCAGGACGGGGCGCTAGCCACCTACGCGTCGAAGATCGATACGGACCAGGCGCGGATCGACTGGGATTGGGACGCAGAGCGGATCGATCGCCACACGCGAGGCCTCGATCCGGTGCCCGGCGCATGGACGACGTTCGACGGCAAGAGGTTGAAGATCTTCCGGGTCGAGATCGCGGTCGCGGATGAGGGACTGGGCCCCGGCGCTCTCGCGACGGACGAGGACCTGCTGATCGGAACCGGCACGGCCCCCCTTCGGCTGTTGGAGGGTCAGCTGGCGGGTAAGCGGCGGATGACCGGCCCGGACCTCGCCCGCGGGCTACATCCGACACCGGACGCACTTTTTAGGTAAACATTGGCCCGTGGCGCTCCTTCTGTCCCCCTCGATACTGACCGCCGACTTCGGGCGCCTAGGTGACGAGATCGCTGCCGTGACCCCGTTCGTAGATTGGTTCCACCTCGACGTGATGGACGGTCACTACGTTCCCAACCTGACCTTTGGCGTCTCGACGGTCGAGGCGGTGCGCCGGAGCTGCGATCTTCCGCTACACGTTCACCTGATGATCGAAGATCCGGGACGATATGCCCCCGCCTTCCGAGACGCGGGGGCGGACCGGATCTCGTTCCACCCAGAGGTGGTTCCCGACCCGGCCGAGACGATCGCAGTTATCCGCCAGTCCGGCGCGGGCGCCGGCATCGCGGTGCATCCCGATAGCGGTCTCGAACACGTCGAAAAGCACCTCGAGGAGCTCGATGTCGTTCTCATGATGACCGTGCGACCGGGTTTCGGTGGACAGGCCTTCCTCGGCGAGGTGATCCCGAAGATCCGCGAGGCGGCAGCTCTCGTAGGCGCCACGCAGCGAGATGTGGATGTGGAGGTCGACGGCGGCGTCAAACTCGTCAATATCGACCAGGTGGTGGCCGCCGGGGCTCAGATCGTCGTAGCGGGCAGCGCGATCTTCGATGGCGTGGATGCGCCGGCCGCGGCCAAACGGATGCGCGCAAAGATGGATGACCTCGAGCGGGGGGAGCCCGGGTGACGGTCGCTCGCGAAGTCGTCCTGGTCGCCGACGACGATCCGGATGCGGTCAGATTCATCGAGGCAAACCTGCGGCTGGAGGGGTTCTCCGTGATCCCCGTGGGGGACGGGGCCGAGGCCGTGACCCAGGCCCGCGCTCTGGTGCCGGATCTCATCCTGCTCGATGTCGAGATGCCCACACTCGACGGCCTTCAGGTTTGCGAGCTGCTGCGTTCGGACCCGCGCACCAATCACATCGGGGTCATCATGTTGACGGGCCATGCGAACTCTGCCGACGTCGTGGTCGGGCTGACGGCGGGCGCCGACGATTACATCATCAAGCCATTCGACCCCATCGAGCTGGTGGCGCGCGTCAAGTCCTCGTTGAGGAGGACGCGACAGATGCGGGCCGTCAACCCGCTCTCGCAGCTCCCCGGCAACGTGCAGTTGCAAGAGGAGGTCTCACGACGGGTAGCGATGGGAGCATCGTTCGCCGCTCTCTATATCGACCTCGACAACTTTAAGTCGTTCAACGATCATTACGGGTTCTTGCGAGGCGACGAGTGCATCAAGGCCCTGGCCGGATGCGTAACCGCGACGGTGCAACGGCTTGTGGGGGCGCGCGGCTTCGTTGGGCACGTGGGGGGCGACGACTTCATCGCGATCTCGTCGGCGGAGGCCTCGGAGGCGGTCGCCCGGGCGGTCATCGCGTGCTGGGAGGACCGATCACCGATGCTTTACGACCCCCATGACGTAGAACGTGGCTATATCGATGTCGTTGATCGTCGCGATGAGCCTCACCGTTTTCCGCTGTCGACGGTCTCGATCGGCATCGCCAGCAACCTCGTGCGCCCATTACGCAGCCATTGGGAGGTCGCCGAGATCGCCTCGGAGATGAAACGCTACGCCAAGAGCGAAGCTCGCTCCAGTTACGCCGTGGACCGGCGGTCGTCGGAGGCACAACCAGTCTGACCTGCGGAGCGATGGGCTAGGGCCTCCGCACCCTAGTCATTTAGAGCTATGACCGTAATCGTAAAAATGGTCTCAATGCCCTATTCCCGTTGAGGGGCTTCGGCCCGATGCTTGGAGGGCAGCGGCTGGCGCCGGTGGATATCGAGCACGGCCAGGATCGGACGAACGTCAAGCGATCGGGTGAGTCGATCCGGTCGGCGGAGCGACGAAAGGCAGGGGGGCGACGGAGTCTCGGATGGATCCCATCAGCGTGCTCCTGTGCGATGACACGAAAGACATCCTGCTCCTGCTCAGCCTGGAGTTCGGGTTCGATCCAGCCGTCGAGGTCGTCGCCACGGCCGAGAACGGACTGCAAGCGATCGAGCTAGCGGGACGCTTCCGGCCCGACGTCGTGGTGCTCGATCTGGCGATGCCGGTGATGGACGGGCTCGAGGCGCTTCCAGAGATAAAGAGGGTCTCCCCAAAAACGAGCATCATCGTGCTCTCCGGCTTCGATGCTTCGGCGATGGCCAATCAGGCCTTGTCGCTAGGTGCCAAGCGCTATCTCGAGAAGGGCACGACGCCCTCAGAGATCGTTCGGGCGGTGAAGGACATCGTGGGGCGCCCGGGCGGGAGCGGTCCCCGGAGAGGTAACGGCGGGCCGGTTCTGTTCTCGTGGCTCACGCGCAGGTCCATGGGACGGGGTCGATCGGTCTTCTGGGCGCCCACCCCGGGCCTGGGCCTCGCCTGAACCACCCGCCGCCCATTCGCCATCTCGGCGGGTCGGGGCTCTATACTGGAACGAACTGAAGAAAGACCTCTTCGGGGCAGGGTGAGAATCCCGACCGGCGGTGAGAGCCCGCGACCCCCTCGAAGTTCGAGGGGCTGACTCGGTGGAATCCCGAGGCCGACGGTAATCCGATGTCCGGTTGTAGCCGGCTCGGGAAGTCCGGATGGGAGAAGAGGCGGATGCGACGCGACGCGCACCGAGCGCGGGCCGTGTCGACTCGTCTTCTCCGCACCGTGCCCCGGATCGGTCGATCGCGTGACCGGAGGCTGCGGGTGTTGACCGAGAGCGACGAGCATTACATGCAGCAAGCCCTCGAGCTCGCGCGGCGCGTTCCCTTTACCGCCCCCAACCCAAAGGTGGGTGCGGTAGTGGTTCGTGACGACCGGATCGTGGCGGAAGGCTGGCACAAGGGGGCTGGGCATCTCCACGCCGAAGCCATGGCGCTCGAGGGGATCGACGGACGCGGCGCCACTCTCTATGTGACTCTCGAGCCGTGCGTACATCACGGACGCACACCGCCGTGCGTCGAGCGGATCGTAACGTCGGGGATCGATCGCGTCGTGGCGGCTATGGAAGACCCGGATGATCGGATGCGGGGAGCGGGGATCCGCTACCTTCGCGACCAGGGAGTGGATGTCACCACCGATGTTCTCGAGCTCGCCGCCAAAAAGGTTAACGCCGCCTTCGTTCATCAGCGTCAGACGGGGCGACCTCTCTTCACGCTAAAGCTAGCGTTCTCGATCGACGGCCGGATCGCGGCGGGCGATGGAAGCTCGAGATGGATCACCGGCGGGCCGGCCCGCCGAAGAGCTCATGAACGGCGCGCCGAGGTCGATGCGATCCTGGTTGGTGCCGGAACGGTTCTCGCCGACGACCCTCGGCTTACCGCTCGCGCGGGGGCCGTCGAACGTCAGCCGGCGCGCGTCGTCGTGGATGCGTCCGGCCGGGTCCCCCCCGACGCTGCGATCTTCAACGCAGGCCACGTCATCGTGGCGAGCACCTCGGATGCGCCCCACGACCGACACACGGCCTGGAAAGAGCGCGGCGCGGAGGTAGTGGTCCTCCCCGGCGGCACGTCCGGCGTCGACCTCCGAGCTCTGGTGGCGGACCTCAACCGGAGGGGATGGCTGGAGATCCTGTGCGAGGGAGGAGCGTCCCTGGCTACTTCCTTGCTCAGGGAGGACGTACCGGACCGACTCGAGATCTATACCGGGCCGGCTCTGATCGGGCGGCCCGGCCTCGATATCGGAGACCTGAGCGTGTCCACGATCGCGCAGGCGCAACGGATGAAGCTCGTGGACGTAACGCGGTTGGGAGAGGACGTTCTCACCGTCTACGAGAAAGGCGACGCGTAGATGTTCACAGGCATCGTTGAGACGGTCGGAACGATCCGCAAAGCCCGGACGCGACGAGGTCTCCTCGATCTCGAGATCGAGGCAAGGGGTCTCGCCAGACAGGTGAAGCGCGGCGACTCGATCGCCGTCGCCGGCGTTTGCCTCACGGCGACCGGCACGCAGCGTCACCGCTTCTCGACGCAAGCGATGTCCGAGACGCTCGGCAGGACGACGCTGGGCTCCCTCGAGCGGGGCGGCAAGGTGAACCTCGAGCTCCCCGTCCGACTGGCCGACAGGCTCGGTGGTCACCTCGTCCAGGGACACATAGACGGGATAGCGCACGTGATCCGGGTCGAGGAGGACGATGGGGCGCTGCGAGTGTGGATGTCGGCCTCCGGCGAGGTCCTGAGGTACCTCGTCCCCAGAGGTTCGGTGACTCTCGACGGGGTCTCTTTGACTGTGGTCGAAGTGGGCCGGACCAGCTTTCAGGTTGCACTCATACCCCACACCCTTGCCGTCACGACACTCGAGCGCGTCGTGATCGGAGATCGCTTCAACGTAGAGGTAGATGTGCTGGCTAAGTATGTCGAGCGTCTGATGGAAGGTGAGCGATGGCCCTTAACACGGTAGAGGAAGCCATGGAAGAGATCCGCGCTGGGCGGATGGTTATCGTGGTGGACGACGAGGATCGCGAGAACGAGGGGGACCTCATCCTTGCGGCCGAGAAGGCCACGACGGAGCAGATCGCCTTCATGGTCCGTCATTGTTCCGGGATCATCTGCGTGCCGATGGAGGGCGAGAGGTTGCAGGATCTGAACCTCCATCTGATGGCGCCGGACAACTCAGAACCTATGGGGACCGCCTTCACGATCAGCGTGGATGCGCGCCGCAACACCACTACGGGGATCTCGGCCGCGGATCGAGCCGAGACCGTGAAGACTCTGATCGACCCCTGCAGCGGTCCTTCGGATCTCGCACGACCGGGCCACATCTTCCCGCTGCGATACACACCCGGTGGGGTTCTTCGACGGGCCGGTCACACCGAGGCATCCGTGGACCTGGCCCGGCTCACCGGCTTGTATCCCGCTGGAGTGTTGTGTGAGCTGGTCAACGAAGACGGAACCATGTCGCGCCTGGCAGAACTCGAGGTCTTCGCGAAGGAGCACGAGCTGAAGATCATCTCGATCGCAGATCTCATCGCGCATCGCCGGCGTCACGAGAAGCTCGTGCAGCGAACGACCGAAGCCCGCATCCCCACCGCGTTCGGATCCTTCCGCGCTATCGCGTACGAGTCCGACGACGGTCGCGAGCACGTGGCGCTGGTCAAGGGAGAGCCGCGCGGCATCGAGAACGTCTTGGTTCGCGTTCATTCCGAATGCTTCACGGGCGACGTTATGGGGAGCACCCGTTGCGACTGCGGCGTCCAGTTACAGCAGGCGATCAACCTGATAGGCCAGGCGGACGAGGGCGTCATCGTCTACGTCCGCGGCCACGAAGGACGGGGGATCGGGTTGCGCCATAAGCTAGAGGCCTACGCCCTCCAGGATGGTGGTTTGGACACGGTTGAGGCCAACCTGGAACTGGGCTTCGCTCCCGACGCGCGTGACTATGGCGTCGGGGCCCAGATCCTCGTCGATCTTGGCGTGAGCACGATGCGCCTCCTGACGAACAATCCAACGAAGCGCGCGGGGTTGGAGGGGCACGGTTTGACGATCGCCGAGCGGGTGCCGCTCCAGAGCCAGGCTACGTCGGAGAACATCGATTACCTGCGTGCGAAGAGAGACAAGCTCGGTCACCTGCTGGATGCTTTCGAGTCCCCCGACATCGAGGAGGATCGCGATGACGCGCACCTATGAAGGAGGGTTCGACGGCAGCCGGCTCCGCGTGGCGATCGTGGCCAGCCGGTTCAACGAGACGATCGGTAACGGGCTCGTGCAAGGGGCGCTCGATTGCTTGGGCCGTCACGGTGTCGCCGAGGAGGACCTCTTCGTCGCCTGGGTACCCGGTGCGTTCGAGCTCCCCATGGTGGCCGCGCGCATTGCGTCCTCCGGTGACGTCGATGCGGTCGTATGCGTCGGGGCCGTCATCCGCGGCGAGACTCCACATTTCGACTTCGTGGCGGGGCAAGCGGCCACCGGCATCGGTGAGGCATCGATGCGGACGGGGATCCCCATCACCTTCGGGGTTCTGACGACCGACGACGCGGCGCAGGCAGCTGAGCGCGCGGGAGGCAAAGTTGGGAACAAGGGCTTCGACGCTGCGCTCGCGGCCATCGAGATGGCGAACCTCATGACGTCATTACCCAAACCCCAAACCGAGCTCTAGCTACTACGGAGGTAGTACTCGAGCGGTGAGGAGACCGGCATCGCGGAGGGCTGCTGTGCTAGCGTTCGCCCGTTCGTTACGAGCTTCGTGAGCGCGTACCGCGTCACACGGAGCGCAGGGGAAAGGACGAGTCGTGGCACAAGGCACCGTGAAGTGGTTCAGCAACGAGAAGGGCTACGGGTTCATCTCCGAGACCGACGGCGAAGATGTCTTCGT
>JACCXF010000148.1 GCA_013697295.1 Actinomycetota bacterium | reverse complement strand
GGGGGTCCTTCGGGGCCCCCTCTTTCGTGGGGGATGCCGGCCGCCTGGGCCTTCTCCGGATCGGATCCGCCTTTCCCCAGGCGAGAGCTCCCTAGCCGCCTATCACGCGGCGGCCCTCGAGGGCCCGCCCGAGGGTCACCTCGTCGGCGTATTCGAGATCCCCGCCGACCGGCAACCCACTCGCCAGTCTGGTGACCTTGAGTCCGGAGGGAGCGATCAGACGGGCGAGGTACATGGCCGTCGCTTCGCCCTCGATGTTGGGGTTCGTCGCCACGATGACCTCCGAGACCTGCGGATCGGATGCGTTCCCCTGGAGCCGTCCCAATAGCTCCGTTATACGGAGGTCCTCGGGCCCGATCCCCTCTATCGGCGAGATAGCGCCCTGCAGGACGTGAAACAGGCCCTTGTACTCACGCGTTCGCTCGATGGCCACGATATCCGGCGGTTCCTGAACGACGCAGATGATCGACCGATCGCGACGCCCGTCGCGGCAGAACTCGCACACGTCCTCATCGGAGACGTTGAAACAAATGCGACAGAGGTGAACCTTCTCTTTGACTTCGACGATCGCTTCGGATAAGCGCGTGGCCTCCGCCGTGGGGATCTTGAGAAGGTAGAAAGCAACGCGCTGCGCGCTTTTGGGTCCGACCCCGGGCAACCGTGCAAGCTCGTCGATCAGGCGCTGGACCGGGCCCGCGTACAACTAGGTGCCCGGGAGCCCCATGCCCCCCATCCCCCCCGCCAGGGGGCCGAGCGCGTCCTGCTGCGCTTCGACCGCCTTGCCCAGAGCGTCGTTCACCGCGGCGGTGACCGTGTCGCCGAGCATCTCGATGTCATCGGCATCGGGCTCTCCGTCGAAAAGGGAGGGGTTTATCGTCACCCGCACGACGTGCTGGTCCCCCGTGGCAACGACCTTTACGGCGCCACCGCCGGCGCTGCCCTCGAACTCCTCCTCGGCCAGCTCGGCCTGCGTCTGCTGCATCTGCGCGGCCATCTTCTGAGCCTCTTTCATCATGCGCTGCATGTCCTTCATAACTCTCCTATCTCTCCTCGACGACCTCGGCGCCGAAGCCCTTCTTGAGCATCTCGACCGGGTCCTGTGGCGCCTCGGCGGGCCGCGCCTGGGCGTATTCCGCAACGTCATCCGATTGAGCGGGCTCGGGGGTGACGTCTTGGCCACGCGCAACGAACGCCACTTCCGGGCGGATGCCGAGAGATGCATGGAGCCCATCCAGTAGAGCATCACTCGCACGTTCCTCAGTCATGGAGGATCTGTGGAACTCAGACTGAACCTCGACCGTGAGCGTCCCCTCGTCGAAACTCACCGGGCGGGATGGACTCAACAGACCCCACACTCGCTTGCTGACCCGATTCACTTCCTTGAGCGTCGCCGGCCACGCGTCGCGCATGTGTCCCAACCCAAGATGCTCGGGCGCAGCCGCAACGCCGGGAGCTTTATCGTCCGTCGGCGGCGCGCTCTCGGCGGCAGCCGGGGTCGCCGGCCCCGTTCCAGACGTTGAAGTGGGCGTCTGAGTGCTCGGGGCCGGACGCGGCTCGACCGATCCAGCCTTGCCGAGGTCCTCCTCCTTCACGACCTCGCGCCGGGCCGTCGGCTTCGAGTCGATAACGTTGCCCGCGATGGTCACGCCGCCCTCGAGCCCGATCCGGCGCTCGAGTCTCTCGATGCGCCCTAGAAGACCATCCGCGGACGGATCGGTCTCGGGAGCCGCAGCGCGCACCAGCGCGACCTCGAGAAGGAGCCTGTGGTTAGGAGAGTTGCGCATCTCGGTGATCGCCTTGGCCACGAGGTCGAGGATCCTCATGAGCGTTCCGTTCGTGAAGTTCTCGGATTGAGCCAGGAGTCCGGCGCGATCCTCGTCGCTGACATCCAGCAGTCCTGCAGCGTCCGGAGCGGTTCGTACCAGCAATAGTGAGCGCGCGTGCTGAAGCACGCCGAGTGCAAGCTGGCGCGGATCCGCACCCTGAGCCACGAGCTGATGGAGCGAGGAGAAGACACCGCCGGGATCGGATCTCACGATCGCGTCGAACATCTCGAAGAAGACCTCTTCGCTGCGCTCGCCAAGCATCCGCTCGGCATCTTCGACCGCGATGTGACCCTGAAGGGAGGCGAGTTGATCCAGGGCAGACAACGCGTCGCGCACGCTACCTTCGGCGTGGCGCGCCACCACCGCTAGAGCAGATTGATCGATGTCGATCGTCTCGAGCTTGGCCACCTGAGCAAGATGGTCTTCGACTATCTCGGCGGGCACCCGCCGGAAGTCGAACCGCTGGGTGCGCGAGACGATCGTTGGCAGAACCTTGTGGGCCTCGGTCGTGGCGAGGATGAAGAGGACGTGACCGGGAGGCTCCTCGAGCGTCTTGAGCAGCGCGTTGAACGATCCCGTCGACAGCATGTGGACCTCGTCGATGACGTAGACCTTCCTGCGTCCACCGGCGGTGGCAAGAGGAACCCCCGCAAGGATGTCCCGCGTCTCATCCACCTTCGAATGCGATGCGGCGTCCATCTCGATGACGTCGAGCGAAGAACCATCCGTGATCGAGACGCACGGAGCACACACGCCGCAGGGACTGGGAGTCGGCCCCTTCTCGCAATTCAGCGCCTTCGCGAGGATGCGCGCCGTGCTCGTCTTACCAGTGCCTCGCGGTCCGGTGAAGAGGTAAGCATGCGCAACGCGGTCCTCGGTGATCGCGTTCGACAGTGTCGTGGAGACATGTTCCTGCCCGAGGAGCTCGGAGAAAGTCTGGGGCCGGTACTTGCGATACAGCGAGAGGTAGGCCATCGAGGGGCATCCTATTCGGGGGATGTGTCGGTCCGATGTGATGGCCGTGCACCCCGTCCTGGACCCTCGAACGACCGACGCTATCCCCGGCAGCCGGCTCCGGCCGGGCATCCCTGCGGCACACTCGGTACACCGCTTACGGCTGCTCCCTTCCGGGCCTGACCGGGTTCACGGCTCCGGGTCGCGCAGGACCCAACCATCAACGCTGCACACCGGGGGCTGCCCGGTCCCTCAAGGGCCGCGGACGGGTAATCGGCCCGGCATGTCGAGGGTTTCCGATTCAGGGGACCCCGAGCCCCCCGCCTAGCACGACCACCCTCGACCCTAACCCCCGCAGGCCCCAAACACTTAACGGATCGCTGGCGGAGGCGAAGGGATTTGAACCCTTGGGCCCTTTCAGGCCACACGATTTCCAGTCGTGCCGATTCGGCCGCTCTCGCACGCCTCCGTCCGGGATTCTAAGTGCGCGCAAGAAAAGGAAGCGAAGGTTCTCGGCCCTGGGCAGCTTGCGTCTGCGTACGACGGGGAAAGCAGGGGGAAGGGAGCGAAGGTTCTGAGCGCGGCGGGCTTTCGTCTGAGCCACCGACGAGGAGGCGGTGTCGGCCGGAGGGGGGCTCAAAACGGTTTGGCCCCCCGGAGCGCCGGCAGCGCCCCCGCAGGAGGGCCCAGACAAGCTAAGACCGAAGAGCCGAGGCGAGCGGTGGGGGCGGGATTTGAACCCGCGGAGGGCGTGAACCCTCAATCGCTTTCGAGGCGATCCCGTTATGGCCGCTTCGGTACCCCACCTGAAGGAGGCGAGTATAAGGGCGGGTCAGGAGCCCCTTCTGCTGTCGAAGAAGTCGCGCAGGAGGCCCGATGCCTCGTCGGCGAGCACCCCGGTCGTGATCTCGACCTCGTGGTTCAGGCGGGGGTCCTGCGGGATGTTGTAGAGGGAGTACGCTGCTCCCGCCCGGGGGTCGGGGCAGCCGTAGATCAACCGGCTAACGCGCGCGAGCACCAGCGCCCCCGCGCACATCGCACATGGCTCCAGCGTCACGTAGATCGAGGCACGGTCGAGGTGGCGGGAGTCCAGAGTTTCGGCCGCGGCCCTTAGGGCGAGGATCTCGGCATGCGCGGTCGGATCCTTGTGCGCCTCACGCCGGTTGCCGGCGGCAGCAACTACTTCGTCACCGACGACCACGACTGCGCCGATCGGAACGTCGCCATGAGTGAGGGCTTCCCGGGCTTGGTCCAACGCGAGTCGCATGAAGCGCTCGTCAGTTGTCACTCCGCGCGGCGCGACTTGAGCTTGCGGGCCGCGACCTGATATTTCTCCTTAGACCAGTTGAGGATGTCGGTGGCGATGTCGTACTCGGATCCCAGGATCGCAAGACCCGCCAGGATTATCGGGAGGGACCAGGGACCCGGCAGCGGCACGATCGCGATCCCGGCGGCCACGAGGACGACCCCGAGGACCGTCACGAGCACGCTGCGCGTGAATGCCGTGATCGAACGAGGTTTGTGAACGACCTCCTCCTCGACGCCGGGATGGAAACGCCCGGAATGGAGCTCACTCCTGAACTCCTCGTCCGCGCTGGGCGCGTGTCGAGCGAACTCTCGAAGGAAGCCCGTGCAGCGAGCCGCCGTTGCGGAACTTCCAACCGGGACCTGGACGCACACGGACGCCTTGCCGGTCTCGACGCCTAGGAGAGGGCCACGAGCCGGATCCCGGTCGATCCCCCAGGAGCGGATCTCGCCCCACTCGATGGGGGCATGCCCATCGGCCCCCCCGGACCAGTGGACGATGAACCTGCGATCCGTCACGTACGCGTAGCCCTGCTTCCGGCTCTCGGGATCGCGGGCGTGGGCCCAGTACAGGATGGCCTCGCCATCCTCGAGGTAGGGGCGAGCGTGACCCTCGATCTGCTTGGATCGCTGCTCCCCTATGAAGCTGCTGACTCCCACGAGTCGCGTCCCTCCCTCGTTCGTTCGTTCGAGGAGCCGGCGGAATACCGGAAGCGAGTACGCCCGGAGGGATTCGAACCCCCGACCTTCCGGTCCGTAGCCGGACGCTCTAATCCACTGAGCTACG
>JACCXF010000082.1 GCA_013697295.1 Actinomycetota bacterium | reverse complement strand
CGCGCGGTGACGCGCGTCCCGTGCTCGCTGTAGGTCTCCTCGACGACCTCGCCCTCGTCGTGCACCCGCGCTACGACGTCGCCACGCTCGAAGGGGATGTTCAATTCGACCTCGACCTTGAGGCGCGAGAGCTCCGCCTCGATGCCCGCCACCACCCCCTGGACCTTACGGTCGAGCCCGGCAGCGCAGAAGACCGCCCCCGGGAATCGCCCACGGAGCTTGTCGAGTTGGACCTCCGAGAGAAGGTCGATCTTGTTGAACACCAGCAAGGTGGGTTTGCCGGTCACGCCGATCTCTTTCAGCACGGTGTCGACCGCACTGATCTGGCGCTCGGGGTCGCCACTCGCATCGACGATGTACAGGAGCATCGTCGCCTCCCCCACCTCCTCCAGCGTCGAATTGAACGATTCCACTAACTGGTGCGGGAGTTTCCTCACGAATCCGACCGTGTCGGTCACGAGCGCGTGCCGCCCGTGACCCAACTCGAGACGTCGGGTCATCGGGTCCACCGTCGAGAACAGCCGGTCCTCGATGAGCACGCCGGCGTCGGTCAGCGCGCGCAGCAAGGTCGACTTACCGGCGTTGGTGTAACCGACGAGAGCGATAACCGGGATCCCGGTCTTGTTGCGCTGCTTCCGCTTCAGGCGCCGGGTGCGCTCGAGCTCTGTCAGATCCTTCTTCACGCGTCGAATGCGGCGCAGGATCGACCTGCGCTCGACCTCGAGAGCGGTCTCACCAGGTCCCCGTCTGGTGCCGATGCCGCCTCCCATACGCGACAGGACCTCGCCCCAACCTCTGAGACGCGGGAGGCGGTAGTTGAGCTGGGCCAGTTCGACCTGCAGCTTGCCCTCCGCGGAGCGGGCGTGCTGGGCGAAGATGTCCAGGATCAGGCCGGTGCGGTCGACGATCTTCAGCCCGCGCTCGGCGAGCGGATTGACGCCGGCCATCTCTTCGAGGTTGCGTCCCTGGGCCGGAGTCAGCTCGTCGTCGAAGATGACGAGGTCGGCGTCGAGAGTCGTGGCGACGTCCACAACTTCCCTCGCCTTACCTTTGCCGAGATAGGTGGCGGAGTCCGGCGAATCTCTCCGCTGCAGGACCCGGTCGAGCGTGTCCGCGCCTGCCGTATCGGCAAGTGCCTGCAGCTCATCGAGGGACCACTCGGCCTCCTCCGTGGAGTCCGAGCCGAACACCGCACCGACCAGGACCGCTCGCTCGCGTTCGGGTCGGGTCTCGTGCCCCGAAGAGGACCTCGTCAGGTGACGACACCCCTCAGACGCTCGACCCCTTCCTCCAGTCGCTCGTCCGCGAGCGTGAGCGAGAAGCGAACGAAGCCCTCGCCGGTCGGGCCGTAGCCCGTGCCGGGCGCCACCACGATGTCGACCTCGTCGAGAAGGAAGGTGGTGAAGCTTTCGGATGTGTGGCCCTCCGGTACCGGCACCCATAGGTATATGGATCCACGAGGTGGTTCCACGACGATGCCCATCGATTTCAAACCGTCACAGAGAAGATCGCGTCGATGCTGGTAGCGCGCGACGGTCTCCGCGAGGACTTCCTGGGGACCTTGTAGAGCCGCGATGCCGGCGCGTTGCAACGCATCGAAGATGCCGCTGTCGATGTTGGTCTTCAAGCGCTTGATCGCTTCGATCGCCTGGGTAGCTCCACACACCCAACCGACTCGCCACCCAGTCATGTTGTAGGTCTTGGACAGGGAGTGGAATTCGACCGCGCAGTCCATCGCGCCTTCGACCTCGAGCACGCTGGGCGCCACGTAACCGTCGAACGTGATCTCCGTGTAGGCCGCGTCGTGCGCCAGCAACAGATCGTGTGCCCGGCAGAACTGGACGGCGCGTTCGAAGAACTCTTTGTCCACGGTGGCCGAGGTTGGGTTCGACGGATAGTTGAGCCACATGACGGTGGAGCGCTCGAGGACCTCCGAAGGGATCGCTTCGAAGTCCGGGGTGAAGCCCCGGTCCGCGACGAGAGGCATGAGATGCACATCGCCACCGGCCAAGAGCGTCCCGGTTTCGTACACCGGATAGCCCGGGTCGGGGATCAGCGCGACCTGGCCCGGATCGACGAAGGCGACCGGGAGGTGAAAGATCCCCTCTTTGGAGCCAACCAACGGTTGCACCTCTGCATCCGCGTCGAGTGTCACCCCGAAGCGGTCGGCGTACCACCCGGTGATAGCCTCACGGAACGAGGGCATCCCCGTGTAGGACGGATACCTGTGGGTGCCGGGATCCCGAGCGGCCTCGGTCAGGGCGTCGATGATGTGGCCGGGGGTCGGCAAGTCTGGATCCCCTACACCGAAGGAGATGATGTCGGCGCCCCGGGCCCGAGCCTCCGCGACCTTTCGATCGATCTCGGCGAAGAGATACGGGGGCAGCTTGTCGATGCGACGTGCCGTCCTCACTCGTACTCCTTGGGATCGAACTCACCCACGAAGCTCTTCGTGACCGGGCCGGTCATCAGGACGGGAGCGGCGCTGGCCACCCCGCCCGTCCACTCGAGTTCGAGCTCACCTCCCGGAAGGGCCACCACGACGCGCCCGTCCGTGTCCCGCAAGAGGCGCGAGGCCACCGCAGCAGCGCAAGCTCCGGTGCCACAAGCGAGCGTCTCACCTGCGCCGCGCTCCCAAACGCGCATGCGCACCCGATCGGGAGATTCGACCGTTACGAACTCGACGTTCGTCTTGTTGGGGAACATCTCGTGGTGTTCGATAGCCGGACCGATCACCCCGACCGGGACCGCATCGAGGTCGTCCACGAACAGGGCCGCATGCGGATTGCCCATCGACAGGCATGCTGCTTCGACGACCTGGTCCTGCAGCTCGACCTTGGCGTGCAGCGCGTCCGGGCCATCCCACCGAACGGGGATCCCCGCCGGCAAGAAGATCGGGGCCCCCATGTCCACGCGCACGCGGTCATCCTCCAGGATCCACACCCGCTTGATGCCCGAGCGGGTGTCCACCTCGATCTCGTCGGCGTCGCTCATGCCCTCCTCCCGGGCGAATATCGCCAGGCACCTGATCCCGTTACCGCACATCTCGCCGATGGAGCCGTCCGAGTTCACATAATCCATTAACAGAGCGGCGGCTCCGGTACCCGGTGCGACCCGGATGACCCCGTCTCCACCGATGCCGAAGTGGCGATCGCACAGGCGGCGAACGAACTCGCCCGACATCTGGAGAGAGTCCTTGGGGTCGGCGAGCATGATGAAGTCGTTCCCTATGCCGTGATATTTCGTGAATCTCATCCCGCTAGGTTAAAGCCAAAGAGGCACGCAGGAAGGCAACCACCTCTGTGGCGGTGTCCTCTCGCTCGGCGTCGAACCACACGATGCGAGGATCAGAGCGGAACCACGACTCCTGGCGCCGGGCGAACCGTTTGGTGGCTCGGACGATCGCCTCGCGAAGCTCCGGGCGCGGCACCCCCGGGGATTCGAGGATCTGCCGGTAACCAAGAGCCTGCCGGGCCATGAGGTTAGGCGAGCGCTGCTCCAGCCGCTCCACCTCATCGAGCAGACCTCCGTCGAGCATCGCGTCGACCCGCCGTTCGATACGTTCGAACAAAGCCTCCCTGGGCCGGGTCAGCCCCGCGACACCCAGCGTGTAGATGCTCTCGTACCTGTCCCACGAATCGTTGGCCGAGAACCTCTTGCCGGTTACCTGGATCACCTCCAGAGCCCGGACGATGCGACGGGAGTTGTGTGACTCGATCCGCTCCGCGGCGACCGGGTCAAGTTCCCGCAACCGGTCGTGCAGCGCAGCGCTTCCGGACTCCTCGATCTCGGCTTCCAGAGCGCTCCTCACTTCGGGCGATCTCGGGGGGAAACGGAGGTCGTCCACCACCGCCCGGTGATACAAACCCGACCCGCCGACCAGCAGCGGCAGGTGACCCCGCTCGGTTATGTCTGCAATGGCAGCGCGGGCCAGACCCTGGAAGTCGGCGACCGAGACATCGTCCGTCGGCTCGAACACATCGAGGAGATGGTGAGGTATGGCTGCCCTTGTCTTTTCATCCGGTTTCGCCGTGCCGATGTCCATCCCGCGATAGATCTGCATCGAGTCGATCGAGACGATCTCGGCGTCCAGCTCCCCCGCAACCGCCACAGCGAGATCGGACTTGCCGACCGCGGTGGCTCCGACGATCGCGCCGACCTTGTACGGCACGATCAACTACCGCGCGCAGCCGTCGCGACGAGATAGCCCACGCCGAAGGGCGCATCGTGGGCTCGGAGCTGTATGTCGGTCCCCGCGAACGCAGCGGCGAAAGCGGCGAGGGTTCCCGCGGCGCAGGAGCCCGCGACTCCGAGCTCGACCGCTAGGGCTCCAGACAGCCGCCCTCGTCCGAGATCGCCCACCAGCCGTTCCTCGACCTCAACGGCCTCCTCGATCTCCGTGAGTGGAGCGCGCGGCGACAGTCCGGCGGACGTGTTGCAGCTCGCTACCAAGGCGAGTCGGCGCCCTCGCAGCGCGCCCAACGCTTCGGCGAAGCGCCGGCCCTCGGCCGCGCTCTCCTCCATGGACGGTCGGTCGAAAGAGCGCTTCTCCTCGAGTGAGGTCGCCACCATCGGGACGCTCGGGCACATGCACAACAACGGCACAAGGACCCCGTGGTCCACGCGACCGTCCAAGATCGGGCGACGCCAGGTCGACGACAGCTCCCCAACGGTCTCGTCATCGGTCGGATGCGTGGCTCGGATCCCGGGCAACCCGAACGCCTCCAGCGACCCCGCCGTCGTTCGGTACACCCCCGTCTCTACTCCGTGTGGTGACAGAAGAACGATCGCGTCGATGTCCTCGAACTCGAGGCCGGCGATCGCCGCTCGCACCTCGGCCGTGCGCGGGGCATTGGCGTCGCCAGATACCGGGGGCAGAAGAACGGGGGCGTGAGGCACAATCGCACCGGCCACGCATCCTTCGACGCGCGCGCCGATCGGGGGTCGGAGATCGGAGCTCACGGAGCCGTCAGCCGCAGGCGTCGCAGGCGGTTCCCGCGCCCACGAGAGGCAAGCTCATACTCCGTTTCGCATCGCGACGCGGACCGTCGACGAGCTCGCCCTCGACGTGATGGGGGCGGGCGGCGATCACCCGGATCGTACGCAGAGATCCCTGAGTGGCTCCGTCATCAAGGAAGTGCACGAGCTTGTTCGTCCGCGTGCGTCCGCTTGCCCGACTTGGGTCCTTCTTGGAGGGCCCCTCGACCAGAACCTCGAACGTATTGCCGAGCATCCGCCGGTTCGATTCGAGCGAGAAGCCATTCTGCAGCGCGATCAAACGCTCGAAGCGCTCCTGAACCACTTCCTTCGGTAGGTGGTCCGGCAGATCCGCGGCCGACGTCATGGGCCGCGGCGAATACTGGAACGTGAAGGCCTGGTCGTAGCGGGCCTCTTCAACCAGCGTCAGCGTGTCCTGGAACTCAGCTTCGGTCTCGCCGGGAAAGCCCACGATGATGTCCGTCGTGATGGCCACGCCGGGGATAGCAGCGCGGACCATCCGCACCTTCTCGAGATACGACGAGCGGGTGTAAGCACGCTTCATCCGCTTGAGGCACGAATCCGAACCCGACTGCGCGGGCAGGTGGATGTGCTCGCACACCGCCGCGCACTCCGCCATGGCGGCGACCGAGTCGGCGCGGAAGTCTTTGGGATGGGGACTCGTGAAACGGATGCGCTCGAGCCCTACGACCCGGTCCAGCGCGCGAAGCAGCTTCGAGAACATGGGAGTGCCGTCGAGATCCCGGCCGTACGAGTTAACGTTCTGGCCGAGCAGAGTGACCTCGACCACACCGTCGGCTACCAGGGACTCGACCTCGGCCACGATGTCGCCCAGCCGCCGCGACACCTCACGGCCCCTGACGGCCGGCACGATGCAGAACGTGCACGAGTTATTGCAGCCGATCGAGATCGACACCCACGCGTGCCACGACGACATGCGCCGGCTCGGCAACGCCGACGGGAACACCTCGGTCTGTTCGAGGATCTCGAACGCCGGTCCGGCAGTGGATTCTCGCAAGAGTCGCGGCAGGCTGGCGAGGTTGTGGGTGCCGAGCACGACGTCCACGTACGGCGCCCGCCGCTGTATCACATCCTTGTCCTTCTGGGCCAGGCAACCGCCCACGACGATCCGAAGGTCGGGGCGAGTGTCCTTGAGAGCTTTCATGTGCCCGAGGTTCCCGTACAGCTTCTGGTCGGCGTTCTCCCGGATACAACAGGTGTTGAACAGCACGACCGATGCGTCGTCCGGTTGCTCGACCCGGGCATAGCCTTCGGACTCCAACATACCCGCCATCCGCTCGGAATCGTGCGCGTTCATCTGGCACCCGAAGGTGCGGATGTAGTACGTGGGACTCTGAACGCTCACCGAAAAAACCCTAGCACCGGAGCGTTGCGCTCAAGCGACCCGGTGCTACGTCTATTTGGCTAGGGCCGATGAACGCAGTTCCCGGATGACCGTGATGCGGATCTGGCCCGGGTACTGGAGCTCCTCCTCGACTTTCTTGGCGATGTCGCGAGCGATGACCTCGGCCTGGAGGTCGTCCACGTTTTCCGGCTTGACCATGACCCTTACCTCGCGTCCGGCCTGCATCGCGTAGACCTTCTCGACGCCCTTGAACTCCATCGCGATGGCTTCCAGTCGCTCGAGGCGCTTCACATAAGTCTCGAGCGTCTCTCGCCGGGCTCCCGGGCGTGCGCCGGAGATAGCGTCGGCGGTCTGTGTGATGACAGCCTCGATCGTGCGCTGTTCGACCTCGCCGTGGTGGGCCTCGATCGAGTGGCAGATCTCGGGCGCTTCGCCCAACCGGCGTGCGATCTCTGCACCGATCAGAGCGTGGCTCCCCTCGACCTCGTGCGTTACCGCCTTGCCGATGTCGTGCAGGAGGGTCGACCGCTTGGCGAGCCGGACATCGGTGCCGAGCTCCGACGCAAGCATCTCGGCGATGTGCGACGCCTCGACCACATGCCTGAGGACGTTCTGTCCGTAGGACGTGCGGAACTTCAGACGGCCGAGGACCCTGACGAGCTCCGGATGCATGTCGGTGATACCGGCCTCGAGCACGGCCCACTCGCCGCCCTCGCGTATCTCGCGTTCGACCTCGGCCTTGGACTTCTCGTGCATCTCTTCGATGCGGGCCGGCTGGATGCGGCCGTCCCCGATGAGCTTCTCGAGGGTGAGGCGCGCCATCTCGCGCCGGATCGGATCGAAGCACGAGAGAACCACTGCCTCGGGTGTGTCGTCGATCACGATGTTGGTACCGGTGGCCGCTTCGAAGGCGCGGATGTTGCGTCCTTCCCTGCCGATGATCCGGCCCTTCATGTCCTCGTTGGGAAGGGTCACGGTCGTCACCGTTGCTTCGGTGGTGAGCTCGGACGCAACGCGCTGCATGGCTATCGCGATGATCTTGCGGGCCCTTTTGTCGGCCTCTTCGCGAGCCTGGGCCTCGACGTCGCGGACGATCACCATCGCATCCCGTTTCGCGCCGTCCTCGACCTGGTTGATCAGAGACTGCCGGGCGTCGTCAGCGGTCATCTGCGCGACGCGCTCGAGCTCGCCACGCACCCGTTGCCCCTGCTCGTCGAGCTGCTCGCGCGTCCTCGCGAGGTCGGCCTCCTTCGATTCGATGGCCTGCTCTTTGCGGTCGAGGGAACCGGCCCGGGAGTCGAGCGTCGCCTCTCGTTGGGCGAATCGATCCTCTTTCTTGTCCAGGTCGCCCGCCCGGACCTTCAGGTCGGCTTCCGCCTCGGTCCGGAGGCGCAGCGCCTCGTCCTTGGCTTCCACCAAAGCCTCGCGCTTGCTCGCCTCGGCCTCCCGTTCCGCCGTGGCCATGATCGTCTTGGCTCGCGCCTCGGCCGAATCGACTTCCCTCTCGGCCAGAGCCTTGCGAATGACGAAGCCGATAGCGGCGCCCACGAGGAGCCCGAGGAACAGGCCGATAGCCATCTGCATCGCTAGCTCCTTTCGTCCCAGGAGCCGGCCGCGCCCGAAGGCCCGGCTAACCCGGGTGCGAGCGAACGGCGAGGGCTACGCCTAGCGTCTAAGCAGCGAAAAAGGCCCGCACAGGGGCCGTGACGTGCTCAAACAGGGATGGCCGCAGCTGCGGCCTGGGTTGGATATCGGTAGAGGCGTTGGGGAAAAAGCTCGCATATTCATTCGCACCGTATCTGGGGTTATCTGTATGGAAGATGCCGCCCCATGGTACGCCCCCCCGGACTCGCCTGCCGTCAATCCCATCCCTCGGGCGGGAGCACGGCTTTCACCGCCTCTTCCGTCACGTCCCAGCCATAGCCCTTGCGATCGAGCATCTGCTGGAGCCGCTGGGCCTGGATCGGGAGGGGGTGGCGAGCGACCCTGCGGATCCACGATGCGGCCAGCTCGGTCGCCCGGGCGACCTCGTCGAGCCCGGCCTCGGCAACGGTCTCTTCGGCCACGGCCCGGTCGACCCCTTTGGCGGTCAGCTCCCTGACCAGGGCATCGCCCGCCAGTCCCTTGCGCCTCGACCGCTCATCGACCCACTGCCGGGAGAAGGCAGGGTCGTCCAGGAGGTTCAGTTCGAGCAGCCGCTCGATCGCGGCCTCGACGTCGAGCTGATCGATCCCTGCGGCACCCAGACGCTGGCGCATCTCGAGCTCGGTGCGGGGGCGCACGGCCAACAGCCGCGCGCCCCGTTCCATAGCCTCCTGGTAGCCGGCAGGCGCCTCAAGGGCCACGGTTCTAGCCGCTCTTCGCCTCGGGCCCATCGGTCAGATCGACGCTGACCGGCGCGGCGGCCTCGTCATCGTCGTCGGTGCCCAGCAACCCCAGCTGCTCTTTGATCTTGAGCTCGATCTCGGTAGCGATGTCCGGGTTGTCGGCGAGGAAGAGCTTGGCGTTCTCGCGGCCCTGGCCGAGTTGATCGTCGCCGTAGATGAACCAGGCCCCTGACTTCCGCACGATCCCGTGATCGATCGCGACGTCGAGCAAGCTTCCTTCCTTCGAGATGCCGGTGCCGTACTGGATGTCGAACTCGGCCTTACGGAAGGGAGCTGCGACCTTGTTCTTGACGACCTTGGTGCGCACCCGCGAGCCGACGATCTCGGCGCCGTCCTTCAGCGAGTCGATACGCCGAACGTCGAGCCGGACCGACGAGTAGAACTTGAGGGCCCGCCCGCCGGGGGTGGTCTCATTGGAGTTATGAACGAGAACACCATCAACGAAGTAATTGTGATTGCCCTCGACCTCGAGGTCGAACTTCTCCATGCTCCGGGTCGGTGGTTTTACGTGGACGTCCACGATGGGGTACGGCACTAACTCGTAGGACATCTCCTTGAACTCCGGCTCCACCGAGAACCGCCCTCGGAACTGCGGAAGCAGCTTGTACTCCATCGAGGGATGGATGAATGGGGCCACGATCGACTGGAACTCTTCCGCAGCCAGCTTCGAGAAGACAACGATCTCTTTCCCTCGCACGCTCGTCAGCCGCACGTCGAGATCCCAGGTATCCCTTAGGTACGACACGAGCCGGCGACGTGTTTCGGGACTCATCGCCTGAACGCAGATTTGTATCCGGGCCGACGTACCTCCTTCATTCCGGATGTCGAGGCTACCGTCATCCATGTACCAGGTGGCGAGAGAGAGTGGAGTGAGGCGCTTCAGGTAGTCCCATCCGAACTCCTTCCCGACCTCCGTGTAGATCTCGCTGCGAAGATCTGCTAGCTCGACGAGAGGAGTCAGCTCGGCCCGAACGTCCCCCTTCTCGTTTACACCCGTAGACATTGGGATGTTGGCGAACAACGATGCTTTCCAATCGAGGTAAGGAGCTTGCCGGCCGCCGTGGCCCATCCGGAACCGCGCCCCGGCTCGCATGAGATCTGAGCGCCTGGTCTTCGAGAGACTGCCATCACCCATGAGCCCACCGCGAATGACCTCCCATTGGAGATCACTGAGGCGCTCTTCGACCGCCAGAAGCACGAGGTCCCCGGCGGTCAGGTCTTTGGCTTCTCTCCAGCCATCCGGCGTTCGGATCTTGTGATTGGGGGTGGCTCCGAACTGAGCCTTACCGTTCGTTCGGCCGGGCCTGAGAGCGGTGAACTGGAGGAAGTGATCGGCTTTTCCATTCCGATACCAGTCCACGACCTTGCGCGGTTCCACCTTCCTCGTTTCGAAGTTGTACGACAGAACCTCGACCTCGCGACGCTGGTTGACGATCTGACCGATCCGCTCCTGGGTCCCGTCGGCTAGCGTCACGCGCGTCCCATAGGAAAAGCAACCGAACATGACTCCAATTTTTTCTCGGATCTGGTTGATGAATATGAGCACGGTCTTCGAACGACTCACGTTCCCGGTGAGCTTCCGCAACGCCTGCGACATCAGGCGCGCCTGCAACCCGATGTGGCTGTCGCCCATCTCGCCCTCTATCTCGGCGCGCGGGACGAGCGCGGCGACCGAGTCGATGACGATGACATCCATCGCCCCGGACCGCACCAGCGTGTCGGTGATCTCGAGTGCTTGCTCGCCGGTGTCCGGTTGGGACACGAGGAGATTATCGATGTCGACCCCCACTGCCTTCGCGTAGGCGGGATCGAGCGCGTGTTCTGCGTCGATGAACGACACGAGACCCCCTGCCTTCTGCGCCTCGGCGATCACGTGGAGGCTCACCGTCGTCTTCCCCGAGCCTTCCGGTCCATAGATCTCGACGATGCGGCCGCGCGGGAGGCCGCCGACGCCCAGCGCGAGGTCCAGCGCGAGCGAACCCGTCGAGATGACCTCGACGTTCGTCAACGCCCCGAGGTCGCCCAGCCGCATGATGGCGCCCTTGCCGTGTTGTTTCTCGATCTGGGCAAGGGCCATGTCGACCGAGGCGTCCCGATTCCCGACGCTCGCCTTCTCGACTCCGCCCACGGGCGTGCGCCTCGTGTTGTTCGCCACCGGGTCCTCCCTTTCCGGCCTCGCTCGGCCAGTTGGTCCATCCAGTTTTCAGGCCGCAGCCGAGGCGGCGGTCTCTTTCGGTCGTCACCCTAGGGAGGGGGTACGACACAAAGTCGCAGCCAGCGTATGCGAACGTACGTTCGATTGCACGTCTTTGGGGCAAACCTCGCCCCGAATCACCCCCACGTAGTTACGGGAGCGTCATTCTACGCCCCGGCCCGTGCCACGCCCGGTACGCCGCCCGGGCGATACTCCTCCCGTGCGCTCAATCGGCAGGTGGAGGTGGCTCATCCTGGCCGTGGTCGCCGGCGGGCCGTGATCGCCGTCGGGCTGTGGGCGGCCCGCGGCGGGGAGGACGACGTGGCCGACCTCGAGAGGGCGGAGCGGTCGGGCATCGACGCGATCGACTCATCGATCGGTTGCGTCAAGACCAGGCTGCGGACGCTCCTCGAGGTTTCCCGGGCGGCGCCGTCGCGCCTCAGCGCCATCGCGGGAACGGTCGCGGAGCTTCGGGGCTCAGGAGAAGTCGATCCGCCACCTGCGATCGATCAACCGGAAGCTCTCCGCTCTGGGGATCGCGGCCAAGGCCACGGACGTTGAGGCTCCCCCTCCCCCCGGCGGTGCGCCGGCCCCGATCCGGGGGCGGCTGGCGGCGACCTTCGCTGCTGACGCCACTTGTGCCCCGGGGCTCTGGCTGCGACCCTTCTGCCATGACGAGCGACGGACCGGACGGTTCCGCGGCGCTGGCTCGGGTCTTCGAGCGCATCGATGAGGACTTCGACGACCACCTCGACGCGATCCGTACCTACTTGAGGCAACCGAGCGTCTCGTCGACGGGCGAAGGCGTTGCGCGCTGCGCCGAGATGACGGCCGAGCTCGTCGAGTCGTGTGGCGGTCGCGCCGAGGTGATCGGAACGGATGGTCACCCCGCCGTGATCGCCTCGATCGATGGCGGGGGGGCCCGGCTTCTCCGCTACGGGATGTACGACGTCCAGCCGGCCGATGAGCCGGATTGGGAGGTTGCCCCCTTCAGCGCGGCCATCAAGGACCGCCCCGGCATCGGCACCGTCGTCGTGGCCCGCGGCGCGGCGAACTCGAAGGGAACGCTCGCGGCATCCCTGCTTGCGATGAAGTCGCTGGGCGCCGTGGCGGACCTCCCTTGCGGCGTCACTTTCTTGCTGGACGGCGAGGAGGAGCTCGGAAGCCCTCACCTCCCCGGAATCGTCGACGCCCATCGGGAGGACCTCGCCGCCGACGCCGCGTACGACCTCGACCTCATGGCCGACCGAACCGGCGTCCCCGAGGTCTTCCTCGGCTGCAAGGGCATCCTGTCGCTGCGCTTGAGCTGTGAGGGAGGCGACTGGGGCGGGCCGATCGGCGGCGCGCTCCACTCGAGCGGGGGGGTACTGGTTGCGTCACCCGCCTGGTCGGTCGTGCGCGCTCTATCGACCCTCGTCGATGATGATGAGCGCGTCTCGATCCCCCACCTCGACAAGGTGCCGGTGCCAGACGAGGACCTTTCGTTGCTGGACGATCTCGCCGAGCGTTTCGATCCCGAGGCCTACCTCGTCGAGTCGAACGCACGCCGTTTCAAGAGCGACGTGTCTACGCGCGAGATGGTCGAGGCGCTGGTGTACGAACCCGCCGCGAACGTCAATGGGCTCTTCGCCGGCCGCGCACCCGGGGAGAAGACCATCGTCCCGCAGGAAGCGAGCGCGGTCGTGGATCTCCGGATCCCCTACGGCACCGACTTCGATGCAGTGGGACGGTCGGTTCGCGCTCGGATCGCAGAGGTGTCCCCCGAAGTCAACGTCACCGAAAGCGAAGCCTGCCCCCCGGCGCGCACCTCAGCGAACTCCCCCGTGGCGCGCGCGATGATCCGATCGCACGAGGACGCGGGGCAAGCGGCACGGGTCTGGCCCAGTGCGCCCTGGTGGGCCCCCTACTTCTTGTTCGAGCGTGTACTCGGACTGCCCTTCGCCATCGGTGGGGCGGGCCACTGCGCAGGGGCGCACGCGGCCAACGAGTACGCGAGCGTCGAGGGCCTGAGGCAACATATGCACCAGTCGGCGGCCCTGCTGTATCGCTTCGCGGAGGAGATGAAGTCGAGCGTATGAGTGTCGCGGTTGCACGAGCTGCGGGAACCCCACGCCGGATGGGCCGCGCCCAGGGCGAGGCCATGGCCGAAGGCATCGGCGCGGCGCTCCGTTTCTATGCTCGACTTGCTAAGGGCGGCGAGGGCGCGATGGCAGCCGCCTCGGTCCCCTTCATCGATACGGCGCGCTCCTCGGTCCCCCACCTGGTCGAGGAGATGGCCGGGCTCGCCGAGGGAGCGGGGATCGCGTTCGAGGAAGCGGCGATCCTCAACTGCATGGAGGAGGTGTGGACCTTCGAGACATGCACTTCCATGTCGCACGGACCCTTCCTCTTGCACGCGGAGCAGTGGTACGCGGGCCACGATTCGGTCGGGGTGGTGATCGCGGAACCGGATGGGGGCCCGGCGTTCGTCTCGCCGACCTGCGCTGGATTCCTACCGGCGGTCGGCATGAACGCGAGCGGTTTCGCACAAGGGATCGACTCTCTGACCGCAAGTGACGATCGCATCGGGACCCCGCGCGTCGCGATCTCGCGCCTGGCGCTCGGCGCGGCCGATCTGGCTGGCGCGATCGCGGCGGCCACGTTGCCAGGGCGCGCGGGTGGCTACGCCCACTTCCTCATGTCGGGCGAGTGCTCGGTCGTCGTAGAAACGACCGCTACCACACACAACGCGATCGAAGGGGCGGACGCTCACACGAACCACTACCTCGCCGACCCGGCCGTTCCGGTGGGGCCCGCGTCGCGTGGATCGAAGGCGCGGCTGGAACGCGCCCGCAACCTTCTCGAGAATGAACCGCCGTCGTCGCTCGAGGACTGCGCGCGGCTGCTCGGCGATCATGACGCCCGGCCGGAATCCATCTGCGTACACGAGGATGGGCTGGAGGGCTCGGCCACGGTCTTCGCGATGGCGTGCGATGTCACTACCGGACGGATGCTCGTCTCCGACGGATCGCCCTGCCTCGCTCGGTGGAACGAGTTCGAGGTCCCCGGTTTCGTAGCGCGGAACGCCCGTGTGGGGTGACCCGCTCGAGTACGGCCGCCTGTCGTGGCCCGAGGTAGCGCGCGCGGTCAAAGAAGAGCGCGTCCCCATCGTTCCCATCGGGACGCTCGAGGATCACGGCCGGCATCTCCCGATAGACACGGACGTAACGCTGGTCGAGGCGATCTGTCGCGGGGCCGCGGAGCGACTGAAGGCCGAGACGGTGCTGCTGCCTCCGGTCGTGCACGGGTACTCGCCTCATCACATGGACTATCCGGGCACCGTGACGATCGCATGGGACACCTTCTGCAGGTACTGCACCGACGTCGCCCTGTCGGTCGTCCGGCACGGGTTCAAGAGGGTCCTGTTGGTCAACGGTCACGGCTCCAACCAGAACCTCGTCGAGATGGCGGCCCGCCTGACTATGGTCGAGGAACCGGGATCGCTGGTCGCTGCCTCCTTCTATCTCGCCGGCCCCCGCAGCGCGCAGGTGATCCAGGAAGTTCGGGACTCCGACCGTGGAGGCATGGCGCATGCGTGCGAGCTCGAGACCTCCCTCTACCTCCACCTGCATCCGGAGGCCGTTGACATGGACCAGGCGGTCGACGAGCGCGGCTACCCGGCCACGGAGCACGCGTGGATGGACTGGTCCGACGGACCGCTGAAGGTGATGCCGTGGTGGTCCTCGTTCTCGGAATCGGGCGTGCAGGGAGACGCGACGAAAGCCACCGCAGAGAAAGGCCGGGCTCTGTTCGACACGGCGGTCGACGAGATCGCTTCGTTCGTCACCGAGTTGCGCACCATGCCGCTTCCCACTCGAAAGGATCGCCATTGACCCTCAAAGGACGCGCTCTCCAACCCGGAGCAACCATCGGGGTGCCTGCGCCCTCGTCGCCCTACTACGCCCGCAGCGAGATCCTGCGCGGCGTCGAGTGGTGGACCGCGCGCGGGTACGAGGTTGTGCTCGGCGAGGGGGTGTTCGATCGCACGGGATGGGTCGCCGGCGACGCGGAGGCACGGGCGAAGGACCTCATGCGGATGTTCACCGATCCGGAGGTGGACGTCGTCCAATGTCTCCAGGGTGGGTGGGGCGCCGCTCAGATGCTGCCGCATCTTGACTTCGATGCGATAGCGGCCAACCCCAAGCCCTTCGTCGGATACTCGGATGTAACAGCTCTCCACGCGGCGATCGCGCGCCACACCGAACTGATCACTTTCTATGGACCCGGTCTCGCGGGCGTCAACGATCCCGAGACCAAGGAGTTCACGACCGACCGGCTGATAAAGGCCCTGACCTCCTCCGAACCGCTCGGCGAGGTACCGCGCAATCCCGACGACGACTACGTGCGGCAGCTCGGGCCAGGACACGTGATCGGTCAGATGGCGGGCGGGTGCTTGTGGCTTCTGAGCCACTCGATGGGCACGCCGTGGGAGGTCGACCTCGACGGCAAGATCTTCTTCTTCGAGGACGTCTACGAAAGCCCGCCGCGGATCGACGCGTTGCTCACGCATATGGAGCAGGCGGGGGCGCTCGACGGCATCATCGGGGTGGTCGTGGGCGAGTTGCACAAGTGCGACTGGCCGGACGACAACGACGATGCGCCCCTGATGTATTCGGCCGAAGACGTCCTCGAGATGCACTTCGAACCTCTCGGGATACCGGCGATCTACAACCTGCCCATGGGGCATGGCAAGCATCTCGCCACGACGCCCCTCGGTGCAACGGTCACGCTCGACGCGGACGCGCGCAAGCTGACGGTGGACGAAGCGGCGCTTACCGCCTAGTCGCCTTCCTGCAGCAGCGCCCGAAGATCGAGCGGCTCGGTCACCATCACCACGGCCCCAGATGGGTCATGGCGCCACTCGTCGCGGGGCCGGTCCCAGTAGAGCTCGATACCGTTCCCGTCCGGATCTTCGAGGTAGATGGCCTCACTGACACCGTGATCCGAGGCGCCGCCGATATCGACGTCGTTCTCGACAAGGCGCTTGAGAGCGTTCGCGAGCTGCTTCCGGTCCGGGTAGAGGATCGCGAAATGGAACAACCCGGTTGCGTTGTGCGGTGGTGGTTGACCGCCTTTGCTGTGCCACGTGTTCAGCCCGATGTGGTGGTGATAGCCACCCGCCGACATGAACACGGCCCCGTCTCCATAGCGCGTCGTCGTCTCGAAGCCGAGCGCGTCGCGATAGAACGCCTCGGCCCGGTCGACATCAGACACCTTCAGATGCACGTGGCCGATCCGAGTGTCCGGGTGGATGGGGTTCCCCACCGGTGGTCACCTCCCTCACATTGACATCATGTCTTGCAAGGACAACCATTCGGAGCAGCGGGTATTCCTAATGCGCACTTGCGTTCGCAGGCTCGCACGAGTGGCACTCCAACTCGAGGGTGGCGTGTTCGATCCCGAACCGGTCGTGCAACAACAACCTCAATCGATCGCCCTCCAACTGAGCCTCGTGCAGCGAACCCTCTTCCGACACGACTACGTGAGCGGAGAGGGCCGGAACATCAGAAGCCAGATTCCACAGGTGCAGATGGTGCACGGAATCAACTCCCGGGTCGTTAGCGAGCTCCCGCTCGACATCGACCACACTCATACCCCGCGGCGTCCCCTCGAGAAGAACATGGGTCGTCTCTCTCAACAGGTGCCATCCTGACCACAGGACCAGCCCGGCGATCGCGATGGAAGCAACCGGATCGGGCCATCTGACACCCCACACAAGCATGCCTGCTCCGGCAGCGATGGCGCCCACCGACCCCGCGGCGTCGCCCACCATATGAAGGAAAGCACCGCGCATGTTCAAGCTGCTGCCCTGTGCGCGAGCGATCACGATGGCGCTCCCGACATTGACCGCCAAGCCGAGACCGGCGACGATCAACACGCCCTGTGCGCCGACTTCCTCAGGGGAGTCGAGACGACGGAACGCCTCGAGCAGGATCCAGCCCGAGGCAGCGAGCAGCGTCAGGGCATTCGCCTGTGCCCCCAAGACCTCTGCGCGTTGGAACCCGAACGTATGGCGTGCCGAAGCGGGACGGTCCATCAAACTCTGAACGACGAGAGCGATAGACAGCCCCGCCACATCCGAAACCATGTGCGCCGCGTCCGCCAGCAGCGCGAGTGAGTTGAAAGCGATACCACCGACGATCTCCGCCACCATGAAGGTGCCGTTGAGCGCCAGGGCTATCCAAAGGACTCGTTTTTGGACGGCCCGCTCAGATCCGTGGGAGTGGCCGGACGACACCGTTACTCTCCCCGGCACTCCGTGCTGTTCACGGAAGTCATCCTAGCAATCGCCGATATGTCCATCTCAAGGCCTTCACGATCCGGTCACTCGATCACGGAGGACGTGGAAGACGCGCCGGTCGTCCGACTCGAGCAGCCCGTAGACGTCGGCGTCGTGCCAGCCGCTGGCGCCCTTTGCTCCGTGCCGCAAGGTCCCCTCGCGCTTGAAGCCGACCTTCTTTGCGACCCGGACGCTACCGACGTTTGCGGGAGCGGCCCGCAGCTCGATCCGATGCAGATCCAGCTCGTCGAACCCGTACTCAACAACGGCCGAAGCCGCCTCGGTCGTCAGGCCGCGCCCGCACAGATCGGTCCTGAGCCAGTAGCCGAGCTCAGCGTGTCCCGCTAGGGGTGCGTGTTGAGCGAACCCGATCGTCCCGACGGCTTCACCCGCGATCATGATCGCGAAGATCATGCCGGCGCCGGCGTCCCATTGCAGAGCGCCTCCGCTTGTGAACGCCAGCGTCGTCTCGAAGCTCGCGGTATCCGCCCACGACATGAACGGCTTCAGCTCGTCGAGCGAGCGCACCGTTGCATCCCAAAGATCGGGCGCATGATGTGCACCGACCGGCTCGAGGACGAGGCGAGAAGTGGGCAGGGCCGGGCGTGACTCGGACATCGCTGTTCTATCGGAAGGCGAATGCCCCGGCCCCCACCACAAGCGACCCGAGGATGAGAAGGATGGGCACGATCCGTGTGACATTCTTGCTGACCAAGAAGACCACACCAAGGATCAGCATCGCTACGGCGAGCACGAGAACCTCACTCTCGGGTCCGCCGGACACGGTACTGGCCAGAACCACAGGTACCTCCCGATCTGTAGAGCGCCGAACGAGGATCCTTCATCTAAACAGAATCCGGCGTCAAGGCCTCCCGCGTAGGGGCGCACCGCCCAGCCGTTCGTATCGGGCCCCCTTGGGCGA
The DNA here is from genome assembly GCA_013697295.1 of Actinomycetota bacterium. GTDB lineage: Bacteria > Actinomycetota > CADDZG01 > CADDZG01 > WHSQ01 > JACCXF01. The sequence continues at coordinate 1,462 of JACCXF010000082.1, read as the reverse complement.
AAGCCGCGATCTCCATAGCCCCACTTCGCTCACCGTGAAGGGATCGATCCCGCCGAGGTTGACATCGACGAGGCCCCGCACGGAGGTCGGAACCTTGAAGCGCGCCAGGGTCAGGTGTGCGCTGAAGGGACGGCCTTCCGGCTCGTGCCCCAGGGGGATGAGCGCAGCGTCCAGATCCCCAGCCAGCGCCCGCAACGGAGCGGGGTCGTCGAACCCGGCCCACAAGACGCGCGCCCTGCCGCGTTCGGGAAAGGTACCCAGCCCCGACAAGCGCAACTCGAACGGCGCGTGGCGCGCGCTCATCGCACGCATCGCCTCGAGGAGCGGGCTCACGCGCTCCCCTGGTGTGGAGCCCAGGAACTTCAGGGTCACATGCTGGCTCTCTACGGGTGTCCATCGGGCGCCGTCGGATCGCTGCCGCAACGATTCCGTGCGCGCGGCCAGCGCGGCGAGTCGGTCCTCGGGCACGTCTACGGCGAGGAACAGCCGCAGGTGGTCCGAGCTCACGGATGCAGCAGGAGGCGGCGGCCGAGGTCGATCGCGTAGGTGACCGCGATGGCTTTGGTGTGCGATCGGTCTCCGTAGCCGCGTATCCTGCGAGCTTCGACCCTCCCGCGGTAGCAGGCGCCTACAAAGATCGCCCCTACGGGTTGACCGCCCTGCTCCGCTGGTCCGGCTACGCCGGTTGCGGAGATGCCCAGATCGGCGTCGAAAGATCGCGCTGCACCCTCCGCCAGCGCTCTGGCGACATCTTCGCTGACGGGTCCCGGCTCTTCCAGAAGAGACCTGGCCACCCCGGCGACGCGGTGCTTCGCCTCGGTCGAGTATGTGACAAGAGAGCCGGCGAAGAAACGACTGGCGCCCTCAGCTCTGGTCAACTCCGCAGCGATCAGTCCGCCGGTCAGCGACTCCGCCGCCGCAACCGTCTCGCCTCGCTCCACCAGGATCGCTCCGAGCGCCTCGGCCAACGAATCGACGGCGCCCGGTACAGCCCAGTCACCCAGTAGCGCGCGCACGTCGGCCTCCACCGGTGCGATCAGGGCCTCGGCTTCCTCTCGGGTGGACGCTCTCGCGGTCAGACGTACCCGAACCTGTCCGCGCCCGGCCAGGAAAGCGATGGAGGGATTCGTTTGTGCCGCCACGAGATCCGCTATCTTCTCGTGCGTCGCCGACTCGCCCAGCCCGACCACGTAGATCTCACTACTGACAAGGGCTCCACCCCCAGCCCGCTCGGACAGGAGAGGAATGACCGTCTTGCCGAGCATCGCCTTCATCTCCCAGGGAACTCCCGGGAGAGCGATGAGCAATTTCCCATCCGCCTCGATGATGAATCCCGGCGCGGTGCCTTCCGGCTCGATCGGCATCGCGCCGCGAGGAAGGTCCGCTTGTTTCAGGTTCGCTTCCGGCATCTCCCTCTGGAGCCGATGGAAGATGTCACGGATCGCGTCGGCCAGACGCTCGT
>JACCXF010000081.1 GCA_013697295.1 Actinomycetota bacterium | reverse complement strand
AGCATCGTCTGCAGGTGATCCGTCACGCCAAGGAGGTCACCGGCAACGTCGCTCAGACGTGTCGGTACTACGGGATCAGCCGGCCGACCTTCTACAGGTGGTATCGCCGCTACGAAGAGAAGGGATTGATCGGCCTCCGGGAGCGCTCGAAGCGACCACATGTGAGTCCGAACGCGACCCAGCCTGAGATCGTCGAGAAGATCATCTACCTGCGGGCCAACTACCACTTCGGACCCGAGAAGATTCAGATGTATCTCAAGCGCTATCACGACATCACGATCTCTCGATCAGGGATCTGGCGGATCCTCAAGCGCCTCGACATGAACCGCCTCCCGAGCTCAACCTGGCCACAGGGTCCAGATCGATGTCAAGTTCGTCGCGCCGCTCAAGGGATCGCGCCGGAGCCGCTACTACCAGTTCACCGCGATCGATGATTGCACTCGGTTGCGCGTTCTTCGTCTCTACGAGCGATTGAACCAAAAGACCGCTATCCAATTCATCGACTACGCGCTCGAGCGTTTTCCCTTCCGGGTCGACGTCATCCAGACCGACAATGGTTCAGAGTTCCAGGCTGCCTTCCATTGGCATGTACTGGACAGCGGTGTCGGTCACGAGTACATCAAGCCTCAGACCCCGCGGCTCAATGGCAAGGTTGAGCGTTCCCACCGGATCGATGCCGAGGAGTTCTACAGACTGCTCGACGGCGTCATGATTGACGATTCAAAGGTGTTTAACGAGAAGCTCCGGGAATGGGAGCACTTCTACAACTACGCTCGACCTCACGGCGCTCTGGGTGGTCAGACGCCGTATGAGAGACTGCGCCAAAAGACGGCTTCGGATGTCATGCATCCTCGTCAGTCACACATCTCACTTGGGCTCTCGTCTGTTGGATCTTTGTTGGATTCTTGAAACGCATGACCCCTGCGCTTTCAGTGCAGGTGAATAGCGTGTCGCCTTACTTTGGGTGCAGAGGACATCTCAATGAGTCCTCTCGTAAGACAAACGGTTTCGAGCCGCGCACGTACCTTACGAACCTCTCGCTCCTGAGGTGGGAAACGCAGGCTTTGTTTGGCCGATAAGCCGAAGGAGCCTCGCACGTCGGCCTTCCCCACCTCCAGTTGAGTGGCCGGGGAAGTGATGAGCTGTCGTCCCGTGCTGCTGTTGCCAGTCCGAAGAAGGACGGACGTGGACGATGGTGGGACGTGAGTCGGTGAACGTCGTGAAGGAGGCCGTGGTGCGCCTTCAACGGCGACCAAGTGCCCTTCTGCAACATCTAAGGATCGGTCAACAATGATCTGGACCTCGGCATGAAGCTCATGACCGATCCATCGCACCCGCGCTCGCCCAACGCTGCCTGGCCGGCAGGGATCAGTCGTGGGGTCCGGGGCTATGTATGTTGCCGGTCTCGCAGAGTCCGATGCGACGGGGCCGCGGCCCGAATCATTCGGGAGTCACGTAGGCGGCCGTCAGGCCCCCGTCGACCAGGAACGTCGCTCCCGTCACGTAGGACGACTCGTCGCCGGCCAGATACAGCGCTCCCTGCGCGATCTCTCGGGCCTGCGCGAAACGACCCATCGGCAGATGGACTAGGCGACGCTCCAGCGCGCCCGACGATCCCTCGAACAGACGCATCAGTAGCGGAGTCTCGACCGGTCCCGGACAGAGTGCATTCACGCGCACCCCTCGCCGGGCGAACTCAACCGCCAGCTCCCGGCTCATCGCAAGGACTGCCCCCTTGGAGGCGGTATAGGAGATTTGCGAGGTCGCGGCCCCCATCAGAGCGACGAACGAAGCTACGTTGACGACCGATCCGCCTCCCGCCTCGAGCAGATGCGGAATGCCGTACTTGCAGCACAAGAACACTCCCTTGGTGTTGACGTCCTGCACGCGCTGCCACGCCTCCTCTTCAGTCCCGAGCACAGAGGAATCGTCCGCTGGCATGATGCCGGCGTTGTTGTAGAGAATGTCGATCCGCCCGTAACGATTCGCCGTCTCGCTGTACATGCCGGCGACGCTCGATCCATCGGTGACGTCGACCTCGTGAAAGAACGCGTCGTCGCACTCCGCCGCAGTCCGTTCTCCCGCCTCCTGGTTGACGTCCGCGATGCAGATGCGAGCGCCCTCGCCGGAAAAGAGCAGGGCGGCCTCGCGGCCGATGCCACTTGCCGCGCCGGTGATCACGCAAACCTTGCCGTCCAACCGCCCCATGTCATGCCCTCCCGAGCTCGACTTGCTGCAACCCGCTCAAACCTACGATTAAACCTCTGTGTTCCCCAGGGCTCGAAAGCCCGCTTAAACAACCACAGAGGTGATTCGAAAGGCTCTATTTGTGGCCCGGATCACAGCCCGCAAGCCGTCTACGATTCCGTGCTCATGAATACGTTCTTGACCTCCGAGTAGCCCTCGAGGCCCTGGAGGCCGAGCTCTCGGCCGAACCCCGATTGCTTGAAGCCCCCGAACGGCGTCTGGACCCGCACGGAGGTGTTCGAGTTGATCGAGACCACACCCGACTCGAGCGCGCGCGCCGCTCGCAGAGCGCGGCCCCCGTCGCGCGTCCACACCGAACCCGACAATCCGTAGGGAGTATCATTTGCGATCCGGATCCCCTCGGCCTCGTCCTCGAAGGGGATGAGGCAGGCGACCGGACCGAAGATCTCTTCGCGCGCCACCCGATCGTTGTTGGAAACCGGACCCAGGAGAGCACCGTGGGATGCCAGAAGCCGGGTCCATCCGGCACCTCACCTCGGAAAAGCACCCGACCGTCGACGAAAGCATCCACGCTCGATCGCTGATCCGCAGAGATCAACGGGCCCATCTCGGTGGCGTCGTCCTCGGGATTTCCTACCCTCATCTTCGCGGTCGATTCGATCAGGACTTCGACGAATCGGTCGAAAATGGAACACTGAACGATGATGCGGCTACGGGCGCAACAATCCTGGCCGGCGTTGCCG
>JACCXF010000037.1 GCA_013697295.1 Actinomycetota bacterium | reverse complement strand
CCGGTTGCGATCGCCGGGGCGCGCCCGTGGATACCGTGAACACCGTAGGTGTCCATGTAATAGGGGAAGCGGCTTGCGCAGCCGATGCCCGACACGAACACCACCTTTTCGCGCGGGATGCCAAGCTCCGGCATAGCGCTTTGCATCGCAGCGAGGATCGCGTAGTCACCACAGCCGGGGCACCAGCGCACTTCTTGATCGCTTACGAAGTCCTTCCGGGTCATCGTGCCGACGCCCGCCGCGCCCTCGGTTACGCCCCGACCCTGAAGCGAATCACCATTAGTTTGGCTCACGAGACCAACCTCGCAAATTCTTCTTCCAGTTCCGTTGCCATAAAGGGAACACCCTGGACCTTGTTGATGGACACCGAATCGATCATGAACTCCGACCTGATCAGCTTCGACAGCTGACCGGTGTTCAGCTCGGGGATCACTATGCGATCGAAGCGTTCGAGAACGTCGCGCGTGTTTCTCGGGAAGGGGTTGAGGTGCTTCAGATGAGCGTTGGCGATCGTCACGCCATTCACCCGCAGGCGCCGACAAGCCGCCCCGATCGCCCCGTAGGTCGAGCCCCACCCGAGAACGAGCAAGGTTGCGTCTTCGTCCCCTTGCCACTCGAGAGGATCGATGTCTTCTTCGATGACCTTGACCTTCGCTGCGCGCAGCATCGTCATGAGCTCGTGGTTCTCGGGCTCGTAAGAGATGTTGCCGGTTCCATCGGCTTTCTCGAGACCGCCGACGCGATGCTCCAGGCCCGGGGTTCCGGGGATCGCCCACGGACGAGACAAAGTCTCGTCATCGCGCAGATAAGGCCAGAATTCGTCACCTACGTTGGGTTCCGCCGCATATCTGACGGGTATCCGCGGGAGCTTCTCGATCGCAGGGATGCGCCACGGCTCGGCTCCGTTGGCGAGGTAGCCGTCCGAGAGCAGGATCACCGGGGTCATGTACTTGATAGCGAGCCGCGCCGCCTCGAGCGCCGCCCAGAAGCAAGACGGGGGCGAGTACGACGCAACGATCGGGAGTGGTGCCTCGCCATGACGACCGTAGAGCGCGTGGAGCAGGTCGGACTGCTCGGCCTTCGTAGGGAGACCCGTAGACGGCCCGCCGCGCTGGACGTCCACGATGATCATGGGGAGCTCGAGCGCGATCGCGAGCCCGATCGTCTCGGACTTCAGGTCGAGCCCCGGCCCCGATGTCGTGGTCACCCCGAGGTGGCCGGCGAAGGACGCGCCCAGCGCCATCCCCGCGGCCGCGATCTCATCCTCGGCTTGCATCGTTCGAACGCCGAAATTCTTGTGACGCGACAGCTCGTGAAGGATGTCCGATGCCGGCGTGATCGGGTAGGACCCGAGGAAGAGGGGCACCTTCGCCTGCACGCTGGCAGCGATCAGTCCGTAGGCCAGGGCCTGGTTCCCGGTCACCCGCCGATAGGTTCCCGGCGCCAGAACGGCGGGTTTGACCTCGAAGGCGGTCAACTCGGCGGTCTCGCCGAATGCGTGGCCGGTCTTTAACGCCGCTACGTTCGCCTGGGCGATCGACGGCTGCTTGGCGAACTTCTTCTCGAGCCAGCGGATCGTGGGATCGAGCGAGCGCCCGTACATCCACGAGATCACGCCGAGGGCGAACATGTTTTTGGAGCGACCGACCTCCTTGTTGCCGAGGCCAAGACCCTTCACCGCATCCCGGGTCATCGACGTCATGGGGATGTCGTAGACCTGATAGCTCTCGAGCGTCCCGTCCTCGAGTGGGTTCGACGAGTAGCCGGCCTTGTCGAGGTTGCGCTTCTCGAAAGCGTCGCGGTTGACGATCAAGAGCCCGCCGGGGATCAGGTCCTTCAGGTTCGCCTGCAGGGCGGCAGGGTTCATCGCCACGAGCACGCCGGGGTTGTCTCCGGGCGTCAGGATCTCGTGGTTGCTGAAATGGATCTGGAACGCGGAGACGCCGGGGATAGTTCCTGCGGGGGCTCGGATCTCCGCAGGGAAATCGGGCGCGGTCGCAAGGTCGTTGCCGAAGAATGCCGTGGCGCTGGTGAACCGGTCGCCGGTCAGCTGCATACCGTCGCCGGAGTCACCGGCGAATCGGATGACGACTTGGTCTAGTTCCTTGCGTCCGGCTCCTTGCTTCGTCGCGTGAGCGGCCTGCGCGCTCATGTGTTTTGTCCCTTATCGGACGAGAGAGAGATGAGTACCTCCTGGCACCGATACGTCCCTTCGACTATAGCAGCGCAGGTGTGAGCGAAGACCCAAAAGAGCAGGTGGAAGCGCCCAAAGGAGCAGGTGGAAGCGGGTGATCGCGCAACGAGCGAGGCGTCAGTCGAACACTTTGGCTGCCACGATGTCCTCCAGGGGAACGGTCGAGGCGACGCCCCGACGGTTCACGATGTGGATCTCGGCCTGGGAGTGCGGTTCCGAGCGAACCGAAGCGACCACCCCGATCGCTTCCGAGAAGGGATGCGCGGAGTCGTCGTCGTGGAGCCGGTACCGCAAGGAGACCTTCCGGCCCAGATGGCGTCGCCACACCTCGGGCGCGCGCGACGGCTCGGACCGAGCGTCGCTCATGGATGGCACGGACGAGCGTGACCGCACCAGTGACGGAAAACCGCTACTCGCCGCGCTCCTCGGCCGGCGCGAACGGACTCTCCATCGCTCCCCCCGAGGCTTCCGGATTGTCCTCGAACCACTGGGCCTGCTTCGTCGTGTATTCGGTCCACTCTTTGGGGACCGAGTCTTCCGGAAAGATGGCGTCCACGGGACAGGCAGGAAGGCACGCGTCGCAATCGACGCACTCCTCGGGGTGGATAAAGAGACGGTCCTCGCCCTCGTAGATGCAGTCGACCGGGCACTCGTCTACGCACGCCCGGTCCTTCACTCCGATGCAGGGCTCGGCGATGACGTAGGTCACGTATTCTTCCTCCTAGTGCCCTCGGTGAACGGGGTTGGCGCCGCCATACTACCCGTCGGGCCCGAGATGAACGCTTGAATGCGCCATTTGTGAACAAGTGCGATCACTCGTCGGTGACGTCGCTCTCCAGATACCTATAGATGCCCAGCCTGCGCTGCACCGCGGCCGTCAGATCGTGGGAGATAGCCTCCATCACGTCGACGACCCGGCCGAGCCCGGGGGTCACGATCATCTCGGCCCGATTCTTCTCGATCGCCTTGATGGTGGCGGTCGCAACTTTGTCGAGCGCCACCGTCCCCAGCAGAGGCGAGGTTTTGTGATCGGGGTGGCGGGAGTGGAACATCCCAGCGTCTCTGATCTGCCCCGGGCAGATGACGCTCACGCCGATCCCGTGGGGCTTCAATTCCTCACGCAAGGACCAGGAGAGGCCGACGAGACCATGCTTCGTTGCCGAATAGAGCGAGTTGTAGGGATAGGCCGTCTTGCCCCCCAGCGAAGAGATGTTGACGATGTGTCCCCGCCCCCGCTCGATCATCCCCGGCGCTACCAACCGGCTGAGGAGGGCGGCGGATGTCAGATTGGTCGTGACCATCGCCTGGATCTCGTCGATCCCGTAGGTCTCGAAGCGGGCCGGTCTCTCCATGCCGGCGTTGTTGATGAGCAGATCGAGCGGACCCAGTTCTTCAGTGGTCTCGTCGACGAGGTTCTCGAGGTCGCCGGCGTCCGCCACGTCAGCTCGTTCGGCGAGAACGCGCACTCCGTGGCGGCGCGCTTTCTTCGCGGTGATCTCGAGGTCCTCTTCGGATCGGGCGGCCAGAGCGAGATTGACGCCTCGTGCTGCAAGCCGTTCGGCGAGCTCGGCGCCGAGGCCTCGAGACGCGCCTGTGAGGATCCCCACCGCGCCGTTGAGCTCCATCCCTAGTGCGCTTCCAGGCGCGCCGCCGCACTCAGGTATTGCTTCCCGGCGTGGTAGCTCGAGCGGACGAGGGGACCCGACTCGACCCACGCGAGGTCCAGCTCGTTCTCGCCGAACTCCTTGAAGCGCGCGAACTCATCCGGATGCACCCAGCGATCGACAGGCAGATGCCACGAAACACTCGGCTGCAGGTACTGGCCGATGGTGAGGACGTCGCAGCCGGCCTCCCGTAGATCACGCATCGCGTCGTAGACCTCTTCCTCGCGCTCACCCATCCCGACGATGATGTTCGACTTCGTGACCTGGTCCGACCGGAGCTCCTTGGACCACCGGAGCAACTCCAACGATGCCTCGTAGCCGAAACCGGGACGTATCTGGGGATGCAGTCTTGGAACCGTCTCGAGGTTGTGAGCGAGCACGTCGGGTCGCGCCTCGATGACGCGGGCGAGTGATGTTCTCGGATGCTCCTGGCGGCCCTTGAAGTCGGGGATGAGCACTTCGATCCCGCAGTCGGGCATGGATGCACGAACCGCCCGTACCGTCGCGGCCCAGTGATGCGAGGCGGCGTCGGCGAGGTCGTCGCGCGCTACGCCGGTGATCACCGCGAACTTGAGGCCCATCAGCCTCACGGCTTCCGCGATCTTCTCCGGCTCCTCCGGATCAAGGGGCTGCGGTTTGGCCGTCATCACGTCGCAGAAACTGCACCTGCGTGTGCAGAGGTCGCCGCACAACAAGAAGGTGGCCTCGCGCGCCTCCCAGCACTCGTAGATGTTGGGGCAAGCCGCTTCTTCGCAGACCGTGTGAAGACCTCGCTCGCGCATGATGTTCCGCAGCTCGGTGAAGTTCTCGCCGCGTTGCACACGGACCTTCAGCCACTCCGGTCGGCGTTGAGGACGAGGCGCGTCCTCACCGGGGGCCCGCCGCATGGGTTCGCCGCGCCGGAGATCGCGTTCGACCTCGGCCCTGCTCTTGATGGTGGGTATCAGTACCTGATCCACGTCGCTCCTTAGTACCCAGCCAGCTTGCGCATTTCTTGTTCGATGCGATCGACGTCGGGAAGGAACCAATGCTCGAGAGCCGACGAGTAGGGCATGGCGGGAACGTGGGGGCCGCCGATACGCACCACCGGCGCGTCCAGTTCGAACAGCGCGTTCTCCGCGATCTGCGCGGCTACTTCGGCCCCCACGCCTAGGAACTTGTTGTCCTCGTAGACGATCATGACCTTGTTCGTCTTGGCTACGGAAGTGAGGACCGTTTCCATATCGAGCGGATAGATGCTCCGCAGATCGATGACCTCGACGTCGATACCGTCCTTTGCGAGACGTTCCGCGGCTTCCACGCTGTAATGGTGCATGAGCCCGTACGCAACGCAGGTCAGGTCCGATCCTTCACGCCGCACCGCCGCCTTGCCGAACTCGACCGTGTAGCGCTCGTCCGGAACCTCGCCCTTGATGGACCGATACGTCTTCTTGTGCTCGAGGTAGATCACCGGGTCCGGGTCTTCGATGGCCTGGATGAGCATCCCCTTGGCGTCGTAGGGGGTAGACGGCAGCACCACCTTGAGTCCCGGGACATGAGCGAAGAAGGCCTCGACCGACTGAGAGTGATAGAGGGCTCCGTGCACACCCCCGCCGTAGGGGGCCCGGATCACGAGTGGCACCTGGAAGTCGCCGTCGCTCCTATAGCGGATGCGGGCGGCTTCCTGAACGATCTGATTGAACCCGGGAAAGATGAAGTCTGCGAACTGCATCTCGGCGACGGGCCGCATGTCCTCGAGCGCCAAGCCGATGGAGACTCCGGCGATCAGGCACTCGTCGAGGGGTGTGTCGATCACCCGTTCCTCGCCGAACTCCTCGAGGAATCCCATGGTGGCGCGGAAGACGCCTCCTCGGGCAGCCACGTCCTCACCGAGCACCACGATGCGGTCGTCCCGACGCATCTCTTCGGCCAGAGTGTCGTGAACCGCCTGGATCAGCGTCATCTCTGCCACTTCAGCTCACCTCCGCATCGGCGTAGACATGCAGGCCGGCGGTGGCCGGATCGGGCAGCTCGGCTTCATCGGCGGCCTTGACGCCCTCCGCCACATCGGTCTTCGCGGCCTCACGCATCTCATCGATGGTGGCCACGTCGACGATGTTGACGCCCTTCAGATACTCCTCGAACTTCAATATGGGATCCTTCTTCCGCCACTCTTCGACCTCATCGCGCGAGCGATAGGTTCGATCGTCGTCGTCCGATGTATGTGAGTAGAAGCGGTACGTGCGGAGCTCGATCAGCGACGGGCCTTCGCCGGCGCGCGCTCGATCCACCGCCTCCTTCGTGAGCTTGTAGCTCACAAGGACGTCGTTGCCATCGCCTTCGACGCCCGGCATCCCGTAGCCCTTCGCTCGTTCGAAGACTCGCCCCGCCACCTGCTTAGATTCGTGAACGCTGATCGCGTACTGATTGTTCTCGCAGACGAGGATCAAGGGCAGTTTGTGGATGCCCGCGAAGTTCATCGCGCCGTGCCAGTCGCCCTCGGACGTCCCACCCTCGCCGAACCAGGTGCCGACCACGGCGTCCTCCCGCTTGAGCTTCTTGCCGAGAGCGATCCCCGCGGCGTGCAGGCACTGTGTCGCGATCGGCGAGGAGCCGGTGATGATGTTGCGATCCCGAGCGCCCCAGTGCGCCGGCATCTGCCGGCCCCCCGAAGAGGGATCGTCTTTTTTTCCGAAGAGCCCGCAGAAGACGTCCTTGGGAGTGAACCCGGCCACGAGCGCAAGAGCGAGATCACGGTAGTAGGGACAGAAGACGTCCTTGCCGCGTTCGAAAGCCCATGCGGATCCGACCTGCGCCCCCTCGTGCCCGGATACAGGCACCACGAACGGCGCCTTGCCCTGGCGGTTCAGAGCCCACTGTCGCTCGTCGCAATAACGAGCGAGCAGCATGATCCGATACATCTCGACGAGGTCTTCCTCTTTCAGACCCAGGTCGGTATGCCTGTCTTTCCTTCTCGCCATGCGTTCCTCTCCTCCTCAGATCCTTATGACGAAGCCTCCGCGGGCGCGCGACCGGAATCCTGCAGCGCCTGCGGATGAGTCCACACAAGTGGGCGGTCGAACACCGTTGCCATGTGCTCGGCCGCGATGGCGGCAACCTCCTTGACCGTGTGCTTCGTCCCCGTTTCCTCCTGGATCGATGTGACCCACCGCCCCTGGATGCCACACGGAACGATCCCGGAGAACATCGAGAGGTCGGTGGTTACGTTGAAGGCGAAGCCATGCATAGTGATACCGCGCGTGATCTTGACTCCGATGGCCCCGATCTTGTTCGACCCAACCCACACACCCGTGTTCAGCGGATCCCGTGCCGCCGTCACACCGAGCTCGGCTGCGGTCCTGATGAGCACCTCCTCGAGATTCCGGAGGTATTCGAGGACGTCGTAGCGTTCGCCGAGACCGAGGATGGGATAGCCAACGAGCTGCCCGGGACCGTGATACGTAGCGCGACCGCCGCGATCGATCCGAAACAGCGAGATGCCCCGCGCCGCGCGCTCGGCCTCGCCGTAGACGAGGTCCTCTTCGATCGCTCGGCGCCCAAGGGTGTACGTATGGGGATGCTCGAGCAACATCATCGAGTCACCTCGCTCGCCGTCCAGCCGGGCCAAGAAAAGCTCTTGCTGCCATGACCAGGCCGCCGCGTAGTCGACCCGGCCGAGCCATGCGGCAGTCAGGAGGGTGGCATCTAGCTCCGCTGCCCGGCTCGTGCTCACTTGGTTCTCTTCTCTCCCCGCTCGTCTAGAGGTACTGGGACAGGTCGCCGGAGAAGTCCATGGTCTCGATACGTTTTTTGAGGGAGCTCAAGAAGCGAGCGGCTTCCGCGCCGTCGATGACACGATGATCCCAGGACAGGTCGAGGATGCCGATACTGCGGATCGCGATCGTGTCGTCATCCGTCACGACGACACCCTTGCGGATCGTCTCGAAGCCGAGGATCGCGGCCTGCCCGCGCGGGATGATCGGCACTGAGATCACGGATCCGAACGGCCCCGGGTTGGTGATGGTGAACGTGCCGCCCGTTAGATCATCCGGGGACAACTTCTTCGAGCGGGCCTTCTGCGCGACCTCGTTTATCTGTCGCGACAGGCCCACGAGGTTCAACTCGTCGGCGCCTTTGATCACAGGAACGATCAAGCCGCCGCCTTCGAGCGCGACCGCGATGCCCAGGTTGACGTAGTGCTTGATCCGATTCGCCTGGTTGTCCTCGTCGAAGGTTGCGTTCACTTCCGGCATCTCGAGCAGCGCCTCGCAGAGGGCTCTCCCGAGGAAACCCATGTAAGTGAGATTGAAGCCCTCACGCTCCTTGAAGGCATCCTTCGTCTGCTCGCGCAGCTTGACGACATTGGTCCAGTCCACCTCGACCGCGTTCCATGCACGAGCCGTCTCCCGCGCCGACGCAACCATGTGTTCGGCGGTGCGCCTGCGGATGTTGGTCCACGGGACGAGCTCCTCACGGCCTCCGGATGCCGCTGCTTTCCCCTTCTTCGCGGGCTTGGACCCCGCGTCGGGGGCGGGCTCGGCGGAGGCCGCCGGCTTGGCTTGCGTCTTACCCTTGCTTGTCTCGACGAACTTCAGGACGTCTTGCTTGCGGATGCGCCCACCGGTGCCGCTGCCCTC
>JACCXF010000029.1 GCA_013697295.1 Actinomycetota bacterium | reverse complement strand
CCGGGTCGAGCTGCTCGCCCAGTGCCGTCGAGCCGGTCAGGTCGGCGAACAGGACCGTAACCAGCTTCCTCTCTTCCTCCTTGGGCGCCGCGCGATCGAGGCGATGACCGCAAGAAGGGCAGAACTGCGCACCGACCTTCGTTTCCTCTCCGCAAGATGGGCAAGTGCCGACCAGGACGGTGCCACAGGAAGGGCAGAACCGAGCAGCCGTATCGCTCTCCGCTCCGCAAGACGGGCATCTGAAGATCATCGACACGGCTACCCTCCCAGGCCCATTGTGACGGTCCCCGAGTTGTCCGTCGTAGTGGACGAGCCTGACGGAGCCGGCGCCCCGGCCACGTGCACCCTGAGACCATCGCCCGCGTTCACGCGTGCATTGATCCAGGTCAGGGCACGGATCGTTCAGACGGCCGGCTTCGTCTGACGCGAAAGCAAGGCGAACGCACCCTCTGTGGCGACGATCTGGCGGATCCCAGGGCTGTAGCAGTTCTCAGCGCGGTAGTTCTGTGGGCGCCATTTGGGACACTGGCCGGATGGCTGACAACCTGAGGTACCGCCTGGATTTCGTCGTACCCGAGCGACACGACATCGCTGAGGAGCACGACAGTCCCGTCCACAACGAGACCCTGGATGGTCTGCGTGCCGCTCTCGCGACCGATCCTCGCTGGGAGCGCTCGATGCTCGCTCCATGGAGACCCTTCGGCGATGTGCAGCACCTGATCGTCTGGATCGACCTCGGACGACCTGGATCGGAAGGGTTCTCGGGGAGGGGGTCTCCGGGATCGTGAACGACTTCCTCCCTGGATCGACCCTGGCTGAAATGGTCAAGAACCCCTTCTGACCTCGCGCAAGGAACGCCCTCGGCCGGGGAGTGGCCATTCGTCCCGGACAAGGGCGTTACCTCCGGGGTCCCTCCGCGCTACCGAGCGGCCGCGGCGGATGCCGAGGTCCGCGTGGAGACGCTGCCGGTCACGGAGCTGCCGGCACGGATCGATGAACTAGCCGACCTCGCCGGTGACTACTTCGCTTCGATCGCGGCGCTGGCCGGCTCCGCATACAAGATGCGTCAGCCAGACGCTCACGTCAGCACCCCTGTAGTCGAACGGCAGCATCCAGGCGGTTGCGGCGCTCCAGGCGATCGCGGCGCCTTGCAGGGGTCATCCCGCCGGGTGCCCAAGCGGGCGCCTATGGATCCAGGGGCACGCCCTCGTTCGAGGGGGACTGCGCGCCCTGGACAACGCCACCCTGCGACCATTCGTTATCCGACTCGTGGAGGACACCCCAGCCGAGCGGCCCCAAGGCGATCAGGTCGATGGCGAACGCCATCGCGAAGATGATCCGGTTGTCCGTGACCACCCCAAGGAAGAAGGTGATCGCGCCCGATGCAACCCCGCCTGCCATCCAGGGCTGCACAGCCCTCGTCCGCCAGAGACCGTACGCGAGCAAGACCATGCCCAGCATCAACCCGACGCCCGCGACGACTGCGATGCCCCGGAAGCCAGGCGACTCCTTGATCCGGTCAAGGAGCGCGGCCATCTCTTCGATGCTGGCCTGCGGCTGGCCCATCTGCGAAACGGCGATGCCGTCCACTGCTACGACGGCTGTCGCACCGAAGAGCCCGATTATCGCGAGCCCGCCGCCTAGGTGACCGAACCTTGTCTCACGTTCCTTGAGTAGATGCATGAGAGCGAGGACCACAGGGAGGAAGAGGGCGAGCCCGAGCAGGAGTATCGCGTGGGCCCAGTAGTAGCGATCGGGGTTCTCGGCGACGACCGCGAGGTGTGCAGCCGCCGCCTCCTTGCCCTGAGGGTGGGTGAGGGCTCCGACCAGCAGAACGACTGGTGCGATGATCAAGCAGAATCCAGCAACGAGCCTACGAAAACGACCCGCGTCCGAGAAGAGTTCGGACACAAGGCCCCCTTCCCCACATCGCGCGACGACCTTACGTCCGGGCACGTTCGGGACGCAGCGGGTGATCTTCGGAGGGAGGAAGAACGAGATCCGGCAGGCGGGGAGGCTCATCTTGCCGTACTCGGACCGCTAGTACGTTGCGCGGGCCAGATCGGCCACCGACCAGATGAACGCTGCGTGGTTGCTGATTTCCCCGTCGGTCAACGGCCCCGTTTCCCCGATGCCCCCGACACATCCGTCCGTCCGTGGCAGGTGGCGAACGTCGGGGCCACATGGAACGACCGGTTCGAGTCTGGCAAGGGGTTCGGGACCTGCGGGCACCGCGCCCGCCGATCCGGTGCGGGTGGTCGCGAACGGGAGCGCTCCACGACCACGGCGGGCGAGCTGCTCAAGGCGCGGGGGTGGCCGCCACGGTGGTGATCGAGCGCCTGCGCCGTGAGGGCTATGCCGGTCAATGTCTCCCTCTCTATGTCGGTTCCACACAAGCACCACCCCAACCATCGTTCGGCCATTCTTTGGTTAAGGGGAGGTTAGGCTTCGGTCGCGCACGAACGGAGCGGCGTGCCCGAGAGTTAGGGACGTGATGGGCGAGCAGGAACAGTGGCAGCTGGACGACAGGGCGCCCGCGTTGTATCAGCGCTACCTCGTCCCGGCCATGACGGCGATGTGGGCGGTCGATCTCGTCGAGAGTGCGTCGCCGCAGGTTGGCGCGCGAGTGCTGGACGTGGCTTGCGGCACGGGAGTGGTCGCGCGCATAGCGGCGGAACGGGTCGGCGGAACCGGCCGGGTGGCCGCGCTGGATATCAATCCCGGGATGCTGGCGGAAGCCCGGTCCCAGCCGGTCGTGACCGGCGCTCCCATCGAGTGGCACGAAGTCAGCGTGTTCGCCATACCCTTCCCGGCTGGCGGCTTCGACGTCGTGTTCTGCCAGCTCGGGCTGCAGTTCTTCCCGGATCGGCTGGCCGCGCTGCAGGAGATCCGGCGGGTGCTCATGCCCGGAGGGCGGCTCGCGCTGAACGTCTTCGGCCCGATCGAGCACAACCCGGCCACGCATGCGCTTGCCGACGCGCTGGATCGCCACGTTCGCCCGGACGCATCGGTGGCGAAGCGGACGGAGCACGCACTTTCGGATACCGAGGGATTGCGCGCTCTGGTGGCCGGAGCCGGCTTCCGGGATATCGTGATCCACACTGAGACGAAGATGGTGCGATTCCCCTGCACGGCGGACTACGTCCGGATCCAACTCGCGGCCACGCCGCTCGCCACGTTGGTCGCTGGAGATGACGGGGCCGCCACGGATCGCCTGGTCGGAGCCATGGTTAGGGACGTCGCCGCGGCACTGGAGCCGTATGTAGGCGAGCAGGGCTTGATCTTCCCCCAAGAGGTCCACCGCCTGCTCGCGACCGACCCCGGCGATAGCGATGTCTGAGGCGGGAAGTTCGCCGGGAGATACTTTCGCGATCCGGCGGATGAAGGTCTCGATGCGGGGCGAACTACATGCAGGGCTAAAG
>JACCXF010000022.1 GCA_013697295.1 Actinomycetota bacterium | reverse complement strand
AAGTTCCGACCTGCACGAATGGCGTAACGACTTGGGCACTGTCTCAACCAGAGACTCGGCGAAATTGCAGTACGAGTAAAGATGCTCGTTACCCGCGGAAGGACGGAAAGACCCTAGGACCTTTACTGCAGCTTGATATTGGAGTTTGGGACGTGTTGCGTAGGATAGGCGGGAGGCTTTGAAGCGGGGATTCTGGTTCTCGTGGAGCCACCCTTGAAATACCGCCCTGCGCGTTCTGAGCTTCTAACCCGGGTCCGTAATCCGGATCGGGAACAGTGTCAGGTGGGCAGTTTCACTGGGGCGGTGACCTCCTAAATGGTAACGGAGGTGTTCAAAGGTTCCCTCATCCTGGTCGGCCATCAGGAGTTGAGTGCAAACGCACAAGGGAGCTTGACTGCAAGACCTACAAGTCGAGCAGGTGCGAAAGCAGGAGTTAGTGATCCGGCGGCTCCTCGTGGTAGGGCCGTCGCTCATCGGCTAAAAGGTACCCTAGGGATAACAGGCTGATCGTTCCCAAGAGTCCATATCGACGGAACGGTTTGGCACCTCGATGTCGGCTCGTCGCATCCTGGGGCTGGAGCAGGTCCCAAGGGTTGGGCTGTTCGCCCATTAAAGCGGCACGCGAGCTGGGTTTAGAACGTCGTGAGACAGTGGGAGTTATCCGTGCTGTCTATAAATTCGGCTATTTGCTGGAAACTCCGAGTATCCGGCGCTACTCGTTCATGTGCCACACGAGAGTGTGAGCATGAGCAGTGACAATGCGACCGGTGCGGACAATCAGCAGGAAAGGCTGGATTCCTACATCGCAGTTCACGTAGACGGCGAAGGCTCGTTCATGTGCTTCATCCGCGTACGAAGGACAACACCCTTGTGTTCGTCGTACGCAAGCAACAGCGTTGTTGAAAGAGTCATTCCGTTGTAGTGAATCGATGTAGGGACCAGAATCCTCAGAGACCATATGCCGAACACCATGAGCCAGGAGAATGGTGAAGATATGGTCCGACCTGCATGGCGACATGCAGAGCCAGGCAGAAATGACCTGGCCCCCGATCGCAATCGGATCGGCGGTAACAAATGTGTCGGTCCCTATCCTCCGCGGGCGTAGGAAACTTGAAGGGAGCTGTCCCTAGTACGAGAGGACCGGGACGGACGCACCTCTAGTGTGCCAGTTGTTCTGCCAAGGGCATGCTGGTTAGCTACGTGCGGAACGGATAAGCGCTGAAAGCATCTAAGTGCGAAACCGACCCTGAGATGAGGTTTCCCATCCCGTTAAGGGAGTAAGGCCCCTTGCTAGACGACAAGGTTGATAGGCCGGAGCTGTAAGCACAGCAACGTGTTCAGGCGACCGGTACTAATAGGCCGAGGGCTTGGTTTCGCTCGCGCTCGCTCTGGAGAGTTCAAGGTTCTCTGAGCAGACAAGTAGTAGGCAACACATGAAAACTGAATACGCGGTTTCCGGTGGTCTTAGCGGAGGGGTCACACCTGGCTCCATTCCGAACCCAGCAGTTAAGCCCTCCAGCGCCGATGGTACTGCCCTGGAGACGGGGTGGGAGAGTAGGACGCCGCCGGGATATTTCTGGGGTCGCCTTCGGGCGGCCCCCTTTTCTCGCGCCTTACTCGAAGGTGAGGAGGCTTTCGGAGTAGTCGACCGGAGCGAGGGACATCTTCTCGTCCTTGCGGTCGAACCGTCCCTGCAGCATCAGGAACAGGACCACGATCACGGTCAACAGCAGCGGGAAGGCGAATCGCTTCGTTGCTTCCGAACCCTCGGCCCCAGCCGTGAACAGCTGAGTTGCCAGCGACGGTCTTGCATCTGGGCTGAGCGCCGCCGATGTGCTACCGACATGCGTGGGAGCGCCGGAGGTTGACGAGCGCGCCTTCACGGGAGCCGGGGCCGGGGTACCAGTGGAGCGGGAGCTCCCCGAACCGGAGTCCGAGCGTGCGGTCGTTGCACCACCAGTGGCCCTTCCATCCTTGGCGCGTGGTGCCTGGCGGTTGCCTTCGGGCCCCGTGGGATCCGATCCCTGGGCGGGACCTTTGTTCGGGCTGCTGCCCGGCTTGGGGCGGCCTCCGGGATCGGGATTCGCGGTGCCGGGGCGGTCCACCGGGGCGGGGCAGGCCGCTTGTCGTGTCCTTTGGCCTGACCGTGGCCGTTCCCGACGGGCCCACGGTCGGTCTGGCTGTTCTGTCCTGGGGTCTTAGCGTTGGCCGGCGCCGGGTTCGCTCGTCCCCTTGTCGTGCCCGGTGGCCTTGCCCGTCGTGGAGCCCGAACCATGATCTGAACCGGCCCCGGATGTCGAGGCGGTCGTTCCAACGGTCGTCTGTGGGGACCCGCTTTTCGAGTCCCTTCCGGGGGCTGCGGGTCTGTCCTTGGGGGCGGCGGCCAGCAGTGCGGCCGGACCCGCTGTGACCAGGGCGAACGCGACGAAGAGAGCCGGCAACAGCCGGGCCCCGACCTTGCGGTGTGGCATCTGTGACAAGTTCATCCCTTTCGGTCCCCTTTTCGAGGGAGTGAAGCCACTCCACCGAGGTTCTATGCATCGGCAGCACCTGGAACAATCTTGCAGGAGGCGAGGGAGAGCGGCGAGTGAGCCGGCGTCACCGCCCGCGCCCTTAAGGTGCGGGCATGTCGGAGAGTAGAAAGCCACGGGACCCGAGAGGTCGGCCCCCCGGTCAGGGTAGGTCGGGAGGAGCGAGCTCCGGGCGGGCCGATCGGGGCGGGGGCCAGGCCGGGCGCGGCCGGCGTGAGCCGGTGCGGGGCGGTTCCCCCCATGGGCGGGACCGAGATCCCCGCCTGAACTCGAAGGTCGACCCCAAGTACCCGTCTGCGCACCTCGCCGACGACGTCGTGCGGGAGCTGCACGACACGGCCAGGCCGGGGAAGGGCGGGATCCTCGTGCAGGTCTTCGGAGAGGCTGCAGCAGCCTTCGCAGCGGAGGATTTCGTGGAAACGGTTCGACTCGGCGAGCAGGCGAAACACATGGCCCTTCGCTCTAGCGTTGCGCGCGAGCTTCTCGGACTGGCCTACTACCGGCTTGCGAAGTGGAAGGAGGCCGCTCGAGAGCTGTCGGCATTCCGACGCATCTCTGGTTCGACCGATCAGAATCCCGTCATCGCCGATTCCTATCGGGCCATGCAACGCCCCGACAAGGCGCTCGAGCTGTGCGACGAGATCGATCCTCGCTCGGCGCCTCCCGCCATCCTCTACGAAGGATCGATCGTCGCGGCAGGCGCCCTCGCCGATCAGGAGAGGCTGGACGATGCGATCGCCCGACTGGAGAAGCTGGACCTCAACCCCGAGGTCGCCGAGGAGCACCACCTGCGCGCCTGGTACACGCTTGCGGACCTCCTGGAGCGCCGCGGTCGATTCACACAGGCTCACGATCTATTCGGAGCTGTGGCAGCTGCCGATGCGGGCGCCACCGACGCGCCGGAGCGGGCGGCTCGCCTCTCGAACAGGGGGTGACGATGATCGAACTGACGTCCGACACCGATCTCAGGCGCGCCTGGCCCGTCCTCGCCGAGCTTCGGTCACATCTCGATAAGCATGCCTACATGCAACTACTGGGCACGATGCGATCGGAGGGCTACCGGCTGTTCGCGCTCGATGACGGTGCCGGCATCACGGCTCTGGCCGGGGTCGGAATCGGGACGAACTTCTACTACGGCAAGTACCTGTGGGTGTACGACCTCGTGACGACGGAGGCAGAGCGCTCGTCCGGGCGCGGGGCCAGTCTTATGCGTGACCTCGAGAACTTCGCACGGACAGAGGGGTGCGACACGATCGCTCTTGCCTCCGGACTCCATCGGAAGGACGCGCACAGGTTCTACGAAGACCGCTTGGGCTATGAGCGAGCCTCTTACACCTTCCGCAAGACGTTGGGTGAGTCCTCAGAGGGCTAGGTCTCGACCTCCTCGAAGTACCGCGCGAGACTTTGGGTGGGTCCTCCCGAGAGCTAAGTCTCGACCTCGGCGGAGTACCGCGAGACTTGGGCGAGTCTCCCGAGAGGCTAAGCCTCGAGCTTGTCGAAGTACCGCATGAATCCCCACGTGTTCATCCGGTAGGAGGTCGTTCGCTCGAGCCGGTCGACCGCTGCTTGATCGAGGCGCCCCTCGAGCGCGTCGCGTACTTCGCTCCGAACCACCTCGACGACCTCATCCATCTCCGAGGTCTTCTCGCGCGCGAGACGAACCCATTCCGCCCACTGGTTGAGGGCTTCGATCGCCGCGACGCAGGTTGCATCGACCCCCGCCGTCGTGGGCCCTTCGTCGTGAGAGCCGAAATGCGTTAACCACAACGTTGAGGGCTCGGCTTCGCGTATCCTGTTGATGCTCGCGATGGCCTTCTCGAGGTGGAACTCGGGCGGCGGGGTCGCCGGGCGGACGCTCCCCACGTCGGGAAGTCTGACCCCGAGCGCGTCCCCTGTAAACATCGCCCCAGTAAGATCATCGAGATAGGCGTGATGGTGATAGGCGTGACCCGGAGTGTCGAAAGCGCGCAACGATCGACCGCCGAGGTCGATGACGTCCCCATCTCTGACGATGTGGATCCGTTCCTCCGGGATGGGGTCGACACCGCCCCACAGCTCGTCCATGCGGTCGCCGTAGATCCGTGTCGCGCTCGACCACAGCTTGGATGGGTCGACGAGGTGCGGGGCACCGACCTCGTGGACCGCCACGCGAGCATCGGGCCACCGAGCGCTCAACGTCCCAGCGGCCCCCGCGTGGTCCAGGTGGATATGGGTGACGACGATCCAGTCGAGACGTTCGATGCCGGCTCGTTCCAGCCCCGCCGTGACCTCCTCGACCGAGGATCTGGGCCCTGTCTCCACCAGGGCGGTCTGCTCACCCGCTACAACGAAGGCCGCGGTCAGCCGCTCGAGTCCGTGCATCTGCGTGTCGATGACGATGGGTTCGCGGGTCACGTCGTTCGCTCTCAGTTAGCTTTATCGGCTCATGGGAGTTTCCAGAAGGCCCTCTGCCGTATTGATCGTCAACCCTAACGCCGGTCGTCTGTCGAAACGCGCTCGGGACGAGGTCGTCGATGTGCTGCGGAGCCGCTTCCGTATCGAGGCGTTCGCGACCAGCGCTCGAGGGACCGGGATCCCGATCGCGCAGGACGCGGTGGACTCAGGTGCGAACCTGGTGATCGCCTTCGGCGGCGACGGTCACGTCAACGAGGTCGCCAATGGCCTCGCCGGCACGCACGCGGTCCTCGGCATCGTGCCGGGAGGAACCATGAACGTCTTCGCCCGGGCGCTGGGGGTGCCGATGGACCCGATGCTGGCCATCGACCACCTTGTCGAGCTATGCGAGAGGCCACCGGTGCAAGTCCCACTGGGAATGATGGACGACCGCTATTTTACATTCTCCGCCGGATGCGGATTCGACGCCGAGGCCGCGGCGCGAGTCGAACGGTACGTGCCGTCGAAGAGGAGATTCGGCGAGATCTTCTTCTACTGGAGCGCGTTCCGCGTGCTGGCAGGTTCCTATAGACGCCGGGCGCCTTCGATGACCCTCAAGGGTCCCTTCGGAACGATCCCAGTTTCGATGGCGATCGCGTCCAACGCCGGCCCTTACGCGTACCTTGCCGGGCGGCCGGTAGAGATCGCTCCGCGAGTGGCTCTGGATGCAGGTCTCGACGTGTTCGCTCTCAAGACCATGCGGATCGAGGCGCTGCCGATGTACGCATGGAGAGTCATCGTTTCCGGAGACTTGGTCGAGCACCCCGACGTTCGATACGAGCACGATCAGAGCGAGTTCGAGGTCGTGTCCGAAGTGCCTTTCAGCCGCCACGTCGATGGAGAGCCGTTGGCGCCCGCAACGTCGGCGCGATTCTGCATCCAGCGCGATGCCCTGCGTGTGGTGGCTCCGAGATGAGCGTCCTTATCATCGGCCTGGAGGAGGAGCTCGCTCGCACGCTCATCGGCAGGCTGGTCGCGCAGGGCGATGAGGTAAGGGTGATCGCAACGGAGGGTGATGATGCAGAGGCTCTTCGAAGCCTCGGCGCTCACATAGCACGCGGACCATTCCTAGACGCCGACCTCGTCGAACGAGCCGCGCAGAGCGTCAGGACCATCGTCGTCGGGGCGGTCGAGGCTGGGATGACGAACGAGATCCTCGAGGGGGCGCGGGCTGCTCGAGTGGATCGGATCGTCCTTTGCACACCCGGCCCCGCGGCCGAGCAGGTGGGACTTCTCCGCGCCTCGCCCGGCGAGTACGTCGTGCTCACCTATCCGCGGACACGTTGGCCTAGGCGGAGCAGGGTGGTCGCTCCCGAATCGGTGGCGACAGCCGTCGACGCAGCGGACGATCTGGCGGGTGAGCCTCGGCTCGAGCTCGATCTGAACGAGGCGTCGTCGTGGGACGCGCTCGGCCTCGAGGCTAGGATCAACTAACCCCTAGGGGAGCGGGGCCAGCGAACGAAACACCAGCCCCGTTATCGCCTTGGGCCAGAAGTAGCTTGCCTTCTGGGGCATACGGGCCCCCGATCGCGCCACCTCGAAAACCTGAACCGCATCGAGAGCCTTGAGTAGCACCGCCGCCGTCCAGCCCTCGGAGACGAGCTCTTGGATCACCGCACGATCCTTGGAGAAGCGGAACTCGTCAACGCCTTCCGGCAAGACCTTGGGGAGCATCACCTCGTGAAGCGCGACGACATCGAGCCGTCGCCACGCAGCGGGCTCGTTCCCGACGACCTCTCTTACGTCGTCGGCACGGAGCTCGACCAACAACCCGGAATCATGCATCAGACAAAGGAATGGATGGTCCGCCAGCGATCCCTCGAGTACGCGGTCGGAGACGTCAACGTCGACAACGCGCGCTTTATACGCCTCCGAGATGCGACGGCTGAGTTCCTCGCCGCTCACCTCCGCCTTCAAAGCCCGGTGATAGGGAAGAACGACAACGTCCTCGACGTCCCCATCGACACAGAAACACATGACGGCGCCATGGTCTCCGGGATTCTCGCGATTCTCTTCGTGGTACGCGAGGGCGGTTTCGTAGCGGTGATGTCCGTCGGCGATGACCAACGTGCCCTTGCCGAGGGCGATCGAAAGCATCTCGACTTCGGCCGGCGCATTGATGGTCCACATGCGATGCAATGTTGCGTGTTCGTCGGCGAACCGAGCGGATGGGGGGCGGTTCTCTAGCGAGTCGAAGAATGGACCGAGCCGTCCGCCCCCGCGGTAGATGGCATAGATGGGCGAGATGTTCACGGGGCACGACCTCATCAACGTCAGCCTGTCCTCGATCGGGCCCTCCATCGTTCGTTCATGAGGAAGCACGCCAGAGTCACGACCGAACCGTTCGAGCTGCAGCGCACCGATAACGCCCACGACGCGGCGCCGTACCCCGTCCTCTGCTCGGAAGTCTTGTCGGTACACGTACAGCGCCGGCTCGTCCTCGACCCGCAAAACTCCCGTGCGAAGCCAGTCCTCAAAGGTCTGCGCAACGTTCCTATACTTCTCAGCCCCGTCGTCCGTCCTGGCAAGCTCGAGGCGAACGGCGTTGTTGGGATGGCGTTCGTGCAGCTTTGCTTGTTCCCGGTCCGTTATCACGTCGTAGGGGGGGCAGACGAGGTTGCCCAAGTCGTCTTGAGAGGAGTAGCGGATCCCGTGAAAGGGTTTGACGGTCGGCATGAGGCTCGAATGATACGCGAGGGCTTGGATGGTCTCGTGTGCGATCTCGACGGGGTCGTCTACAGGGGCTCGGATCCCATACCGGGGTCGGTGGGAGCTCTTGCCCGCTTGGCGGCGGAGGGTCTCCGCATCGTGTTCGCTACGAATAACTCGGAATCCACTGTGGATCAGTACCTGGCCAAGCTCGGAGGTCTGGGGATCGAGGTCGAGGAGCAACAGATCGTTACCTCGGGCGTCGTCTTGGCCGAGGTTCTGGCCCAGCGAGGCGTGGCGGGGCAGAAGGCCCTCGTCGTGGGAGGCGAGGGGATGGTCGAGGCACTCGAGGGCCTCGGCGTCTCGATCCTGCGCGATCCAAGCTCGACGAAGGCGGATCTGGTGGTCGTCGGGCTCGATGTGTCGTTCGACTACCAGATGCTGACCCGAGCTTCGATCGCGGTTCGCGAGGGGGCGACCCTCCTCGCCAGCAACGCCGACGCGTCCTATCCGGTCTCGGGAGCCCTGTGGCCGGGGTCGGGATCGATCCTCGCGGCGATCGAAGTCGCCTCGGGCCGGACCGCTGAAGTGATGGGCAAGCCACACCGCCCGATGATGGAGGCAGTTGCCAAGCGCCTAGACGGTGCATCTCGCATCGCGATCGTCGGCGATCGGCCCGACACGGATCTGGCCGGTGGTGTCGCCATGGGATGGGCGACGATCCTGGTCCTGTCCGGCGTTACGAGTCCCGAGGAGGTCTCGGGCCTCATACCGCCTCCCGACCTCGTCCTCGGGTCACTTGCGGAGCTGGTGGACGCCTGAGCTAGTTCCCCCATCCGGGCCGCCATAACGGCGCAGGGCGATGTGGCCGACCGCCCACAAGGTAGATGGCGGCCACTCCGAAAACGAACCCACCCACGTGCGCCATCCAAGCCACCGACGTCGCTTCCGTCGAAGCCTGAGCCCCGATGATGAACTGGTACACGAACCACAAGCCCAGCACAGCCCACGCGGACATCTGAGTCATGAAAAAGATGAAGATGGGAACCAAGACCCTGACCCGCGCGTGTGGGAAGAGAACGATGTACGCGCCCATCACCGCGGCGACCGCGCCCGAGGCCCCCACGGAGGGGACTACGTCTCCCAGGTTCACCACGATGTGCGCGAACGAAGCCGCGATCCCGCCGAGCAGATAGAAGAGCAGGTACTTCACCGGCCCCAGGAAGTCCTCTACGTTGTTGCCGAAGACCCAGAGAAACAGCATGTTGCCGGCAATGTGCAGGAAGCCCGCATGCAAGAACGTAGAAACGACGACCGAGACCAGGAAGGAGCCCAGACCACGGTCGGGGATCAGGATCGCTGCGAAGCCGTCTTCCGTCGGGATCCTCACGCCTGCCGGGCAGGTCGCCTGGAGTTGACAGGGGACGGGTGCGTTGGCGAAGAAGTAGCTTGAGGCGTCGATCGTCCCACCGCCGAAATCAGGCTCGCGGAAGAAGGCCAGGACGTTGGCAACGATGAGCCCTATCGTCACCGCGGGAAAGCGGCGGGTGGGGTTGGCGTCGGATATGGGAATGAGCGACACCATGGCGGGGATTATAGGTGCGACCTGATGGTCGCCGACGACGGGAGGAAGTCGTGCTTGAAGAAGTGCGGAGGCTTGCGCTGTTCACCTCAGGGGTTGCAGAACTCACACGGAACCGGGCGGAGCAGATCGTCAAGAGCTGGACCGGCGGTGATGTCCCGAACGCCCGTGCTTCGACGATGGTCAAGCAGCTGGTTGATACGAGCCGGCAGAACCGCTCCGAGCTCTTGTCTCTGATCCGTTCGGAGATGAGGAACCAGGCGCGCACCCTCGGACTCGCGGACGGCCGCGAGGTCGAGCGGCTCGAGCGCCGGGTCGACCGCCTCGAGGAGGAGTTGGAGCGCGCGCGATCGGCGGGTGTCAGCGCTAGGAAGAGCACTTCGAAGACCACCGCCCGCAAAGGCAGCTCGAAGAAGACCACCAAGAAGAGTGGCAAAAAGGCCACCAAGAAAACGAACGTGACCAGGAAGAAAACGACCACGCGCGGCACTTCGAAGGCCTCCTCCGAGCGAACCCCGGCCCCCGGGAGCCCCGAGCGGCCGCTGGGCCGATCCTGAGGCACGGGCTGACGCGCCGACGGTTCGAGTCCCGCGTCGGGTTTAATCCAGGTATGGAGCATCCGGAGAACAATCAGCGAGCCGAAGGCTCGGCCGGCGTCGCGGAAGAGCTGGAGCGCGCCGATCAGGGCGACGATGTTGCTCGTCTCGCAGCCCTTGAAGGTCTGTCCGAGTCGATCGAGGCGGAGCTCGAAGAGATTGACCAAGCCTCTCCGCCTGGACGCTGAGCTGGTCCGGCGAGGTCTCGTCGCCTCCCGCTCCGAGGCCGGACGGGCCATCCAGGAGGGGAAAGTCGTCGTCCGGGGGATCCCGGTGACGAGGGCGGCGACGCTCGTCCCTCCCGACGCTTCGATCGCTTTCGCAGCGCCTCCCGTTCCGTTCGTGTCCCGCGGCGGCGAGAAGCTCGAGGGGGCGCTCCGATCCTTCGTGGTCGAGGTCGCGGGCAGACGATGGCTCGATGCCGGGGCGTCAACTGGAGGCTTCACCGATTGTCTGTTGCAACGTGGGGCAGCCGCAGTGGCGGCGGTCGATGTGGGTTATGGCCAACTTGACTGGAAGCTACGCAACGATCCGCGCGTCATCGTCATAGAGAGGACGAACGTCAGGGCGTTGACCCCCGAGGCGCTGCCGTGGCACGCCGATGGCGTGGTGGCCGACCTCTCGTTCATCTCGCTGACGCTGGTTCTCGATGCCCTGGCGAGCGCTGCGGCTGAGGATGCCGACCTGATCCTTCTCGTCAAACCGCAGTTCGAGGTAGGAAGGAAAGCCGTAGGCAAAGGAGGGGTAGTGAGGGATCCGACCTTGTGGCGGGCGGCGATCGACCGCGTGACCCAGGCTGCAACGGGGGTCGGCCTCGGACTCGCAGGCGTCGCGCTGGCCCATCCATCCGGCCCGGCCGGCAATCGGGAGTTCTTCGTCCACCTTGGTCGCGGCATCGACGCACGGCTCGACACCATCGACCGGGCACTCGAGGAGGCGCGCGATGAAGCTTGAGCGCGTAGCGATCGTCTCGCATCACGAGAAGTCGATGGCGGCCCAGATCGAGAAGAAGATCGGTGAGTTCCTAGCGGCGCGCGGCGTCACCGTTGTCGAGGAGTCGCCCGACCTGGTAGTGGCCCTGGGGGGCGACGGCACGGTTCTGCGCGGCGCGCAGGTGGCCCACGAGGAGGAGGCGCCGCTGCTCGGGGTGAACCTCGGTCGGCTGGGCTATCTGACGGAAGTCGATGCCGGCGACGAGATCATGGCCCTCGAAAAGATCCTGTCCGGCGAGTTCCATCTCGAAGATCGCATGATGCTCGCCTGCTCCGTGGGCGACTCTCGCGACTACGTGGGGATGAACGAGGTCCTGGTCGAGCGAACCTCGCGCTACCGGCTCCTTCGCATGGAGGTGCGGGTCGGCGGAGAGAGACTCGCCGCCTACAACGCAGATGGCGTGATCGTCGCGACCCCGACGGGGTCGACGGCCTACGCACTGAGCGCTGGTGGCCCGATCGTCGACCCAAGAGCTCAATGCATGGTTCTCGTTCCGGTGAGCCCTCACATGATCTTCGCTCGGCCTTTCGTGCTGACGCCCGACGAAACGGTTGAGATAACTACCGATCCCGACGGCGAGGAGGGGTCTCTATCGCTCGACGGAGCCCTCGGGGGGGATCTCGAGCCGGGCTCAACGGTCGTGGTTCGCAGGCACCCACGCCCTCTTCGGATCGTGCGGTTATCCGGACCGAACTTCCTCGAGCGACTGCGGAACAAGCTCCAGCTTCCGGGCTGAGTTCCCGCCCCCACTAGGATTCCGAGATGCTGACCGAGTTGGTGGTCGAGGGCCTGGGAGTTATCGAGCGAGCGGAACTGGCGCTCCGGCCCGGGTGCTCCGTGCTTACGGGGGAGACTGGGGCGGGAAAGACCCTTGTCGTTGCCGGCCTCGGGCTGCTCCTGGGCGACCGCGCCGACCGGTCGATCGTGCGTGAAGGGGCGTTGGAGGGCCGTGTGGAAGGCCGCTGGCTCCTTCCCCCCTCCCACCTCGCGGTCGAACGGCTGATCACCGAGGGGGCACTCCCTGAGGAGGCGGGTACTGGAGAGGTGGAAGTCGTCGTTCACCGAACGATCACGAGTGACGGTCGCTCCGCCAAGGCGCGCGTCAACGGCCGGCTCGTCACGATAAAGCTCCTCGAAGAGATAGCGCCGGGTCTCGTCGAGATCGCCGGTCAGCACGCGCACCAGCGCATCGGCAACGCGGCGTGGCAGCGGCACACCCTGGATCGGTTCGCTGGAACCGACGTGACCGCGCTCGCAGATGAATTGAGGGTGGTCATGCGGGCACTGAACCGTGCTACGCGGGCGGTGGAAGACCTCGAGACCGGCGAGCGCGCTCGTAGGCGCGAGGCCGATGTTCTGTCATACGAGATAGCCGAGATCGAGGCTGCCGGGGTCATCGAGGGAGAATCGACCCGGTTGCTCGAAGACGCGGCCCGCCTGGAGAACGCGGAGACGTTCGCTCTATCGTTCGAACAAGCGATCGAGTCATTGCGCGGTGACGGGGGCGCAGAGGAGTCTCTCAACCGGGCGATCGGTGCGCTGGACCGAACGATCGAGAAGGATCCCGGCGCACGAGCGCTGCTAGACAGACTGCGCGCAGCATCCTTCGAGGTCGGTGACATCGCTTCGGATCTCAGCGCGCGCACGGTCGCTCCCGATCCCGATGCCCTCGAGGAGGTTCGGGCGAGGATCGATCAACTCTCGCGACTGCGGCGAAAGTATGGCGACGACGAAAAACAGGTGTTGGGTTACCTGAAGCGCTCTCGCGATCGTTTGCACGAACTGACCTCTGACGATGCCAACATCGTGCGGTTCGAGAAGGAGCGCGGCGAGCTCTCAGCGCAAGCCGACGGTCTATCCGCAAGGTTACGCGTCCTGCGCGAGGAGGCGGCTCCGCGACTGGAAGATGCCATGAAGGAGCTTCTCGGGGAGCTTGCGCTCTCGGGAGCCCGCTTCGTGGCTCAGATCGATCCGTCTGAGCTCTATGACGGGGGCACGGAACGCGTCTCGTTCCTTGTCTCGGCCAATCCGGGCGAAGTCCCACGGCCGATCTCGAAAGTCGCGTCGGGTGGCGAGCTGTCCCGGATCTCACTTGCACTGCACCTGCTCGTCTCGGACGCGGCGGCATCGACGATGGTGTTCGATGAAGTAGATGCGGGCGTCGGAGGTAAGGCTGCGCGCTCGGTTGGCGAGGCGCTGAGCAAACTCGCTCATCGAACAAGCGTTCAGGTCCTGGTGGTAACGCATCTCCCGCAGGTGGCGGCCTTCGCGGATGCCCACTACCGTGTGTCCAAGGCCGTTGGGGATGAGCGCACGCGCGCAACCGTCGAGATGGTGGAGGGTGAAGAGCGTGTCGCCGAGTTATCGCGGATGCTGGCCGGACTCCCCGAGAGCGAGCGAGCTCGAGAGCACGCACAGGAGTTACTGGATATGGCGGCCGGAGCGGATTGAGCCATGGCTAAACCAAGGAGAACCGAAGAGGCGGCGGCTGTCGCGCAGGTGCGCGGGGTCGCGCGCGTTGACCGCCGGACCAAGAATCTTGTGGCGCGCCTCCAAGCCGGGGATATCGCCATCATCGACCACGCCGATCTAGACAGGATCGCTGCGGAAGGGCTGATCCAGCGACAGGTGGCGGCGGTTGTCAACGCGTCGTCCTCCTCCACGGGGCGCTATCCGAACCTCGGGCCACTGCTTCTGTGCTCCGCGGGTATCCCGGTGCTCGACGCTGCAGGCCCGGGGGTCATGGCGGTGCCCGATGGCTCTCGCGTGGTTCTCGACGAAGACGTGCTGCTCAGGGTGGGCGGTAACGGGGCCTCGACCATCGCTCGCGGGACTCGTCTTCATCTGGCCGCCGCCGAGGAAACGCTGGACGAGGCAAAGCGGGGGATCTCCTCCGAGTTGGAGCGGTTCGCCGAGAACACGATCCAGTACATCCGAGACGAGCGCGACGTCTTGCTGGAAGCCACGCGCCTTCCGAAGACACGCACTTCCTTCGATGGCCGTCACGTTCTGATCGTGGTGCGAGGTCATGGTCATCGCGAGGACCTCAGCGCACTACGGTCCTACATCCGCGAGCTCGATCCCCTCCTGATAGGCGTCGACGGGGGCGCCGACGCGCTCCTCGAGTTCGGTCTCGAGCCCGACATGATCATCGGCGATATGGACTCCGTCTCCACCAAGGGTCTGGTCTCGGGAGCGGAGCTTGTCGTGCACGCATATGCAGGAGGCAAGGCTCCCGGTTTGGATCGGGTGCACGCACTTGGCCTGCCTTCCGTTCTGTTCGAGGCCACGGGCACCTCGGAGGACATCGCCATGCTCATGGCGTTCGAAGAGGGAGCGGAGCTCATCGTCGCCGTGGGTACACACGCCAATCTGGTCGAGTTCCTCGACAAAGGGCGTAAGGGGATGGCATCGACCTTCCTCACCAGGTTGCGCGTGGGCCCGATCCTCGTGGATGCAAAGGGAGTTAGTCGCCTGTACCGGAGCACGGTGAAGCGCGTGGACCTACTGCTGCTGGTCGGTGCAGCCTTGCTTGCCCTCGCGATCGCCGTGTGGTTGTCCGAACCGATGAGGCTGTACGTGAGATTGATGTGGATCGACGTGAGGAACCTCTGGTTCGACATCAAGCAAGCGATCTTCGGGTGATCGACTTCCGCTACCACATCATCTCGATCGTGGCCGTGTTGCTGGCCCTGAGCCTCGGGATCGTGACCGGCTCCGCCTTCTTGGGAGGGCCTTTGCTCGAGCAACTCGAGAACAGGGTCGACAGTCTCGAGAGGACCAACATAGATCTCCTCAACCGAGTTCGCGAAACGGAACGCGAAGCCGCTCACCAGGAGTCGGCTCTATCGGCCTTTGAGTCCACCCTGACGAACGATGCGCTGTCCGGACGGCGCATCGTTCTATGGCGCATCGGTGAGACGGAGGCCGACACCATCGATGCGGTGGAGTCGGCGCTCGAGGGAGCCGACGGGGCCATCGTCTCGACGATCGTCGCCACGGCCGCTTTCAATCTCGACGACCTTGCGGCTCGGGAGGAGCTGACCACCACCCTGGATCTTCCCGACGTGACCGCCGCCGACCTCCGAGTGGACATAGCCGAGCTCCTCGGCGCCCGCGCCGGCGCGGTGGCGGCGCAGGGAGAGGTCGAGGGGGCGATCGGAGGGGAGGAATCTCAGGCTCTCCTCGAGGAGGTGGTCGGGCCATTGCGCGACACGGGTTATCTCGAGGTCGAGGTGCGCGACGAAGAACTCCCTACCGTTCCCGCCGCGTCGGCGCTCGTCATCATCGCGGGTTCGACGAACGAGCCCCCCTTCGACGTCGCCCCTTTCGTTACGCAACTCGCATCGTCCTTCGGCGCGCGGGGGAATCCGGTGGTGGTGGTCGAAGGGCAGGGCAGCGCGTGGGGCGTTGTGGAGGGGGTACGTGGGGACGGTGATGCTCACGAACGTGTGAGCACTGTCGACGATGTCGACAGTGCCGTCGGGAGGATCTCCCTCGCTCTCGCTTTGGAACGAGCCGACGAACGGCCCGCCGGACACTACGGAGCAGGGCAGGACGCAGAGGCCCCCGTGCCGCAGCCGTCATCGGGGGGCTAGGAGTGGGGGCCGCGAAGACCGAGGGGAAGGGATCACTCGCGCGCGGCGCCGCGATCATCACCGTCGCAACCCTCGTGTCGCGGGTCACCGGATTCATCCGGGTGGTCGTCGTAGCTGGGGCTATGGGAACGACCTTCCTCGCCAACACCTACCAGACGGCAAACACGGCTCCGAACCTGATGTTCGAGTTGCTAGCGGCGGGTGTTCTCACCTCGATCTTCGTCCCGACCTTCATCGAGTATCTGGTGAAGGACGAACGTGAGGAGGGGTGGCATGCGGCGAACGTCCTGACGTCCGTCGCCCTCGTGGGGCTGGCCCTTCTCGCGATCCTCCTGGCGTTAGCCGCGCCGTTGATCATGAAGGTCCTGACGATCGGGGTGGATCGGGTTGACGTAAGGGCGCGCGAGGTCGAGCTGGGAACCAGCTTCCTTCGGCTCTTCGCACCCCAAGTCGTGTTCTACGGCGCCGGCATGATCATGACCGGCGCACTGCATGCTTACCGCCGCTTCGCGATGGCCGCGATCGCACCGATCTTCAACAACGTGGTAGTGATCGCCGTTTACATCTCCTACACCCTCCTGCGGGGCGATAAGCGGCCGACGATCGCGGCGATCAGCACATCGGAGACGTGGGTGCTGGGGGCGGGAACGACCCTGGGGGTCATCGTGATGACGGCCTGCCTTGTGCCACAGCTCAGGAGGCTGGGGTGGCGCTTCCGGTGGCGTTTCGACCGCTCCCATCCCGCCGTTCGGAAGGCGACCCGGCTGGGGGTGTGGGCGCTTGGTTACGCGGGGGGTTATCAGGCAGGACTCATCGTGGTGCTGATACTCGCTAATCGGGTGGAGGGCGGCGTTGCCGCCTATCAATGGGCGTACACGTTCTTTTACGTTCCACACGCGCTGTTCGCGGCGCCGATCTTCCACGTGCTATTCCCGGCCATGGCGGAGCACGCAACCAAGGGCGAGGGAACGGAGTTCATCCAACGGCTGAAGGATGGCCTCGACATGTTGCTATTCGTGCTCCTGCCCGTCGCAGCGTTCATGCTGATCGTCGCGGTGCCTCTGGCCAGAGTGAGCCTGGAATACGGCGTCATGTCGGGGGCGGGGGTGGAGTTGATCGGGAGGGTCATCGCTGCGTTCGCCGTCGGACTGCCGGCGTATTCGGCGTTCCTGGTACTCACGCGGGCCTACTACGCGTACTCCGACACGAAGACGCCGACGCTGGTTAATGCCGGTACGGTTGCCGTGTCCAGCGGGGTGGGCGCGATCCTGTTCTTCGTTCTGACCGCCGACTGGTCGGTGCCCGGACTCGCTTTCGGACATTCGATCGGCTTCTTCCTCGGAACCGCGCTGCTCGCGTATCTCTTCTCGCGCCGGTTGGGGAGGGAGGTCGCGATCTGGTGGTCCCCGGCTGTGGCGCGGTCGCTCCTGTTCGGGTCGGCGGCGACCGCGGCGATGTGGCTCGCCGGCGCTCTGGTGCCGGACGCCACCAAGGGGCAGGCGCTCGCCAACGTTTCCGTCGTGTGCCTCGCCGGGGTCGGTGTCTACGGGGGGCTCATGCTGTGGGCCAAATCGCCGGAGTTGCTCCGGATCGCGGGCGTCGTCAAGCGACGGCGGTCGTGAGCGTACGGGTCCTTCAGGTTCTCGGTCGTTCAGCCGGTGGCATCGCTCGTCATGTGGCCCTGCTCGTCAGAGAGCTGGATGGTCACGACGACTTCGAGGTGGATGCCGCCGGCCCGGCCGATACGCCGGTCGTCATGCCCAAACCGGTGCACGACATCGTCATCCCGGATGGCCCCCTGATCGGACACCGCAAGGCGATCGCGGAGCTGAGGAGAACCATCGCGGAGGGCAACTATGAGGTCGTACACGCCCATGGGCTGCGCGCCGGGGTGGACGCAGCTCTGGCCGCTCGCACGGAAGGCGTGACGGTGCTGCTGACCTGCCATAACCTCTTGCGACCGGATGTCTCGGGCGGGATCAAGGCACGTCTGTACAGGTGGGCGGAGCCTCTCGCGGTGCGACTAACCTCTCGCACCTTTGCCGTATCGAAGGACATGACGGAGCATCTGCGGCGCGCTTCCGGGTCGGCAGCAGACAGGGTCGAGACCCTGTACCTGGGCGTAGGTGATCCGCCTCTAAGGATGGCCGACGCGCCTGCGGTTCGAGCTGAGCTGGGGGCTGGGGAGTCGCCTCTCATCGTCACCGCCTCTCGTCTCTCCGCACAGAAGTCCGTCGACGTGATGTTGAGTGCGGTCGCGCGACTTCCCGACAACGTCTGCCTCGCGATACTTGGACGTGGTCCGGCCGAATCAGAGCTGCGTGAACACGCGGACAGCCTGGGCATCGGGCAACGCGTTAGGTGGTTGGGGTGGAGGGACGACGCAGCCGACGTCATAGCGGCTGGGAATGTCTTCTGCCTGTCGTCGGTTTGGGAGGGCATCCCGCTCGCGGTGCAAGAAGCCATGTTGCTTGGAACACCGGTGGTCGGCACGAGGGTGGGTGGGATGCCCGAGATAGTCGAGGACCGCGTTGGCGGCCGATTGGTGCCGAAGAACGATCCCGAACGTCTCGCGGAGGCGTTGTTGGAGGTGCTCGAGTCGCCGCAGACGGCGAAGCGATATGCGGCACACGCTCGCGAGCGCCTGCTCGAGGTGTTCTCCACCGAACTCATGCTCGCCACGCTCAAGGACGCCTATCTGGACGCGGCTCGTGCGGCGTAGCGCCGTGGCGTTGGCCATGGCGGCTGGTCTGTTCGGCGCGAGCATCCTCTCCTCGCCCGCCGTCCATGCTCAGGAGAGATGTGGCCGGGTCGTGGTGGTGACCCTGCCCGGCGTCACTTGGACCGATATCGAAGAGAGACAGCCCCCTGCGATCCTGGAGGCCGCGGCGGCCGGGGCTACAGGCTCGATGTCGGTCAGGACGATCGTGTCCAGAACGACCTACGCATCCGGATTCGGGACGATGGGAGCCGGTGCCCGCGTCGATGCAGGTGATCTCGTGGGTGCGTCCGATCGGCTGACTTCCGAGAAGGACCTGACGAGCGAACGCGTGCCCGGTGTCGAGGTCTTGAAGGAACTGGCCGAGGCCGCGGGTTACGGAGCCCAGCCGGGCGCGCTGGGAGAAGCCTCGGAGGGAACCGTCGCCGCGATCGGGAATGGGGATCTGGGTCGCCCTCCCGCGACACCTCTGGGTCCGGGTCGCTGGGTTCTCCTCGCCGCGATGGATCGCGACGGGCAGGTGGACGATGCAGCGGTCGGGCCCAACCTGCTGGAACAAGATCCGGACTCGGTGTGGGGCGTGCGGACGAACATGTCGGTTCTTGGGGACGCGGTGGATGCGGCGCTCAGTCGTCCCTGTTCCGCGACCTTCATCGACCAGGGGGATCTCGTCCGCGCAGAGCAAGGCGCGCTGGCCGAGGGCAGAGAGCGTGGTCCGGAATGGGACGAGGCGCTCGCGGCGGCCGATGCCACCATCGCGCTGGCTAGCGAACAGTTGGATCCGCAGCGGGACCTGCTTCTCATCGTTTCGCCCACCTCGCCCGCGACCGAGGACGACACACATCTGGGGGTGGCGATCGCAGTTGGCGACGCTTTCCCTGCGGGTTCGACGATGGAGTCCGCATCTACCAGACGGCGCGGCATCGTCACGCTGCCTGATGTTGCACCGACGGTGCTGGCCCATCTGGGGAGGGACCGACCCACATCGATGACGGGCAGACCCTGGATCGCGGTGGAACCGGCCCAGGACGACCTCGTTGGGGCCGCGATCGACCTCGACCGAGAGGCCGTGCTCATCGAGGACCTGCAACCACCCGTGTCCAAGCTGTTCGTCGCCGCGCAGGTCCTGGTCTACCTCCTGATCGGCTTCCTGTTGTTCCGTCGCGAGCGGGATGAGAACGCGTTGGTGGGCAGTCGTTTGTGGCATTGGTTGAGCCTGGCGGCCCTCGCCGTGGTGGCCTTCCCTGTTTGTACGTACCTCGCAGGCGCCATCGATGCGCACGATCTCGGCGGGCCCGCATACGTCGCGATCATGCTGGGCATCGACGTCGTGTTGGTCGCTCTAACGGTGAGACTGCTGGATTCGTCGATGGATCGGCTGCTTGCACTCACCGCACTGACGACTCTGGTTCTCTACGCCGATCTGGTCTCTGGCGCGCGGCTGCAACTCAACACCGTCTTCGGATACTCGCCGATCATCGCCGGGCGGTTCGCGGGAGCGGGGAACATCGTGTTCGCGGTTCTCGGGGCCGCGACGTTGCTCACGGGCGTCCTCATCATCCACCGCTGGCCGCGCTCGCGATATGCGTACTACGGCGTCGCCCTGCTGTACCTCATGACGGTCGTTGTCGATGGGGCCCCTCAGTTCGGCAGCGATGTGGGCGGCGTCATCGCGTTGGTACCTGCATTCGCGATCACGTTCTTGCTCCTGATAGGTCGCCGGCCAACCTGGAAGATCCTCGTTGGCGGTCTGGTTGCCGGCCTCCTGATGCTGGGGATCTTCCTCGCAGTCGATCTGGCCCGGCCACCTGAGCAACAGACCCACCTGGCGCGACTGGCACAGGACATCGGGGACCGAGGAGGAGGCATCCTCTACGACACGCTCGAGCGGAAGGCCCGCGCTAACCTCCGAGTCTTCAGAACCTCGATCTGGACGTTCTTCGTGCCGCCGGCCGTGGCGGTGATGGTGTGGTTGCTACGGAGGCCGCGCGGCCGCTGGCAGAGACTGGCCGAGGTGTATCCCAGGCTCCGGGCCGGCCTGCTCGGCGGGCTGGTCCTGGCGATCCTGGGATTCGCCGTGAACGACTCCGGGATCGTGATCCCGGCGATGGTGTTGTCGTTCCTCGTGCCCATGGCCCTGATCACGCACCTGTCTCTCGAGGGTGCGGACGGCGGCGAAACAACATGACCGGCGCTGCCGCCGCCATCGGTTTGGCGGGTGCGGTAGTCGGGGCGGGGGTAGCCGCACTGATGCTTCCGTGGGCGATCCGCGCCGCCCCCGGAAGTCTCGTGCGCACCAACGTGCTCGGGATGCCGGTGCCGGCCGTGTTGGGATCGCCGCTGTGCGCGGGCGCCCTGGCGGGGCTGGTGTCGGCAGCGCTCCTCGATGCTGCACTCGACGCCGGCGCGATCAAGCCCGAGGTCACTGCGGCGACCGGCGTGCTGGTGCTGGCGATGGGGGCAGCGGGTTACCTCGACGATCGACGCGGCGACGAGCGTGAGCGCGGCTTCGGCGGCCACCTCCGCGCAGCCATGTCGGGCCGCGTCACCGGGGGAGCGCTCAAGGTGATCGCGGGCGGCGTCGCAAGCCTGGTAGCTGCCGGGCTTGTGTGGGGTGTCAACGCGCCGGCCGAGGTCCTCTCCACCGCTCTCGGGATCGCGTTGGCAGCAAACCTCCTCAACCTCCTAGATCGAGCGCCCGGCCGTGCAGCAAAGGTCGGCCTCATCTTGTTGATCCCGCCGCTGGCGTTTGCGGCGGGCTCGTTGGGATGGCCCGCTGCCGTCGCGGGCCTCGTCGGGGCCCTGCTCGTCTGCCTCCCCGCCGACCTGCGCGCCCGAGCCATGCTGGGCGACGCCGGCGCCAACCCCCTGGGGGCGGTGGCGGGCCTGGGGCTCTGCCTGGCCGCCCCACTGTGGCTTCGGATCGCGCTCGTCCTGATTCTTCTGGGGCTGAACGTCGCCTCCGAACGGATCTCGTTCTCTAGCGTGATCGAGCGCACCGGGTGGCTGTCCGCATTGGACCGCTGGGGTCGCGTCTAAATACCGGGTCACTCCACGCGTCGTGCTACGGTGAGACGACTTCCCCCGGAACCGAAGTCGCTATCGCCTATGCGAGGTTTTCCGGGGGTCGTCACCTGTTTGGCTACGAATCTAGTGGTTCCTATGGAGCGGAACGGAGGACCGGTGGCGAAGCACGTTTTTGTGACTGGGGGTGTGGTTTCCAGCCTCGGCAAGGGGATCACGGCTGCATCCCTGGGCAGGCTCTTTAAAGCTCGCGGCCTGCGCGTGATGATGCAGAAGCTCGACCCCTACCTCAACGTCGACCCCGGCACCATGAATCCGTTCCAGCATGGCGAGGTCTTCGTGACCGAGGACGGCGGCGAGACGGACCTTGACCTGGGTCATTACGAGCGCTTCATCGACGAAAACATGTTCCGTTCCTCCAACGTCACGACCGGCGCCATCTACCAAGGGATCATCGCCAGAGAGCGCAGAGGAGAATTTCTCGGCGACACGGTGCAGGTCATCCCTCACGTAACGAACTCCATCAAGGAGCGCATCCGCTCCCTGGGTGAGGATTCTGGGGCGGACATCCTCATCACGGAGATCGGTGGAACCGTGGGTGACATCGAGTCGCTTCCATTCCTCGAGGCGATCAGGCAACTGCGTACCGAGCTGGGCCGGGACGAGACCTTCTACATCCACGTGACGCTGGTTCCCTTCATGGGGCCGGCCGAAGAGCTGAAGACGAAGCCGACGCAGCACTCCGTGCGCGAGCTCAGAAGCATCGGTATCCAGCCCGACGCGATCGTGTGCCGTTCCGACCGGCCGATCAGCCAGTCACTCAAGCGGAAGATCTCGATGCTCTGCGACGTTCAGATGAAAGGCATCGTCTCGGCGATGGATGTCGACAGCATCTACGACATCCCACTTGTGCTGAAGGATGAAGGCCTCGACGATTTCGTTGTTGACTCGCTACGGATAGAGGCTCCCGCTCCGGACATGAACCAGTGGCACGAGCTCGTGTCGCGTGTGGATGCAGCGGATGGCACGGTTCGGATCGGCATCATCGGGAAATACGTCACGCTCCCGGATGCTTACCTCTCCGTCGTTGAGAGCCTCAAGCATGCGGGGTTCCACCATGGCTCCCAGGTCGAGATCGTCTGGATCGCATCGGACGAGCTGAAGAGCGGCAGCATCGAGGAGCGTCTGGCGGACCTCGACGGCATCCTCGTGCCGGGCGGCTTCGGTGTGCGTGGGATCGAGGGCAAGATCAATGCGGTTCGCTTTGCCCGCGAGAAGGACGTGCCCTTCCTGGGTATCTGCCTAGGTCTTCAGTGCGCCGTGATCGAGTTCGCCAGGAACGTCGCAGGTCTGGAGGACGCGAACTCATCGGAGTTCGATTCGCAGACCGCTTACCCGGTGGTGGACATCCTCGCCGGGCAGGACCTGAGCTCCCTCGGGGGCACCATGCGCTTGGGCGCTTACCCGTGCAGGCTCGAGCAGGGAACCAAGGCGGAAGCCGCCTATGGTTCGGAGCTCATCTTCGAGCGTCACCGCCATCGCTACGAGGTCAACCCGCGCTTCCGGCGGAAGCTCGAGGACGCAGGGCTGGTGTGCTCGGGCGAGTCACCCGATCGGACCCTCGTCGAGATCATCGAGCTGCCCGATCATCCCTGGTTCGTAGCCGGCCAGTTCCACCCCGAGTTCAAGAGCCGGCCCGACCGCCCCCAGCCCTTGTTCAGAGATTTCGTGGGCGCTGCGATCGCGCGTGGGGAAGGCCGGGGGGTCCGTGTCGAGACTTCCGACGCATCGTCCGACGACGCCACGGTCGTAACACCCCTCTCATAACCCGAATCCGCTAGGGTCAGCCCCATGAAAGTGGGGGTGCCGCGCGAGCTGAAGGACAACGAGTACCGGATCGCCATCACGCCGGCCGGCGTTCGTGAGCTCGTCGTTCTGGGTCACCCGGTGCTGATCGAGCGAGGCGCCGGCGAGGGGTCGAGCATCAGCGACACTGAGTTCGAACGGGCCGGAGCCACCATCGTGCCCGACGCCGACGTCGTGTTCTCCGAGTCCGAGATGGTGCTCAAGGTGAAAGAGCCCATCGAAGAAGAGTTCCCACGGCTCCGCGAGGGCCTCATCCTGTTCACCTACCTGCACCTGGCCGCCAGCGAGCCGGTCACCAGGGCTTTGATGGATTCCGGCACCACGGGTGTGGCCTACGAGACCGTCGAGTTCCCGGACGGGTCCCTGCCATTGCTCGCCCCCATGAGCGAGGTCGCGGGGCGGATGGCACCTCACGTGGGAGCGACCTGGCTCGAGCGCGAGCACGGAGGTCGCGGGGTGTTGCTCGGCGGCGTCTCGGGGGTGAGGCCGGCGCGCGTCGTGGTCATCGGCGCTGGTATGGCGGGCCTCAACTCGGCGTGGATCGCGCAGGGCATGGAGGCTGAAGTCGTCGTCCTGGATAAGAACATCAACAAGCTGCGCGACATCGACCGCATCCACCAGGGGAAGATCCTCACGCTCGCCTCGAACCGCCTCGCGGTGGAAGAGGCTTGCCTGAGCGCCGATCTCGTTATCGGGGCCGTCCTCGTTCCCGGGGCGCGCGCTCCACGGATCGTTACCGAGGACATCATCAAGGAGATGAAACCCGGAAGCGTCGTTGTGGATATCTCTGTAGACCAGGGTGGGTGCTTCGAGACTACGAAGATGACGACGCATTCCGACCCCACCTACGTCGTGCACGACGTGGTCCACTACTGCGTCGGGAACATGCCGGGCGCCGTTCCGCATACATCGACCTATGCCCTCACCAACGCCACTTTGCCCTACGTGGTGGCGCTGGCGGAGGAAGGTTTAAAGGGTGCCGTTCAGCAGGATCCGGGGTTAGCCAAAGGCGTGAACGTTCATCAGGGTTCCGTCGTGTACGAACCCGTCGCCGAAGCCCATGCCCTCGAGTTCCACGAGTTCGACGCTCTGTCGTAGGCCGGTGAGCCTCCGTGGCTGAGGCGAACCGGGGTTCTCGTGGCTCCAAGGGC
This sequence comes from Actinomycetota bacterium, assembly GCA_013697295.1. Classification (GTDB taxonomy): domain Bacteria; phylum Actinomycetota; class CADDZG01; order CADDZG01; family WHSQ01; genus JACCXF01. Next base: position 873 of record JACCXF010000022.1, on the reverse strand, counting down.
CGGCGCTCGCAGCAACGTTTCCTGGGCTGGATCGATGAGTATCTGACCCACATCTCCTCCGAACGGGGGCTCTCGACCAACACCGTGGCCGCCTATCGCCGGGACCTTGGCACCTGGACCCGATTCTGTGCGGAGACCGGCATCGACGGAGCCGACGCTCGGCCCGATGACGTCACCGAGTACCTCACCCGATTGCGAGCGGGGCGTCCGCCCGCGCGCGGTCCGCTGTCGGATTCATCTGTGGCGCGCATGCTGGTGTCGGTCCGGTCCCTCTATCGGTTCCTGGCCACGGAGGGTCTCATCGATCACGACCCGACCGCAAAGGTCGGCAGTCCGAAGCGAGGCCGGTCGATCCCGAAGGCCATCTCGCTCGAGGACGTCGAGCTTCTCATCGACGCTCCGCCCGACGATGTGCTCGGGCGCCGTGACAGGGCGATCCTGGAGACCCTCTATGGAGCAGGCCTGCGGATCTCGGAGCTCGTCGGATTGGATGTCGATGACGTGGACCTGGATGAAGGCTCTGTACTCGTTCGGATGGGCAAGGGCCGCAAGGGCCGCAGAGTGCCACTCGGACGAGCAGCCCGGCGCGCGGTGGGCGACTACATCAGCCGGAGCCGAACCGATCTCCTCGGGCGGGCCAGGTCGAGTCCGGCGGCCCGCGGCGCCTTGTTCTTGAACGCCCGGGGGGGCCGGTTGAGCCGCCAGGGCTGTTGGAAGCTCCTGAAGAGCCATGCCGAGCGAGCGGGGCTCGAGACCCGGGTCTCCCCTCACACGCTCAGGCACTCTTTCGCAACGCATATGCTCGATGCCGGAGCCGACATCCGGGTGGTTCAAGAGTTGCTGGGCCACGCGAGCCTGGCGACCACTCAGGTC